>JAZLLV010000028.1:0-59830 GCA_045598365.1 Lachnospiraceae bacterium
TAACGAAAGCATACAGAATATAATTATTGCTGTTGTATAGTTGTGACTATAATCCGTGTCCATAATCAATTCTGTAGCAAATGAGATTAATCCAAGCACAAATAAAATGATAGAAAACGGATTAATAAATGCTCTTCTCAACCGGTAGTAAATAGAATCCGGTTTACTTTCCATCATATTGTTAGTTCCATACTTCAATCTATATTCAGACACTCGTTCTTCATCAAGTCCACTTTCACTTGTATTTAGATCGGTCATCGTATCCTGCCACGGTGCGTGTGCATACATATCAATTCGATTATTCTTTAGATGCATTTCACTCACAATTACACCTCCCAAATTCAAGTACTCCCACCGGCGTACTTGGTGCCGAATTTTGAAAAGAAGTTGTCTTCTACGTTATCATAACATGCACATTTGCTTGTTCAATGAACAAATTCTTGTTTTTTCCTTGCTTTCTTCCTGATATCCTGGAGTCTTCTATTTTTTTATAATCGGCATTAAACGATAAAAAAAGTGAGGCATTGCAAAATGGAAGACACAAACAGCATGCCAACCATACAATGCCAACACTCACATAAATGCTAACTCTTTTTTCATTTTCTTTACATCTACAGCGTTTTGGTAAGTTCTTTTATTTCTTTCCTGACCTTGATTCTAAGAACTATACCATAACCCCATACGAACCAGCCACAGATTAATGTTACAATAAGCTGTGTCGTATTATCAGCAACAAAT
Organism: Lachnospiraceae bacterium; assembly: GCA_045598365.1. GTDB lineage: Bacteria > Bacillota > Clostridia > Lachnospirales > Lachnospiraceae > UBA1258. The sequence continues at coordinate 739 of JAZLLV010000028.1, forward strand.
TTAGCAAGTGTTACCGAAATTATAATACCTATAACAATTAGAATCTCTGTAAGAATCCCAAATGTTTCTAACTGTGACTTTTTTCTTTCTACTGAATAAGCAAGCCCCGATGGTGTAGTAAGCTCACCGGCATAAGCATTTGTATGTCCTCCAAATAACATCATAATAGAGCACAAAACAAAAAATAGTGACATAAATCTTTTCATAAGTTATTCCTCCAAAAGAATTATGTCACCATACTATATTTATTTCAGTTTTTTTCCTTTTTCTTACCCGGCAAATATGTTGCAAGCATGTTATTTAACATTTCCATTTTTACGGGTTTGCTAAGATAATCGTCAAAGCCTGCATCCAGATACATTTCCTTTGCGCCAACAATCGCATTGGCGGTAAGTGCAATCACCGGCACATCGTTGCAAAGATTCTCCTGCAATTCCTTAGACGCTTTAAGTGTCTCAATTCCATCCATATTTGGCATCATATGGTCCAAAAAGATTATGTCATAATGGTTCTTCTGTACCAGATCAAGCATTTCCTCTCCGCTTGAAGCGCAGGTTACCTCTGCCCCCAGTTTTGACAAAAGTTTGCTTATTACCTTAAGGTTCATTGCTATATCGTCAACGACTAAAATCTTTGTGTCCGTAAATTCAACCAAATCGTAAGTTTTCGTCTGGTTTCCACTATCCGATGACATATGTCTGTGGGACATATAATTTCCCATCTTTTCATCTGACACAACTGTCTGTGGCAACAGAACTGTAAATACTGAACCTTTTCCAAATTCGCTTTCTAGACCTATGGAACCGTTCATCATTTCCACAAGACGTTTTGTAATGGATAATCCAAGGCCTGTGCCTTCGATATTTCTGTTCTTCTTAACATTTACCTGGGAAAAACCGTTGAATATTTTATCAAAATCCTCTTCCCTTATGCCCTGGCCGGAGTCTTCGATTCTGATACTAAGTAAAATCGTTTCATCCTGCATTCTGCCGCCTATGGTCATATGAACAAAGCCCCGGTCCGTATATTTCACCGCATTATTAAGAATATTTGTAATAATCTCTCTAACGCGCTTGTCATCGCCATAAAGTCTGTACGGAAGGTTTTCATCCACAGACACAATAAGGTTAAGTCCCTTGTCTTCTGCTTTCATATTAACAAGAGTAGTTACATCGTAAATGATTTCTCCCAGATCATAGTTATCATTTATGATCTCAAGCTTTCCTGATTCAATCTTTGAAAAATCCAGAATATCGTTAATTATTCGAAGCAGATTATCGCTGGCACTGCTGATATCCCTGGCATATTCCTTTACAGTTTCCTGGTCACTCTCCCTAAGCACCATTTCATTCATACCCATAATTGCATTAATAGGGGTACGAATTTCATGGGACATATTGGCAAGGAAATCCGACTTTGCCTTTGTTGCAGCAAGCGCACTTTCTGTTTCTTTTCTTATTTTTTCAAACACCTTAACCTGGTCAAGCGTTGCGAATATAAGCAAAATCACCATTCCTGCTATAATTGCAAGGCCACTGATATCAAACTTGAAGGGCATTTTAGAATTCAGAATTGTAACAATTATTTCCAAAAAGGCTCCCAGGCTGAGTCCCACAATTCCAACTATTACATTATTGTGATCCGTAATCTTTTTCCTGACAAAATCTATCAGTGTGCAAACAAGCATCACAAGAATATATACTGCCAGGATTCCGTCAATATAGGTTAATACCGTGTAATAGCTGAGAAGTCCCACCATGTGAAGGAAGGTAAGTACAATAAAATTGGATACGCAGGCCGTTTCACATATTACAAAAAGCAAATGGTAACGTCCCTCAAGAATTGCATCGAAATATTCCAAAAAGGGAATGCACATTGTAATAACAAGCATAAAGCCTGTGATTCCGTCAAAGAAGTAACTGCCAAAAACAAGCTGGAATAAATGACTGTTAAAAATGATCCATAGAGAAATGGCCAATATACCTTCTGCAAGGTGGATTAGCGGCGCCTTTCGGTTATTCTTTCTTTCCACATATACAAAGATAACTATTGTTACCAGTGATGCTATGACTAACAATGCAGCCAGGATGAACTGAAGAGCCGAGTCCTTCATGAGCATTCGGAAAGTGCCCATCATGGTTCCTATATAGGCAGTATGGACCATTGCACGTCCGTATTTTCCGTTTGTAACGACTAAAGTTAATTCTTTTCCCGCATATTCGTCTTCTAATGGAATAGGTACAACGACAGGTTTTGTTATTTTTCCGGGAAGCCTTGAGACCGTATTGTCAAAGGCATATATTTCCATGCCATCCACATATACCTTGTAGCTTTTTCCCATGGTAATAACAAGAAAAGAACCATCACTGACTGTAATTGGAAGCACAGTACGAAGATTCACAATCGCATCATCTTCCATTTCAAGACTGGTCGGCATCGTAAAGGTTTCCGTATGCCCGTCATCATAGTCTCTTATCCATTCCCTGTCGTACACATCGGCAGTTTCCGTAAAAAGATTTAATTTGGGCGATACAATATTTCCCCAGATAACAAACAAAAAAATAAATGTGAAACAGAAAACGATCAAAATCTTTAATATTTTATCAAACACCGTTACATTACGGTTCTCTTTTTCCATATTTCAGTCTCCACTAAATAAACAGCTCGTGACATAAATGTTTAACAACAACAAATCAAATGTCAAAGCAACAATTGCCCCTATATAAAAAATAGGTTGCCAAAGGCAACCTATTATTATATGAGCTGCTGTTCATTCACCATAAGCTTAAACTCAAGATTCAGCTTTTCCGCAGCCTTTCTGCACATTATCATTCTTTGCATGAATATTTCAAAATAATCCATTACAGAGCCGTAGCGGGTATCAACAAAGAGTTTTAATTTAATAATCGTGTGGGCTTCATTTATTTTAAGCTCTGATTTTTTTACAGAATAATTAACCCTGTCATGAATATCAAAGTGAGAAGGGGCGTCATTTCTCACTCTGTTTCTTCTTACATCACTTTTGTCCGCAAGAATCAGTGCTGCTGCCAGAGGACTAACGGGAACGCCCGTACCCTCATCATGATTTCCTATGGCTGAAACAATTTCCGCAATTTCTTTTGGCGGCATTCCAAGATTATCGAGAATTCTAAAAGCCATTACCGCTCCGCTCTGACTGTGATCGATGCGGTTGACAATATTTCCTATATCATGCATGTAACCTGCAATCTGAGCAAGTTCTATTGTACGCTCAGGAAAATTCAGAGTTCTAAGAATGCTTCCTGCTTTTTCTGCAACATACGTAACATGTTCAAAACTGTGCTCTGTATAGCCAAGTGCTATAAGCGCTTCATCTGCCGCCTGAATATATGTGTTGATTGTTGTATTATTTTTTATTTCTTCGTAAGTAATCAATTTTCTTCCTCAAAATGTAACCGTGACGGTTGTTCCGGCCCCCGGTTCACTGCTAAGTTCTATCTTTGCATCATGTATATCAACTATGTGTTTTACTATGGCAAGCCCAAGCCCGGTACCTCCGGTAGCCTTAGATCTGCTTTTATCGACTCTGTAAAAACGTTCAAATACTCTTGTCTGATCCTCTTTAGGAATTCCGATTCCGTTATCCTTAACCGAAAGAATTGCCTGATTATCTGTTTTTTTGATGTAAACAAATACTTTTCCTCCGGGATTGTTATAGCGAATTGCATTTTGAACAAGATTTTCTATCAGTTCCTTAATCAGCTCACGGTCGCCTCTTACAAGGCAGTTTTCACCTTCCAGTAAAAGTTCAATCCCCCGCTGCTTTGCACTTACCTTCAGGTTATCTACACACTCTCCTGAAAGCTCAAACAAGTTGATTTCTTCGTATTCAGGCTTTAATCCCTTTCTGTCAAGCTCCGAAAGACTGATAATGTCATTGATTAATGACAGTAATCTGTCTGAGTTTTTCTTAATTTCCTGATAAAAATGTTTCTTTGTTTTTTCCTCCACCACATCCCCTAAAAGTAACTCCGCATATCCTGATATGGCTGTAAGCGGTGTTTTTAATTCATGGGAAACGTTAGCGGTAAAATCCTGTCTTGCTTTTGCCGCAGACAAAATGTCGGTATGTTGAGCACGAAGTTTTTGTGTTAATGGGTCCAATTCTCTGTAGGGAGATTCATAATCCGCATTTTCAAGATTTTCAGCCATTTGCTCAACAGGCCTTAATAGCTGCTTTGTCAGCATATGCGATATGGTAATACAAATCGCAATTATAAGAAGAATAATAACTGCAATAATCGGAGCCGCAGATACAAAAACAGCCCATAAACTCTGAGCATTGGTTGCTACTCTTAATACCGTTCCGTTATCAAGTAAAACCGCAAAATAAAACGTGTTCTTATTCATGGTGTCAGACCTTCTTACAGTCTCACCAATCCCCTTGCTGAAAGCATCCTGTATCTCAGGTCTGTTCAGATGATTTGTAAGTGTATTCACCGTTGCATCATTATCGTATAGAACAGTTCCGTCTTCTGAAATCCACGTAACTCTCAGTTCGTCTATATCCGTCGATAAGTCTATTTCATTCGTATTGATATTTTCGGACTCAAAATAATGTGTATCCTTTAGGAGTTTTGCACTTATGGATAAGTCTGCCCGAACCTGTTTCTGAAACAGGCCATAGTATATAATTGTAATTCCTATAACAGTTGCCAGTACTGCAATAACGGCTATTCCCGCCAGGCGAATATTTATCTTTCTCTTCATTCAATCATATAACCTACATTTCTGACGGTTTTAATTCTGGTGCCGTAATCACCAAGCTTTTGTCTGAGAGTTTTTACATGCATATCAATTGTTCTTGATTCGCCTTCATAGTCCGTTCCCCAGACATGGTCCATTATTGTCTCTCTTTTCAGTACTATGCCTTTGTTTAAGACAAGAAGAGACAAAAGCTCATATTCCTTGTAAGTCAAGTCTACAGCTTTCCCTTCAATGGTTACAACATGCTTGTCGTTGTTTATAAGAAGATTATCAAGATTAAGTTCATGAGCCTTTTCTTCCTTGGTTCTTCTTAAAATGGCTTTCACCCTTGAAATCAGCTCCATTACGGAAAAAGGTTTCTTTATATAGTCATCGGCACCGTCCTCAATCCCTTTTACAAGATCCAGTTCTGTGGTTTTTGCCGTAACCATTATTACGGGGAGCTTCTTTGTTTCCACATTTCCCCTGAGTTTCTTTACAATCTCATTACCGCTTTCATCCGGCAGCATAACATCCAACAGACATAAATCCGGTATTACTTCTGTTAGTTTCTTGTAAAAGTCCTTTGCTGTAGAAAAGCCTAAAACTTTATGGCCCGCATTGCTCAACGCAAATTCTTCAATTTCTCTTATGCTGTCATCGTCTTCAACAATATAAATAAGTGCCATTTACTCACCTCTTGTTTACAAAAGATTCTACCTTGCTATGGGATATCTTTTCAATAATTTCTCATATTCTTCATCAAATGAAGCACGCTTTTCCTTTGAAAAGTTCTTGAAATATTCATGCGTATTGTAATCATTATCATAAATTGTAATCATTTCGACTGCCACATTCGAACAGTGATCGGAGACTCTTTCAAGACCGGTCAGTATATCCTCCAAAATAAAACCCATCTCAATGGTGCATTTTCCATTCTTTAACCGCTTTATGTGGTTCTCCTTAATCATTTTTGCAAGAGAGTCAATTACTTCCTCTAAAGGCTCCACATGAGTTGCTTTAACATCGTCATCATTGCAGAAGCTGCTCACGGTAAGGTTACAGATATCATTAACCGCCATGCATAGGGTTTCAATTTCTTTTTGAGCCTCATCAGTAAATGATAAACCCTTTTGGTTTAATTCTTTTGCCGAGTTAACAACGTCCATGGCATGATCCGAGATTCTTTCAAAGTCACTTATACTGTGGAGAATAATCGACATGCTCTGACTGTCCTCTGTTGATAAGGTTTTACTTGAAAGTTTAACCAGGTATGATCCTAATGTATCTTCGTATTTATCAGCTAAGGTTTCCATTCGGATAACGTCCTCTGCTTTTTCCTTATCATAAGAAATAAGCACTTCCAATGCTTCTTCCATGGCTTTGCTCACAAGCTTTGCCATTTCCCTGGCCTTTCCCCGGCAAAGTTCCATAGCAAATGCCGGGCGTGAAAGGAAACGCTCGTCTATTATTATATTATATTCTAACGATTCTTCCTTTGCCTTTCCATCACGAATTGTCATTTCAGCAAGTTTCACAAGCAAATTCGAAAAAGGAAAAAGAAGTACCGCCGCCCCGATATTGAATAAACTGTGAATCACGGCTATTCCGGCAGCATTAGCGGTATTGCCAAGGAAAGAAAAGCTTAAAAGTGAGTTCATGGCATAGAACACAGCCATAAAAATGATTGTTCCGATTAAATTAAAGTATAGATGCACCATTGCAGCACGTCTGGCATTTTTACTTGCCCCGACGGATGAAATGATTGATGTGACACAGGTACCGATATTCTGTCCCATGATTATCGGCAATGCAACCGAATAGTGAATAACACCGGTTTTGCACAAAGCCTGCAAAATACCAACAGAGGCGGATGAACTTTGTATAATAGCAGTAAGTATTGCACCCACTGCCATTCCGAGAACAGGGTTACTAAAAGCCGTCATCATTCCTGTGAATGTGCTGTTTTTGGCAAGGCCCGAAACGGCACCGCTCATAGTCTCCATTCCAAACATAAGAACCGAGAAACCTAACAAAATACCGCCGATATCCTTTTTCTTTGATTCATTCTTTGAAGACATTACAAGAATGATGCCTATTGCGGCAAGTACAGGTGAAAAAGAAGACGGTTTTAACATTCTTAGCAGTGTATTACTTCCTTCAATACCGGTAAGCGATAAAAGCCAGGAAGTAATTGTAGTACCCACATTTGCTCCCATTATTATTCCAACGGCCTGGGAGAGTTTCATTATTCCTGAGTTTACAAAACCCACAACCATAACCGTAGTAGCGGACGATGACTGAATTACGGCTGTCACTCCTGCGCCCAAAAGAACGGCAAATATTTTCTTTGTGGTAAGTTTCTCCAGTATTGACTCAAGCTTACCCCCTGCCATTTTGGATAAACCATTACCCATAACACTCATTCCGTACAAAAACAGTGAAAGCCCGCCAATCATGTTTAGAAAATCAAAAAAATCCATGTATAATCCTTCTTCCGACATTTCAGAATATTTCGAATAACACATTAAATCTTTTTGGTAAAATGTATGGGTATGGTTTTGTAAAATCTATGTAAAATATTTTACTTAATCTTCGTGATTCTTTAATGAGTAAATTACCCATTCGGCAATATTGGTGGCATGGTCCCCGATTCTTTCAAAGTATTTTGCCACCATCAAAATGTCGGTTGCCTCCTCTCCCTCCGTGGGAGCTCTTAAAATCAGGCTTATGACATCTCTTTTTGCTTCATCAAACAAAGAATCGACTATATCATCATGCTCAATTACTTCTTCGGCCTTCTTTACATCCTTCTCCACATAGGCTTCTATGCTGTGATTAAGCATTAGCATTGTCTCAGTTGCCATTTTTGAGATATGCTCGAACTTATCAATTTCACTGTTTTGTCCCATAAGAATGGTCATTTCCGAAATATCCGCAGCATGGTCTCCGATTCTTTCCATGTCTGTAACCATTTTAAGTGCTGCGGTTACAGTTCTTAAATCCTTTGCAACCGGTTGCTGCTGTATCAGAAGATTAAAACAGATTCCCTCGATTTTCTTTTGAAGGCGATCCACTTCCATATCTCCGTCCATGATTAGCCTTGCCATGTATTCATTTTTTGATGACAAGGCTTCAATTGCCCTTTGTATGGAGCAGATGATTTTATTGCCCATTTCTATCATTTCTTTATTCAATTCCGAAAGCTGCTCATCGAATTTGCTTCTCATAACCATTCCCTCTTTCTCATCCAAATCTTCCGGTAATATAATCTTCCGTTCTTTTATCCTGAGGATATGAGAAGATTTTGCCGGTTTCATTAAACTCCACCATTTCCCCAACCAGGAAAAATGCCGTGTAATCCGATACTCTTACTGCCTGCTGCATATTATGTGTTACTACGACAACAGTGTATTTCTTCTTAAGCTCCTCCATCAGATCCTCAATCTTTGTGGTTGAAATCGGGTCTAACGCAGATGTCGGTTCATCCATCAGAAGGATCTCCGGTTCAACCGCCAGGGCTCTTGCAATGCATATTCTTTGCTGCTGTCCACCTGACAGAGAAAGTGCAGACTTCTTTAATCTGTCCTTGACCTCATCCCATATTGCTGCACCTTTCAAGCTGTCTTCAACAATCTTATCAAGCTTCTTTTTGTCCTTGATTCCATGCACTCTCGGACCGTATGCCACATTGTCATAGATGCTCATGGGAAAAGGATTCGGCTGCTGAAATACCATTCCGACTTTTTTTCTTAAAAGGCTTACATCGATTCCCTTTTCATAAATGTTTTTTCCGTCAATTTCAACCAACCCATTTATCTTTACTCCTTCGACCAAATCATTCATTCTGTTAAGAGTTTTCAAGAAGGTGGATTTTCCACAGCCGGAAGGACCTATAAATGCAGTAATGGCCCTTTCCTTTATATCCATACTTACACCTTTGAGTGCATGATTTTCACCATAGTACAGATTCAAATCCCGCACCGATATTTTTGTATTGCTCATGTCTTTATTCCTTCCTTGTCACATCAAAATGCTTTGTAAGCGCCTTTGTTCCTAAATTTATCAGTAGAACAAGTACAAGAAGCACAACTGCTATTCCAAATGCAGTATTAAAATCTCCTTCGCTTGTTGCGGACAGATACATTTGAATTGTAAGCGTACCGCCTGACTGTAATGGCTTTTTAAGAAGTCCCATTATTCCTTTTGGCAGAAGTTTTGCACTTCCGGCGGTGAATAACAGTGCCGCAGATTCACCTACAATTCTTCCAATGGCCAAAATAGCTCCTGTAATGATGCCCGGCATTGCACTTGGAATCAGAATTGTCCTGATCATATGCCACTTACCGCTTCCTAAACCTATTGCACCGCTTCTATAGGAATTTGGAACGGTTTTTAAGGCTTCCTGAGTGTTTCTTGTAATAAGCGGCAATACCATGATGATTAAGGTAAGCGAACCGGTAAGAAGTGAGTAACCCAGTTTAAGTTTCTCACCGAAAAACATCATTCCAAACAGGCCGAAAATAATGGACGGAATACCTGACAGGGTTTCTGTAGCATATTCGATTAATGTCACAACCCGTCCCGGTTTTGCATATTCATTTAAGTAAATAGCACTGCCGATTCCTATGGGCGTTGCTATAAGCATAGTTATAAGGATAATAATGACCGTATTTACAATATTGCCCGCTATACCTATGGTTCCTTTCAGTACACTGGTTACAGAAGTTAAAAAAGACAGACTTACGGATCCGATTCCCTTTATAAGGACATATAAAATAATCCCCACAAGAAGCAGAACAGAAAACGCAGCGCACAGATAAATCAACAGTCTGACACATCCATCAATCAGTTTTCTTTTATTAAGAAGCATCTGTAAGTCCTTTCCTCCTTGCTTTTAACAGCAGGAAATTTACAATCATGATGAAAACATACAAAACCAGTCCGACAGTAAAAAGAACCTGCCTGTGAAGACCGCTTGCATAGCCCATTTCGCTTACAATCTGGGTTGTAAGTGTTCTTACTGAGTTAAATGGAAGCGGAATATTAACAGCACCTCCCGCAACCATATTTATTGCCATGGCTTCTCCCAATGCTCTTCCTATTCCAAGTACTACACCAGTAAGAATTCCGGAACTTGCGGCAGGAATAACCGTCTTAAAAATTGTTTGCTCCTTCGTAGCTCCAAGTGCCAGAGAAGCTGCTCTCAGGCTATCAGACACCGCTCTTAACGATGACGTGCTTACGCTGATTACCGTAGGAAGAATCATTATTGCAAGAACGATAATGGCAGACAACATGTTGGAGCCGCCTGTAAACTGATGATTGGTATCTCCTTCAAAAATCATTCTTTCGAGCTTAAACATCATAGGATTTAATACCATCATGCCGAGTAATCCATATATAACCGATGGAATGGCAGCTAAAAGTTCCACCGCACTGCTCACAATATTTCCTATTCTTTTTCCCGAAATCTCCGATAAGAACACAGCCGTAAGAAGGCCTATCGGAACACCGATTACAATAGCTGCACTTGTGCCCATTAAGGAGGCCAGGATAATATACCATATTCCGTATGACGGATTACCTGCGGTAGGCTTCCATTCTTTTCCGAAAAGCAAATCAAAAACCCCGACTGAAGATAAAGCCGGGGTGCCTTTCAGAAGCATATAGAAAGTAATGGCGCATACCGCAAATATAGCTATTACCGCACTAACCAAGAAAATACTCTTTGCTGTGTTTTCTATAAATGCTTTTTTCTTCATGCGGTCCCCTTACTGTGGAATAATAAGTCCAACCTTTTTAATTACACTTTTACCTGCGTCTGAGCGAATATAGTCAAACCAGGCTTTAACCAGTTCATTCTGTTCGCTGATTTCACCCTTGGTTGCCATTACAAAGGGTCTCTGGAGAAGATATTTTCCTGAAAGAATCTGTGCCTCAGTGGGCTCAATTCCGTCAATCTTTAATCCTGTTACGGTTAAGTCCACCACATCAAGTGATACATAACCTATTGCACCGGGAGTTGATGCAACCTTTGCAAGCACAGCACCTGTGCTGTCAAGTTCCTGAGCGTAAGCACAGGAATCCTTAACCTTTAATAATTCTTCAAAAGCATCTCTTGTTCCTGAACCGGCTTCTCTTCCGATTACAACGATTGGTTCGTCTGTTCCGCCTATTTCATTCCAGTTTGTGATTTCTCCTGTGTAAATCTTAACAAGATTCTCAGATGTAACATCCGTCACAGGATTGTTCTTATCGGTGATAACCGCTATTCCGTCAATTGCCACAACATTTTCAACCGAACCGCTTTCTTTTTCCGCATCCTTAAGCTTTCTTGATGCATTTCCGATATTTACGGAGCCTGCTGCAAGAGATTCAAGTCCGGCACCTGAACCGGTGTATTCAACCGTAACCGTAACGCCCTGATTTGCGTCCATAAAGCTTTCAGACATCGCTTCGCACAACTTCTCCATTGATGTTGAACCTGCAAGAGTAAGGTTTCCGCTTAATTTACCTGTTCCGCTTTCTTTGGAACCGCATCCTGTAAACACTGTTGCAATAAGGCTTAATGCCGTAATTGCTGCTAAAAATTTCTTTTTCAAAATAAAATCCTCATCTTTCTTTTTATTGGCGCCATTTTTTTAACAACGTCATAATATCTTTTCAATGTAAAATGTATAATCACCCTTTTATGTGTTTTTTGTAAAACTTATAAGAACTCATGATTATACAAAAAAAGCGCGCCACCTAAAAATCCGCCAAATACTGCAGGATATCCTAAAAAGCAAATCATCCAGCCTAACCCCGGCAAAAAACGTTTTCCGATTATAAGCCATACCAGGCCTCCCAAAAGTGCAAAAAGAATTACACTCACACATAGGAAGAGCCTGTTCTTATCATCTCTTTTTGCCTTTAATTCATTGATTAACTTCCAAACTGCGTTCATATCCATTACCTCCATAGTATCTGAATGATAATGGAGAAAGGTAAAATCAAAAATCATACTTAGGTAAAAAGGAGGTAAAATCACAAAAAATCCCACAGAACAATTAGTCCTGTGGGATTATGAGCATTTTTCATTTATTTAACTGATTAGTCCCCCATGGAGCGCATAAACTTAAGCTGAGGGCTGTTTTCATCAAGCTGCATTATTTCAATCTTTATTCCGTCAGGGTCATGGGTCCAGCACTGCCAGTTAAAGTCGGCGCCCTGCTTGGGAGCATCATCCTGAGGAGCACCTGTTTTTAATACTCTGTCCCAGGCCTCATGAATGTCATCTACAGCTACACAAATATGGAAAAATCCTATATTCTCGTCCTTATAGGGATTTTCTTTGGTGGCGCCGTAAAACAATTCTACGAACTGGCCCTTACCCCCATATAGGTAAACAATCCAGGGTTCACCGTTTTCAGGTCTTGGAATATCAAATGCACGCTTAAATCCAAGAGTTTCTTCATAAAAAGCTATGGTCTTATCCATATCCTTAACATTAAATGCCGCATGGCCGATTCCATTTATCATCTTTTCTCTCCGTAATAATATTGTCCTTAAACTTTAGAAGGGGTATTCCTTGCCCTCATTTGTAATAAATCTGGGACCTGTTAAGTCGTACCACTTATCTTCAAAAAGCTTTCTCAAGATTTCCGCCGCATCATAGGATGAAAGAGGTGCGGGATTATCTTCCTTACCGTTAGTTCTTATCCATCCCGGATGAACGCAGAATATATTAATCTGATTGTCGTTCTTAAAAGTATTTACAAGGTTCATTGTAGCCATATTTAAGGCAGCTTTAGCCATACCATAGTCAATCATATTGGTTCTGTAGCACTTTGTAATACTGCCTGCTTCCGAAGAAATGTTAATTATCAAAGCAGTGTCACTACTCTTCTTAAGCATGGGGTAAAAAGCTTTTATAACACGCATTGCCCCTACTGAGGTTACATTTACGGTATTAGCAATATAATCAAGATTTGCTTCAAAGAATTCCTTATCGCAATCAGGCGAAACAGTTACCGCATTATTGATAATAAGATCCAGGTGATCAAGCTTTTCCGCAAGCTCCTTCTGTGCATTTACCACAGATTCGGTGCTTCCGATATCCATGATGAGAATCTCCAGCATATCACCATACTTTTCCTTAAGTTCCGTAAGTTCCGGTGAGTTCTTCCTTACGGTAGCCACAACCTTGTCACCGTTTTCAAGGTATCTGAGTACCAGATTAAAACCAAGTGCAAAGCTTCTTCCTGCTCCTGTTACCATTACAGTTTTATTCATATAAATCCTACATTTCGCAACCGTTTGGATTTGGATTCCCACAAATCTATGGCGAGATTCCACGGATGCGACTCAAAGAGTCGCGTGAAAAATATTCTATTTTTCACACTAACCTCCAATAGTTTGATAACTACAAATACAGTATATCAGCGTGATTTGCCGGTTTATATCAATATAAATCTTCCGTTTAATGATTTCTTTCGCGGTTTAAGTATTGGTATGCCTTTAAGATACCTACCTGAGTCTTTCCATCTGTTATCTTACCTGACATTACCTCATCAACAAGTTCTTCAATAGGCACAAAATTTACATTAAGAAACTCATCTTCGTCAAGATCCTGTTCGCCCTTATGAAGCCCTCTTGCAAGATACATGGTTATTTTTTCATCCGAATAAGCTGCTGCGGGATAATAGATTCCAAGGTCAATCCATTCATCAGCAGTGAATCCTGTTTCTTCTCTAAGTTCGCGTTTTGCAGCAGAAAGTCTGTCCTCATCTTTACTGTCAAGCTTACCTGCAGGAATTTCGGTTATTACCTGATTCACCGGATATCTGAACTGTCTTTCCACAATCAGTTTACCGTCATCTGTCACCGGAATCACGCATACGGCACCGATATGACGCACAACTTCCCTTGAAACCTCCTTGCCGTTTGGAAGTTTAACCATGTCCTTTTTTACATGAAGGATAAAACCTTCAAAAATGTCCTCTGAAGATACCTGTATCTCCCCAAGCTGCTCAAATTCAGTCATTTTAATCTCCATATCCGTTCTTATAATTTATTTCACACTGCTCCTAACTTACCGTTGCCGATAAATTAATATAATCATTATAGTTACAAAGAAAAATAATAACAACACTTTGGCAAAAGTGTGCATATGTTAAAATCCCGGGGTTTTCCTATTGAAATAAGGTAAACCCATAACCTATACTGTTTATTGACTTAATTTGTATTTGTTTGGAGGACACAGTTTGAGTTACGCAATAATAACCGATACATCCAGTAATCTGCCCCTGTCAAGGCTTAAAGGTGAGGATGTTTCCTTAGTTCCTTTTTCCTATTACGAAAAGATCACCCCCGATGAAGTGTTACAGTGCTTTGATATAGAAAACTTCGATGGAAAAGCCTACTACGATAAAATCAGACAGGGTAAGCTCTACAACACCTCTCAGGTTGCGCCCCAGACATATTATGAGTATATCGCTCCCTATGCAGAGCGGGGTGAAGATATCTTATACATCGGAATGTCTTCAGGCATCAGCGGAGCTTACAACTCTTCTCTGATTGCCGCCGATATGTTAAAAGAAAGCTTCCCCGACAGAAAGTTCCTTATGCTTGATACCAGAGCAGCTTCTTTGGGCGAAGGAATTGTGGTATTAAAAGCCATTGAATTAAGACATAACGGTGTTCCCATTGAAGAAGCCTTTGAAATACTTAAAAAGCTTTGTGATAATGTATACCAGATATTTACCGTTGACAGCCTCAAGCACCTTCAGCGTACCGGCAGACTTTCCGGTGCTGCAGCTTTAATAGGTACAGTACTTAATATTAAACCCATTCTTCGCGGTAACGAATTCGGTCAGATAATTAACTGCAATAAGGTTCGCGGAAACAATGCAGCCTTAAAACTTATGGCAGAAAGATACAATGAACTTGTAAAGGATGCAGGTTCCCAGGTAGTCGGAATTGCTCATTCCGATAATATGGAGGGAGTTAACTTCTTAATTTCCCTTCTTAACGAAAAGAATCCTCCAAAGGAAATACTTACGGTTATGTACGAGCCCGTAACCGGCACCCATGTAGGTCCCGGAACTATTGCTCTTTTCTTCCTTGGAGACAGTGATGTAAGATTCAAATAAGTTTCATGAAAGCAAAAATTCCGGCTTTACGCCGGAATTTTTTACATTCTTAAAAGTAATTCTCTGTTTATTATTTTTCCATCTTCTATATATTCTCTGGGAACTCTCTTGCTGACTGCACAGGTGAGTTCATATGGAATCGTTCCTGCAAGTGCTGCCATTTCATCAAGAGAATTGTTCTTACCGAATATTTCTATTTCAGAGCCAACATCCACCTTGTCTTTACCGGTAAGATCCAGCATGCACATGTCCATACAGATTTTACCTCGAAGTTTGGCAGGCCCCTCCTCAGTAAAAAGCTCACAACGGTTTGACAAAGATCTGAAAAATCCATCTGCATAACCGTAGGGAAGAACCCCGATCCTTGTGGTTTTGTCCGTAACATATATACCGCCGTAACTGATTGCGGTTCCTTTAGGATATATTTTGACGGTGCTTACAACGGTTTTAAGGGCCATTACCGGCTTTAATCCAAGTTCACGGGCGTATGGGCCGTAACCGTACAAAAGAAGCCCCGGTCTTACCATATCCATGTAGCTATCCGAATATTTTGCCACCGCTCCGGTATTAGCACAATGCTTTAATAAAAAGCGCTTTCCTGTTTTGGTCTCAACACTTTCACAAATATCCTTAAACAGTTCAAGCTGATGCACGGTATATGCCTTTGCAGGCTCTCCTTCCTCATCGGAAAGGGCAAAGTGAGTAAATATACCCTCTGCAAAAAGCCCCGGCATATTTATGGCATCACATATTCCATCCACACCTGTATCAAAATATTCTCCATCGCAAAGGTATCCTAAGCGGGACATACCCGTGTCCACCTTAATATGTATTTTAAGTGTTTTATTAAGCTTTTCAGCTTCTTTTGAGTATTCTACAGCCTTGGCCTTACAGGTAACTGCCTGGGTTATATTATATTCAATTAAGCGTTCTACCTGTTCCTTAGGCGTATGACCAAGGATAAGAATCGGCAAACCGATTCCGTTAAGCCTTAATTCCATGGCTTCATCAATGCTGCTTACGGCCAGATAATCGGCGCCCTCTTTTTCAAGAGTCTTTGATACCATTATGGATCCATGTCCGTAGGCATCTGCCTTAACCACTCCAAGAAACTTTACATTCTCACCAATTCGCTTTCTTAATACACGATAATTATGTTTAAGTGCATCCAGGTCGATTTCAGACCAGGTTCTTTTCAACGTTGATTCCATACTTTTCCCCTAAAAGCCCTATATATACAGATTGCAGGCCTTAGCCTGCAATCAGATAATTATTTGAAAAGTGAAAACTTTTTCAATGTGAATTTAGGAACATTGCTTTCATTAAGTTCAAGTTTAGAAGTGTTTCCTACAGCTTCAGCTTTATCCTGTGAAGGCTCTTCTTTTTCAGGTTTCTCTAAAACAGGCTCTTCCTTAACAGGCTCAGCTACATTTGCAAGGCTGTCTTCCACTGAGAAAATCATACCCGCGCGAACATTTTCAAGCACCCAGTCTGCATGGGAACCTGTTGCCACAACTATACATTCCCCTTCTGAAACGGTCAAATCGGAACTTACAGTAAGTTTATTAACAACACCGTCCTTATCGACAACAACAGCAATCTGCCCTGCTTTCTTTCCTACCTCAAAGCCCTCATTTGTACAAAGAACCATTGAGTCATCTCCTGCAGGCATATTCAAAGCGGTAATTGCATTGGCAGGAATTTCAGGAAGAGTTTCATCGTATTTTGGAAGAACTCTTCTTACGCTTAATACCTTACCACCCTTGGTATATGGTCTGTGAGTTACACCAATCTGGGGCCATGCATCATACATTAGTCCCTTCTCATCGTAAATACCGACATGAACTACAATACCGTTGCTGTGATAGAAAATTAAGTCGCCCGGTTCAAGGTCCGAAACAGAAACCTTATCACCAAGTCTTTCATCTGCTTCCATGTTTCTTGAAGTATATTCATAAACCTGTAAAGCATGGTCTACTATATTCTTTTCAGGATTAATACCTGCAGCATAAAGGCACTGGAAAATAAGACCGGAGCAGTCTGCATAGCTTCCCGCAAATCCCGAAGCGCCTACACGGTATATTGTACCTGCGTCGGCATGCTCTTTTGCGGTTATAAGCATTGCATTAATTATATCGGCTCTGCTTGAATACTTAGTGGTAAGTATGGGATGTGTGTATGTACCAAGATCGTACCACTCATCTTCCGTATATCCCATTTTAAGCCAGGTCTCAAGATCAACTTCTCCCGAAACAGTTAAGTCGTTTTCCATCTGGAATTTTCTTACAGCCGACTCAGTTGAGGATGTGTATCTTGCACTGGAGCTGTCAAGCAAAGCAAGGTTTGTCTTGATAACCTTTATACCAATGTAATCTCTGTTAATGTTGTAGCCTCCGTCAGGAAGTTCAATCTCTGACTGAAGTTCATAATAACCCTCTTCCGCATAGGAAGGGATTGAAGAAAACATCAGGGATGTTGCAAGTACTACGCTTAAAATTCCAAGTATTCTGCTGTTCTTTTTCACAAAAGCCTCCAAATTAGTTGTTACTGTAATAGATAATCTGATTTACAATTTCAGGCTGAGTAATCTCGTTGGTGGTACGCTTGTATATACCAAAGATTTCTCCGCTGCCTGAGAAGTTACCGTTATCCCACCAGCATACAGACATTCCATATGCTCTTGCATATGCTGTAAAACATGCTGCATGGGTAATTCTGTATTCTTTATTACCACGGTCCACAGAACCGAATTCATCCACGATGATACCTGTACCCTGCTTAACGTATTTAATATAAAGCTGTGTAAACAGTGTCTTAAGTTCTTCACCGCCGCCTGTAACCTTAAATACCTTTACGCCTGAAGGATCAAGAGCAAATTTATAGGGTCTGTATGCGTGTACGGTAATAAGAATTCTGTTTTCAAACTCTGCGTTTGAATCGTCGGGTAATGCAAAACCACCGGAAAGGATGAAATCAGGAGATGCTGCATATCCGGGAACTGTAATATATCTTTTCTTATTATATTCGCCTTCAGTACTTCTGATGGCATCAACGGCAGCCTGATTGAGCTGGTTGATGCAATCGATACATTCCTTACCGATTTCTGAGTTTACATCAACATACCATTCCTGAGGAGTATCCTTTTGTCTGGGCTCGTTCAAGCTTTCAAATATAAGTTTCTCGTTGTAGTCTCCGAAACGCTTTGCAACCTGTTTCCAGATAGTTGTAACATATTTCTTTGAATTTGCAAGCTTATCGTAGGAAGGAAATACATAATTTAAGTCATCGTCATGGTGGATATTAAGAATAACATACATATCCTCATCAAGTGCCCACTTAACAACTTCTTCTACTCTGTCCATCCATGCTTCATCAATATTGAACTTTTCATCAACATGATTGTGCCATGAAACAGGAATACGAATTGTATTAAAGCCGGCAGCCTTTAATCCCTGAATGTTCTCTTTGGTAGTTACAGGGTTACCCCAGTATGTTTCAAGCTTTGTGCCCTTAACATTCTTTGAATCGTTATATGCATCAAAGGTATTGCCAAGGTTAAATCCCGCTCCCATATCCATAACAAAAGCAACTGCTTCTGAATCGGGAAGGGGCTGTTTCTTTATAACAATATCCTCAATGCCATCGGGCTTTGCATTGGGATCGGGTTCCTTTTCCGTTTCGGGTTCGGGCTCAGGTGTAACTTCTTCCTTTGAAACAGTGACATTCTCTGAAGAAACAGTATCACTGTTTTCAGTACTTACTGAAACAACAGGTTCACTATCTGATACACTTGAAACAGTCTTTCCGGCACATCCGCTCATGGTTAAAACTCCAAGCATAAGAATTGAAATAAGTGAAAGGTAAAAATTCTTTTTCATATTGCCTCCATCTGTGCATTTTCCTCACAGTATATAGCATCCGAATTAAAAAAAATATAAAAAAACAAGCATATATACAACAGAACGCCCAATACTATTTAGTCTTTGCATTCCATATTTCCGAAAGAAGTTCCAAATAGTTCTCATATCTTAATTTGGAAACAAGGCCTTTTTCCACGGCTTCTTTAACCGCACAGTCCGGTTCATTCTTATGAACACAGTTATTAAACCGGCAACTGTCATTATATTCATCAAACTCTTTATAAAAATATTTAAGATTATCTTTTGCTGCCCCGAATACATCAAGCGATGTAAACCCGGGAGTATCCATTATATAGGTCTTTTCCTTTATGGGCATAAGTTCCGCATGTCTTGTGGTATGTTTTCCCCTTAATGTTTTCCTGCTTATTTCTCCTGTTTCACAATATTCGTTATTGCAAAACAGATTAATAAGGGAGGATTTTCCCACACCGCTTGGGCCTGCGACCACCGTTGTCTTTCCATCAAGTATGTCCATGAGGGCTTCAGTTCCGCTTTGATCCTTGGCACTTACAAAAAACAGGTGATAGCCTGCATTCACATAGGCAGACTGAATATATTGCGCTTCGTTAGCATTAAGAAGATCGTCCTTATTGATTACAATAATACACGGAACGTTTTCACTTTCCATGTATATTAGGAATCTATCCAAAAGGTTAAAATTAGGATCGGGATTTTTAGCGGCAAATATAACAAGGGCCTGATCCACATTTGCACAGGCAGGTCTTATCATCTGGCTTTTTCTTGGCATTATATCCACCACATTGCCAAGCATTTTTTCGCTGTCAATGATGTCAATCTCCACATCATCCCCCACCAGGGGTTTTGTGCCAACATTACGAAAGGAACCTTTAGCCTTACACTCAAAGGTTCCCAATCCGTCAATATTCACATAGTAAAAGCCTGCAATGCCTTTAATAATCTTTCCCTGCATTAAATATCCTTTAATCCTGGATTTCGAAATTTATATCACGTCTTATAACCTGAGTCTCAGTCTTTCCGGGTACAACAATTGTTTCGTTGCCATCCTCATCAACCTCGGTTTCAGGCTCGGTGGTAATATCAAATGTCAATGTAAGAATACCACTGTTACAGCCGCTTATATTCCAGATGTTAACGGGAAGAGGGAATGAAGTGGTTGTGGAATTATAAAGTTCCTTGCCATCAAGGCCCGTAATAACTACCTTAACCTCTGTTCCGCTTTGGAATTCAGGTGCTTCTGCTGTGGAAGGTGCATTAACACTTGCATTGTATCTGTAAAGAACTGCTTTTTGCGGTTCCTGTCCTTTACTAACCTGTAAATCTATTTCTGTGCCCTTGGGATATTCCTTACCCGCATCAAGGCTCTGGTAGCAGACATATCCTTCGGCATATACATCACTATAAACTTCAGTGGTGTTTTTAACGGAAAAGCCAAATTCATTAAGTGTCAATACAGCATCATCATTCTGTTTTCCCAGGACATTTGGCATAGGCACAAGCGTTTCGGTCTTTCCAAGGCTTACCACTATTACTACCTTGGAACCAACCGGTGCCTTTTCATCTCCTGCGGGTGACTGGGAAATGATATTTCCTGCAGGAATTACATCTGAGTATTCCTGTTTCTGTTCCGGTGTAAGCCCTCTGTCCATAATGCTCTTATTCGCAGCGCTGAGAGTATAACCCACAACATCGGGAACAATTACGCTGGATTTTCCGGAACTTACATAAAGAACCACTTCGGAACCCACATTAACCTTTAAGCCTTCATTAACACTGCTTCTTACAACAATACCTTCAGCGTAATCCTCAGATTCCTCGTAGATAATCCTTGCATTAAGATTAGCCTTTATAAGAAGGGCTTCAGCCTTGTCCCTGTCTATATGAATGACCTTAGGCATTACTACCTGCTCCGGCTTTTCAATTGAAACCTCAGAAACAGGAACCTTGTTGTCATCCTTTCCAAGCTTTATTGCTCCAATTCCCTTACCTATCAGAAGAATAACAATGAACAAAATGATAACACCCACAACAATTGCAAGAATGGTTGTTATTCTGTCCATTTTTGAATCATAATCGGTTTCACCACCCTTACCGGCGGTATTAACCTTGGGAGTTGTTCCCATAGTATCGTCTTCGCCCTTAAAGTTTTCCTTTATGGACTTAATATTTTCAAGCTCGGAATGATTAACTGTTCTTGTTTCGCCAAATTCATCTTCCGTAACAATTGTTACAAAATTTTCATCCGGTGTAATGAAGGTTTTCTTTAAGTCTTCAATCAGGGCACCCATGGACTGATATCTTCTGTCGGGGCTCTTCTGTGTACATTTTAAGACAATCTGCTCCACACTTACAGGAATGTCATCAACATAGTCCCTGGGTGAAGGCATTGCCTCCTGAATCTGTTTTATGGCAATTGCCACAGTGGTTTCGCCGTTAAAAGGAACTCTTCCGGTAAGCATTTCAAATAAAGTGATACCCAAAGAATAAATATCACTCTTTTCATCGGAAAAACCGCCTCTTGCCTGTTCCGGCGAAGTATAATGAACGGATCCCATAACATTTGAAGTGATGGTATTGCTGGTTGCAGCCTTAGCTATACCAAAGTCTGTAACCTTGACCTTTCCTTCTTTTGAAATAATAACGTTCTGGGGCTTAATATCTCTGTGAATTATATGATTGTTATGGGCAGCCTCAATGCCAAGACCGATTTGAATGGCAATTGTAACCGCTTCCTTAACGGAAAGACGAGCCTTCTTCTCGATATACTTCTTAAGGGTTATACCCTCAACAAGTTCCATAACGATATAATTTATGCCGTTTTCTTCTCCTACATCGTATACATTTACGATATTTGGATGCATAAGACCAGCCGCAGCCTGGGCCTCAACCTTAAACTTGGATACAAAATTTGCATTTTCAGCAAACTCCTGTTTTAAGACCTTAACTGCAACGTTTCTATTAAGTTTATGGCATTTTGCTTTATAGACGTCAGACATACCGCCTGTCCCGATTTTTTCGAGAATTTCGTATCTGTCGCCTATCATCATCCCGATTTTAACCATATTAATCCTCTATAACTAATTAAAAGGGTCTATCACTATTACAGAGACATTGTCCTTGCCGCCATTGTCGTTGGCAGCCGCAACAAGCTCCGAAACCATTCCGGCAAGATCCCGTTCCTTTTTAAGAATCATAAGAATCTCGTCGTCTTCAAGCATATTAGAAAGTCCGTCAGAACACATCAGGACTATATCACCTTTTTTTAACTTAACCGTGAAGAAGTCAGGGGTGACGGTATCATCCGCACCGATGGCTCTTGTAATTATATTTTTCTGAGGATGGGTTCTTGCACTCTCCCTGTCTAAGCTTCCAAGCTTAATCATTTCCTCAACATAGGAATGATCCTCGGTAATCTGCCTTATGTCATCACCGATGACATAAAGACGTGAATCTCCGACATTAGCCACCTGAAGACATTCTCCGATTATACTGGCGAGCACAACTGTTGTACCCATTCTGTCATATTCAGGATTCTTAGAAGCGGCAATTCTTATCTCCGTATTTGCCATTTCAATGGCATCCTCAAAAATGCGTCTTGCAGCGGTTTCTCTTGAGTTCTTTACAGACTCGCAAATTACCTCTACAGAGTGCATGGAAGCATACTCTCCCCCGCTGTATCCACCCATTCCGTCAGCAAGTACGAAAAGATTGGGAAGGTTCCCAACCGGCGCTTCTGAAGTGTATATATAATCCTGATTCATTATTCGTTTTTTCCCTATATCACTCAAGGAAAATGTCTTAAGCACCGGACCTAACCCCCTATTTTTCGTCCATTACCTTCTTGCGTAACTGTCCACAGGCCCCATCAATATCACGGCCCATTTCCCTTCTAATAGTAACATTTATTCGGCTTTTTTCAAGTTTATTTTTGAAAGCCACAACCTCCGTGTGGGCAGTCTCCCTGTAATCTCTTTCCTTTATCGGGTTAACCGGTATAAGGTTCACATGGGCTCTTACTCTTCCCGCAAGCCTTATTAGGCCGGCTGCATCCTCTTCTGTATCGTTAACACCACGCACAAGAGAATACTCAAAAGTAATACGTCTTCCTGTTTTTTCAAAGTAATATTCGCAGGCTTCCATAAGTTCTTCGATAGTATATTTATTGGCTATGGGCATGAGTTCTCTTCGTTTTTCATCAGTCACACTGTGTAAAGAAAGAGCAAGTGTTATGGACAGTTTTTCCTCTGCCAGTCTCTTCATGTTTTCAACGATTCCGCAGGTTGAAACAGTAATATTTCTCTGGCTTATATTAAGGCCCTTTTCATCCGTTAAAAGATTTAAAAACCTTAAAAGATTGTCGTAGTTGTCCATGGGTTCCCCCGTTCCCATTACAACAACATTTGAAACTCTTTCCCCTGTAGTACTCTGAATTCGGTAAATCTGTTCAAGCATTTCGGAGGCTGTTAAGCATCTTGTAAGTCCATCAAGGGTGGATGCGCAGAATCTGCAGCCCATGCGACAACCCACCTGTGAAGAGATACACACGCTGTTTCCATGGTGATACTTCATGAGAACACTCTCCACGTAATTTCCGTCCCTAAGCTTAAAGAGATATTTCATGGTGCCGTCGATTTTGGATGTTTGTATTCTCTCCGGCACACACTTTGAAATGTAGAACACAGAAGATAGTTTTTCCTTTAAGTCCTTTGAAAGATTGGTCATCTCATCAAAAGAAGCCACCAGTTTTTTATGAAGCCAGTCATAAATCTGTCCCGCCCTGAACTTAGGCAGTCCCATTTCAGTTATTGTTTTTTCAAGTTCCGTATAATACAGGGACTTAATATCAATTAATTCGTTTTCCATGCTTTTATCCATTTAGCCTGCAAAATCAGTTGCATGCTATTCTTCGTTCTTTACAAATCTTGCCACAAAAAATCCGTCTGTATTATCAACATTCGGAAGCATCTGAACAGCAAAATCACATTCTCTTTCAACATTGAAAAGTGTCGGTGCATAAGGCTTAATGGAATCGCCTCTGAAAGGAAGGTTGTTAAGTATATACTTAACCATTTTTTCGTTTTCAGCCTTATGAATGGTGCATGTTGAGTAAATCAAAACGCCGCCGGGCTTAACATATTTTGAAACATTCTCCACTATGCGCTTTTGAAGTTCACAGATATCCTTCATTGCTTCCACTGACAGATTGTATTTAATGTCGCTTTTCCTTGCCATAATGCCAAGGCCTGAGCAGGGAACATCCGCAATGCATACATCCGCTGTGTTTTCATATTCCTCATGAAATTCAGTTGCATCCAGAACTCTGACCGATGTATTCTTAAATCCGCATCTTTCAAAGTTCTCCTCAATGAGGGAAGTTTTCTGTTCACTTACATCAAAGCTTAAAACTTTACCACCATCTTGCAGAGAAGCAGCTATAAACGAACTTTTACCGCCGGGAGCTGCACACACATCCATTACCGTAAGTGCTTTTCCCTTTGTACCTGCAGCCATTGAAGCAAGCATTGAGCTTTCATCCTGCACAAAAAGAAGTCCCTCTTCAAATCCATACAGGTTTTCCATTCCCTCAAAATCCGTCAAAAGAAAGGCTCCCTTCACATAGCGGCTTTCCTCATACGCAATATGCTTTTCATCCCATCTTGAAAGTATTTCAGGTATTCTTTTTTCATCAATAATCCTGACAGTAGTGGGACGCACCAAGGACAAAGCCTCAAGCAGTCCCTCAGCGTCCTTTTGCTCCTTAATAAACATTCTTACAATCCACTCGGGGCAGGAATACTTTACACTAAGACGCACTGCACGGTCCTTTATACCGTCAAAATCCATAAGTTCTTCTTTTTTCTTGCAAAGATTCCTTAAAACACCGTTTACAAAGGGACAGAAATTTTCAAAGCTTCTCTTTCTGCAGAGTTTAACTGCCTCGTCACAAACAGCATTGTCGGGAATTTTGTCCATAAAAAGAATCTGATAAGCGCTGGTTCTTAAAATAATGCGGATAACGGGCTTTAATTTACTGACCTCTTTTGTGGACAAAAGATTAAGAACATAATCAAGGGTAATCTCCGAAGCAATGGTGCCTTCGTATGCTCTTTTGATAAATGCCTTATCTCTTGCATCCAAATAATCGTATTTTTCAAGAACCTCTCTTATCAGAAGGTGACTTTTTAATTCTCTATTTTCTTTATCAAGTAACGCATCCAAAAGGATTTCACGTATATTTATATTCATCATCCAAGAACTTCTCCGCTTGTAAGGTGAAGGCCTCTTGCCAAATCACAGGCGTTCATTCTTTTTTTGCCCTCAAGCTGCACTTCTAACAGTTCCAAAAAACCATCGCCTGTTTTAACATATATGTTTTTCTTGGTAACCAAAAGAGCACCGGGAGACAGTTCGTCTTCTGTTTCAGGACCTAAAACCGCCTTGGCTGCATATATTTTTAACATTTTACCCTGGTAAGTTGTGTAGGCTGTAGGCCAGCTCTGAAAACCTCTTACAAGGCAATCTATTGCCCTTGCGGATTTATTAAAGTCAATTCTTCCCTCTTCCTTTGAAAGCATGGGAGCAAAGGTTGCCGCTTCATGATTCTGTGGAATTCTGACTGCAGTGCCTGCCTCAATGTTCTTCAATACATTGATGATTTCCCTGCTTCCTGTCTCAGCCATTTTCTTATATACAGAATCCTCTGTATCGGTATCTTCTATGGGGAAAGAAACCATGGATATAATGTCGCCTGAATCCACGCCCTTATCCATCTGCATTATTGTTACACCGGTTTCTTTTTCACCATTTGCTATTGCTCTCTGTATGGGTGCAGCACCTCTGTATTTAGGCAAAAGAGAACCATGAACATTTACACAGCCATACTTAGGCATGTTTAATATTTCCTCGGAAAGAATCTGACCGAAAGCTGCAACCACAAAAACATCCGCCTCAATTTCACGAAGCCCGGCAACCGCTTCAGGTCTCTTTATTCTCTCCGGCTGATATACATTAAAGCCCATCTCCAGGGCATATTCCTTAACGGGAGATGCAATAAGGGCGCCGCTTCTGCCCTTAGGCTTGTCCGGCTGTGTATATACGCCTGTTATTTCATGACCGGCCTCGTGCAAAGCCTTCAATATGGTCATCGCAAATTCCGGAGTACCCATAAAAACAATTTTCATTATTCTTCCTCTTCTCCATTAAGTAAGGAGTTATCAATTAATCCGCCTGTAACCTTTTCAACATAAAGATGTCCGTCAAGATGCTCAACTTCGTGGCAGATTGCTCTTGCAAGAAGTTCCTCCCCTTCAAGAACAAAGGGCTCAAGATGTTCGTCAAAAGCCTTTACCTTTACGTAATTGGGGCGCTTAACCACACCACTTTTTCCGGGTACGCTAAGACAGCCCTCATAGCCTTCCTGCTCACCGCTTGTTTCAAGAATGACAGGGTTAATAAGTACATGGAGGTCTTCACCTGTTGTATCAATAACAACAATTCTTTTAAGAACACCGACCTGACATGCAGCAAGTCCCACACCGTCGGCTGCATACATGGTTTCTATCATGTCATCAATAAGGAATTTTGTGCGGGGAGTAATTTCCGTAACTTCCTTACATACCTTGTTAAGTACTTCGTCACCCATTTCTCTTATTTTTCTAAGTGCCATTGTAACCTCCAAACTTATACTCCGCTTTGCGGATCAAAATCAAAAAATACATTTTCCTTAAATTGTTTTCTTTCAGACAGTTTGCTTTCCAAAAAGTCCTTCACCTCCACCAGGCGGTCATAGGACCTGTCCTTCATATAAAAGACCTGTCTGTATATATCATTAATCTTTGATACGGCTGCGGGAGCCGGTCCGATTACCTGTATATCAAAATTGTCACGAATACCCATTACAAGGTTTTCTGCCAGCGCTTTGCAGGCATTTTCCTTTTCACCGATTACAAGCACCGAAAGCATATGGGCGGAAGGAGGATAATCCATCAATTCTCTGAACCCGATTTCCTCGTCAAAAAAAGCATCATAGTCCTGATTAACCGAATGAATAATTGCATAGTGTTCAGGCTGATAGGTTTGAATAACAACATCGCCGGGCTTTTCGCCTCTTCCGGCTCTTCCCGCTGCCTGAGTAAGTAAATCAAAGGTCTTCTCAGGAGCCTTGTAGTCAGAAGCAAACAAAGACATATCTGCCGCCAGAACACCCACTAAGGTAACATTCTTAAAATCATGCCCCTTTACTATCATCTGGGTACCGATAAGAATATCGGCTTCACCATCAAGAAATTTACTTAAAATTTCTTCGTAGCTTTCCTTCTTTTTGGTGGTATCCGCATCCATTCTTAAGGTTCTTGCCATGGGATACATTTTATGTATGGACTCTTCCACCTGTTCGGTGCCTGCCTTAAAGCCGAGTATGTACTTGGATCCGCACTCGGGACAGGTTTTATAAGTGCTTGTGGTATAGCCGCAATAATGGCAAACCATGGTATTATTCTTATGCATTGACAGGGAAACGTCACAATGCGGACATTTTACTACAAAGCCACAGGCTCTGCAAGATATGAAGCCCGCCAGACCTCTTCTGTTTATAAACAGCATAATCTGTTCTTTTTTTAAGAGTCTGTCCTCAATAAGGCCCTGAAGTTCCCTTGAAAAAATGCTTCGGTTTCCTTCTTTAAGTTCCTTTCGTAAATCCGAAACAAGAACCTTTGGAAGTGTGTTTCCCGTAAGTCTCCTGGTAAGAGTAAAAAGCTTATATTCGCCGCTTTTAGCCTTATAAAAGCTTTCAACCGAAGGAGTTGCCGAACCAAGTATTACACTGGCTCCGCTCATCCTTGCGATTTCAATTGCGGTCTCTCTTGCATGATATTTAGGTACCGTTTCACTCTTGTAGGTTCCCTCATGCTCCTCGTCGATTACAATAAGTCCAAGCTTCTTAAATGGAGTGAAAAGTGCGGATCTTGGTCCTATTACAATATCTATTTTTCCCTCTTCCGCCTGTTTGAAAAGATCGTACTTCTCTCCCATAGAAAGAGTAGAATTCATAACGGATACCCTTTCACCAAAGCGCTTGTAAAAGCGCATAAGTGTCTGGTATGTCAGGGATATTTCAGGTATAAGAACAATTGCCTGCATTCCCCTCTTTATAACATCATCTATGACCTGCATATACACTTCCGTCTTACCGCTTCCGGTAATTCCGTGTACAAGATAGGTCCTGTTGATTCCCAAGTCAAAATCTGCCCGAATACTGTCTACGATGTCACTCTGTTCATCGCTTAATTCTTTACCGTAATCTTTTGATACATCCATTTTAACGGTATTACGGAAAACAACATCCTCCCTTATATCTATAAAGCCTCCCTCCGAAAGCTTTGTATAGGCTGTAGGGGTTATGTGAAGTTTTTCATCAAGTATGCTTTTAGGCACTGCTTCTTCTTCTCTCATTGCATTAAGAAGACGAAGCATTGAAGCATTTCTTTTAGGCAAAGATTCAATAAAAATATCAAATTCTGCTGTGGGCTTTAATCTTACCACAGTCTTTTTAACGCTTTCCTTAACCTTCATTTTAACGGGAAGGACCGTTTTTAGCGCCGCAATCATTGTGGAACCGTAATTACGTTTCATCCAGGCAGCAAGCCTTATTCGCTGGTCGGAAAGGCTTATATCTTTTTCGGAAATATCCAGCACATATTTAAGTTTATCTTTTGATACATCCGTGCTGTTTGAAAGTTCTACTACAATTCCCTTCTTGGGATTGTTACCCTTTCCGAAAGGAACGGTAACAACAGACCCAACCTCTATAATTTCAGAAAGGTTTTCCGGCACAATATAGGTAAAGGGTCGGTCCACACTTTCATGGGAAATATCGATTATTATTTTTGCATATAAAAAGTCAGACATGATTCCTCCCCATTACATAATAATTTTACCATAAGATTAATTATCTGTAATGTTTCATTTGAAGAGAAACCGATTCTCTGCCCCTGTAGGAATTAACATCAATCTGATAACAGATGTCAAGAACCACATTCACCCGGTTCCCGGAATGAAGCAGTTTTGCAGTGTTTTCATCATATATTCCTCTGACAAAACTCTCCATTTCGTCGGGATTTCCAAAATACATAAGGTCATATATACGACCGTCGTTGTTTTCCACTTTGTATTTTGCAAAATTTCTGTTTTTACCGATTCTCTGTCCTGAAATAACGGTAACATGTCTTGCGGCAAAAAGAGGCCTTTCATTTCCCACGCCAAAGGGCTCAAGCTTACCTAATTCCCTTGCAAGATTAATGTCTGCATAGGCAAAAGGAAGCTCCATATCAACCCTTACCGTTTCCACAAAATCTTCATCGGTAAGTGTACATTTTTCGTTAACAGCCTTTCTAAAGGCTTCAAGCGAATCCTTTTCAAGTGAAATACCTGCAGCAAGCTTATGTCCGCCAAACTTTGTAAGGTACTCCGATACCTTATTAAGCTCAGAAAACATATCATAAGCATCGATGCTTCTTCCGCTGCCCTTTAATCCGCTCTCTGATTCTGTTATTACAAAAGAGGGTTTATTGTATTTTTCTCTTACTTTTCCCGCAATAATTCCTGCAAGACTTTCATGGCAATCAGGTAAGAAAACCACCAGTACCCGGTCGGGTGTTTCCATGGAATCCACTATTTCAAAGGCACGCTCCGTGCCTCTTACGGTCATAAGTTTTCTTTCGTCATTAAGTTCCTTTAAGTCCTGTGCCTTTTTAAGAGCTTCCTCTTCGTCCTTTTCAAGGAGTAATGACAAGGCCCTTAAGGATGTATCCAGTCTTCCGCTGGCATTTAAGCAGGGACCTAATACAAAACCACAGTGATATGGTGAAACA
Source organism: Lachnospiraceae bacterium (assembly GCA_045598365.1). Classification (GTDB taxonomy): domain Bacteria; phylum Bacillota; class Clostridia; order Lachnospirales; family Lachnospiraceae; genus UBA1258. The sequence continues at coordinate 30,367 of JAZLLV010000028.1, forward strand.
GGTCCATCCTTAAGTCCTGTTGCAAGGATTAATGAACGCAAACCAAGGTTCCTGCTTTTTGATATAAGTTTCATTCCCAAAGCCACCAGAGAACGGTTCTCATCCTTTAACTCGCAAACATCACATATGGTGGCAAGGGCTGCAAATTCAAGAAGTTCCAGCCTTAATTCCTCAAAAGAAGGTTCTGATGTAAGACCTGACTGTTTTGCATATTCAAAAATCACCTTAAAAGCCACAAAGGCTCCGCAAATGCCTGAAAAAGGATATTCAGACTCCGGTAATTTTGGATCGGTAACCGCAGCTGCCTTCGGGATAATATAGTTCCTGCATCCTGACTCATCCGTTGTATAAGGCACTTCATGGTGGTCTGTAATAAGCATGGTAAGGCCAAGTTCATTTGCGTAGTCGGTCTGTCCGGATGCGGCTATTCCGTTATCACAGGTAATTATTGTATCTACACCTGCATCATATGCATTTTTAACAAGCTTAAGGTTTATACCGTATCCATCTTCCACTCTGTGGGGAATAACAAAGTCCACATCTGCCCCAAAATATGTAAGACCTTTATAAAGAATATAGGTTGAACAAATGCCATCCACATCGTAATCACCTATGATTCTTATTTTTTTGTTTGCGGCAATTTTTTCTTTTAACATCAAAACAACCCGATCCATGCCTGGAAGGCGGGTCGGGTCGTGAAAATCATTTTCCCCCGGAGATAAAAATGCATTTATCTCCGAAGGTGTTTTAAGTTCTCTGTTTCGTAATATTCTTGCCACAATCGGTGAAATTCCGTGCTCAGATGCCATTTTGTAAAAGTCAGCAGATCTACGTATTTCAACCCATTTTTCCATAAATATTACTTTTCCTTTTTAGCAAATTTTTCTCTGAATACAAACCAGAGGGATCCTGCAAGGCAGATTGAGGAATATGTACCGCAGATAATACCTACCATAAGAGGAAGTGCAAATTCCTTAATTGAGCTCACACCGAAGATGTAAAGAGCAACAACCATGATGAAGGTTGTAAGGGAGGTAAATATACTACGTGAAAGAGTTGTTGTAATACTCTCGTTAACAATGTCCTTAAGTGTTGTCTTGGGTGCTGCCTCTGCAAGGTTCTCACGAATTCTGTCAAAAATAACGATTGTTGCGTTAATTGAGTAACCTACGATGGTAAGCATACAAGCTACGAAGGTTGAACCAACGCTTACATAAGCCAATGCGTAGAATGTAAGTGTTACAAGCACGTCGTGTGTAAGTGCAAGTACTGATGAAGCACCGAATCTGATGTCCTTAAATCTGAACCAGATATAAATAAGCATGCAGATACATGCAACAACCACAGCAATAATGGTTTCTCTCTGAGATTCCTTACTGATGGTTGAACTGATTGACTCAGCCTTAATAGTCTCTCTGTCAACACCAAACTTCTCTTCAAAGTAATCATTTAATCCATCACGCTGGTCAGCATTAAGTGTTACGGTCTTAAAGATTACTTCGTTAGAACCCTGAACCTTTGTGGTTACTACGTTAGAATCCTTAACGATTCCTTCAATGTCTGAAACCATAAGTGAGTTGATTTCGTCAAGTGAATAGTCCTGTGAAAAAGGAACTGTTGTCTGTGTTCCGCCCAAGAACTCAAGGCTGAAGTTAAGAGAATGACCTCTCTTTGCAATGCCTGAATTTACAAAAAGCATAAATACAAGACCGATTACAATTACAAGACCGGAAAGTCCAAAGAAAAGGCCCTTCTTTGAGAGGAAGTCAATGTTCTTTCTTGTCTTAGCCACACCAAAGAGCTTGGGGCTCTTAACGCCCACAGCAACAAGTGCCTTAAGAAGGCTCTTTGTAATAACAACTGCGGTAAACATTGAAAGACAGATACCAAGTGCAAGTGTCTGTGCGAAGCCTACAATAGGTCCTGAACCCATAATCCATAATACTGCAGCTGCAATAAGTGTAGTAATGTTACCGTCGAGAATAGCGCTCATAGCCTTTGAGTATGCAACCTTAATAGCTGATTCAACAGTCTTTCCTGTCGCAAGTTCTTCTCTTAAACGGGCAAATATAATAACGTTAGCATCAACCGCCATACCGATTGAAAGGATAATACCTGCAATACCGGGAAGTGTAAGTGTAATGCCAAAACCGTTAATAAGCATAATTTCAAGAACTGCGTAAAGTGCAAGAGCAATTGTACTTGTAAGACCGAGGAAATAGTAAACCGCAATCATAAATACTACTACAACCGCAAATCCAACAACACCGGCCTTAAGACTTGACTTAATAGCGTCCTGACCAAGAGATGCACCTACAACATTTGAACGAAGTTCTTCAAGTTCAAGGTTAAGTCCGCCGATACGGATTGTACTTGCAATCTTCTCAGCCTCCTCATAGGTTTTCTGTCCGCTGATCTGTGCAATACCATCGGAAATAACAGTCTTAACCGAGGGAACGCTTACGAAGTTACCATCATAAAAAATAGCAATTGTGTCCTGACCTCTGTTATAGGCAGTTGTTGTTGCTTCCTTAAATGCTGCCGCACCGGTCTCTGTTAATGTAAGCTGAACGATGATTTCCGAATTACCCATCTGGTCTCTTACGGAACCGGCCTGAGCATCAGCTACTTCGTTACCCTCTAAAACAATTGAACCGTCTGCTTTAATGTCTTCAATGGAACGGTTCAATGCCCATGCGCCATCAACTACAGAGTAGTTGGGAAGTCCGTCCTTACCGATGTGCTCGATAAAATAAAGAGTACCGGGACGTCCGAGTTCCTGAAGAATTGAATTTGCATCATATACACCGGGAATTTCGATATTAATACGATTATTTCCTTCTTTGTATACTACTGCTTCTGTACTGTAGCCCCAAACACGCTGTTCAAGCTTTCCTACAGTATCACTCATATCCTGATCTGAAGGATTATCATTACCCACAACCTGATATGTAATCGAAACACCGCCTGCAAGGTCAAGTCCGAGTTTGATTTCCCCTGCACTTGCTGTCTTCTGGGCACCGAAGCCAAAAATGTCTGTATAACCGATGAAAATGGTTAAAAGAACAATGATGGCTATCGTAAATATGCCTTTTTTCTTACTCATGTTACTACATTCTCCTTTATAAATTATATTTCTTCCGCTTCTGTTTCTTCTCTTTTTGGAAGCGTAACAAGCACTTTAACAATTCTGTTCATTCGAATGCCCTCAACTCTTAAAACTGTGCCGTCTTCAAGTGTTACGGTTTCTTTATCCTCAGGTATTCGGTCTAACATGTCAAGAACCAGACCACCGATACTGTCGTAATCTTCGGAGGTGAAATCGGTTCCAAGTTCATCATTTATGTCTTCTAAGCTGACTCTTGCCTCGATAAGGTAGCCTTCTTCGGTTTCCTTAATAAGCTCGTCTTCGTCCTCATCATACTCGTCACGAAGCTGACCCACGATTTCCTCAAGAAGGTCTTCCATTGTGATCATACCAACGGTCTCACCATATTCATTTAACACGAAAGCAAGGTTCATTGCAAGGTCTCGCATTTCGATAAGAAGGTCGTTGGTCTTTTTATACTCATAGGTGTAATAGGCTTCTCTCTTGAATTTGGTCACAAGAAATGTTGCAGGATTCTTAAGTCTTATCAAATCCTTTATATTAATAAAGCCTACGATATTATCCTTTTCCTCATGGAAAACAGGAAGTCTTGTGTACATGGTCTCCCTAAAGACCTTCATGACCTCTCTGTATGTTGCATTATCCGGAATGCTTATCATATCGATACGTGGAATCATTACATCCTTTGCAACCGAATCACTGAAATCAAAAAGATTATTAATAATCTTCTTTTCATCGGATTCAATTACGCCGTCCTCATGGGAAACATCCACATAGGTTCTTAATTCGTTTTCCGTTATGGTACCGGATGAATCCTTATCCTGTTTAAGTATGATAAGGAAAAACTTAGCAACCTTTTCCACTATGAATACTATAGGAAAAAGAACTATCATAATAAATCTTATGGTGGGTGCAATAAAAAGCGATAGGCTTTCGCAGTTTCTTCTTGCCCAGGTTTTAGGCACTATTTCACCGAATATCAATACTAAAAATGTCAGTATGCCGGTTGCAAGCGATATATATACATTTCCGAAAACACGTATTGTAAACGTGGTTGCAAGGGCCGATGCGCTAAGATTTACTATATTGTTGCCAATAAGTATTGTGGTGATTACTCTGTCGAAATTATCACACACACGACTTAAGGTTTTTGCGTGCTTCCTTCCCTCCTCCACCATTGAGCGAAGCTTAATCCTGCTTACGGAGGACAAAGCGGTTTCGGCGGATGAAAAGAACCCTGAAAGAATTAAAAGCACAAAAATAACTATCAGTTCTATGACACTGGGGGTATCCAAAATATCTCCTCCAAATCCTATAAAGGATTATTGTAAAATTCTTCGAAGGATGTGTAGCCCTCCATGGAAAGCTGTTCCTTCTGGAATTTTTTGTTTTTATTCATTTTGGTAACAAGAACCTGTTTCCCAAGTTCTCTTTCCTTCATTGCCTTATCAAGTACTTCTGCATATCTGTCTCTTGGCATATCCTTTTCCACAAGATAAGCAATCTTTTCCCTGCTTCCGGGAATTTCAAAGCCACTCTCCATAAGAAGAAGAACTATTCTTTCAAATCCGATTGAAAAACCGCAGGCGGGTACATCAGTGCCTGTAAAGTTACCGACCATTTTATCGTATCTGCCGCCACCGCCGCAGGCTGCGCCAAGTTCAGGCATAACGATTTCAAAGATAGTACCGGTATAGTATCCCATTCCTCTTACAAGGGTAGGATCAAATACCATCTTAAAGGAAGCTCTTTTAACCTTTTCAATGCTTTCGATAATTTCTTTTAGACTTGAAACAACGGAAGCATCCAGAAATCCTTCAAGAGTATATGCAAATTTATCAAGGTCTGAAATATCTCCTGTTATGTTTTCAAGAAGTCCGGCGTATTTATTTACGCTTTCCTCAGAAAATCCTTCCTCCAAAAGTTCTGCCTTAACACCGTCAATGCCAATCTTATCAAGCTTGTCAAGGATAATGCATACAACATCGAATTTTTCATCGGGGAAGCCTGCAAAGCCTGCCATTGCCTTTAAGAGACGTCGTTCGTTAATGTGAATTTCAAAGTTCTTAAATCCGATATTGCCAAGCGTGGTGGTGGTTGCAAGGATAAGCTCGATTTCAGCCATGTTTGAGGGCTCACCGAGAATATCGATATCGCATTGCATAAACTGACGATATCTTCCTCTCTGTGGTCTGTCAGCTCTCCACACATTACCCATCTGAAGTGCCTTAAAGGGCGAGGGTAAATCGTTGGCGTTATTTGAATAAAATCTTACAAGGGGAACGGTAAGATCGTATCTTAAGCCCATGTCGGTAAGATCAGCTTCTTCCTTTGCCTCTGAAAGATTAAGTTTCTCTCCTCTTTTTAAAACCTTAAAAATGAGTTTTTCATTTTCACCGCCCTGCTTTGAACAAAGATTTCTAATGTCCTCAAGGCAGGGAGTTTCAATTGATGTAAAACCAAAGGTTGCATAGGTTTCCTTAATAACGCGCTGAACATAGTCACGGATGACCATTTCCTTTGGTAAAATTTCCTTCATGCCGGTAACCGGCTTTTTAACAAGTGCCATAATATATTAACCTTTCATTTTATTCAAGTGAAAACAATTCTTCTTTGCGCCTTAACATTTCATCAATTTCTGAAATGTACAAAGAAACATCTTTAACATTATCGCTTCTTACAAGTTTTCCACCCTTACTTATGACCTTTGAAACGCTACCGGGGCCCATTGCCACAATAGGCTCAAGTTCCTCCATAATAAGGATGTTATAAATACCGTATGCGCCTTCTCTTGCATAACCCGTATTTTCAAAATTGCCTGCCATGTTTTTCTGTCTGTAGAGGTAATAGGGCTTCATATCCATAGCCGCTGCCCCGTCTGCAGCAATTTTCATGGTGGCTTCCGTATTAATCATTGTGGTATAACCCTTTTCAACTATGCGCTCATAAAGTCTTGAGCCTCTCTTAACCGCAAGGGAATGGACGGTAAATGAATCGGGCTTTAGAAGTTTGATTCTTTCAACCGTTTCAGTGACTTCTTTTTCACCTTCCCCGGGAAGTCCAAGGATAATATCCATGTTTATATTGTCAAAAGCAAGACTTCTGGCATCGTAAAATGCCCTTTCCACGTCACTGACCGAATGTCGTCTTCCGATAAAATCAAGAGTAGCCTGATTCATGGTCTGAGGATTTACACTGATTCTGCTTACATGATATTTCTTAAGAACCTTCAATTTATCAATGGAAATGGAATCGGCTCTTCCCGCCTCCACGGTAAATTCCAAAAGGTTTTCAAGGTCGAAATGTTTGGAAAGAGTGGATAAAAGCCTTTCAAGTTCGAAAGCTTCAAGGGTTGTAGGTGTGCCGCCGCCAATGTATATGGTATCAACAGTCTGACCTGATCTTGCGTTCTTTGTAAACTCAATTTCCTTTTCAAGAGCCGACAAATAAGCCGAAACTCTGTCCTTCCACATGGATATGGGATTTGAAGTAAAGGAACAGTAAAGGCAGGTAGTGGGGCAAAAAGGAATTCCGATATAAATAGAATATCCCTTTTTGTGAAGGGGCTTTATGATTTCTATCTCCCTCTTTGCTATATCAATGGATAACTTAGCCTTCTCATCGCTTATATAATAAGTATCCTTCATATAGCGAAGGATGTCCGCATCAGACTTTCCCTCATCAAGCATTTTCCTCGGAATTTTAGTGGGTCTTATGCCTGTAAGGTCTCCCCATGCAAGTGTTTTATTAAGAACTTTACTTAATGAGGAATAAATAAGTCTTTTAAGAGCGTTTTTTTCTTCGGACTTTTCTCTTCCTTCAGAAAGAAAGCATTCTCCCAGGAGCTGTCCCTTCAAATCAAAAAATCTGATTGAATTACCAAGAAACTCTACCTCATAAAAAATCGAGGTTTCTTCTTCATACAAATTCCTGTCCAAAGAAACCTTAACTTCCTCCTCTTCGTAAAATGCCTTTACAAGAGAATGAATGTCATATTCAAATTTGCTTTCGTTTATAAGTACAAAAACCATAATATCAATCTAAAAACGGATTATATGTTCTTTCATTTCCGATTGTGGTGGATTCACCGTGTCCGGGATAAACTCTTACGCTGTCATCAAGAACAAGCAGTCTTTCCTTAATCGACTCAATAAGCTGCCTTCCGTTTCCTGTGGGAAGATCTGAACGACCTATGCTCTCACAGAAAAGTGTGTCTCCTGCCACTAATATTCCTGCCTCTTCAAAATAAAAGCAGGCGCTTCCCGCAGTATGACCGGGGGTTGCAATAACTTCAAAAGTCATATCACAAAGAGTGAGCTTGTCCTTATCTCTTAAGAGTTCATCGGGAACAATCATCTCTCCTCTTCCTACAGACATTGAACAGTTAAGCTTAACATCTGAAAGAAGCTTTTCTTCCTTATCAAGGGCATAAACCTTTGCTTCGCTCTTTCTTTTAAGAGCTTTAACACCGTAAATATGATCGAAATGGCCATGGGTAAGTAAAATAGCCTTCACAATAAATCCATTTTCGTAAAGCTTGTCATATAAATAGTCGCCTGAATCCGCAGGATCCACAACTATTACATCCTTCGAGCCTTCTTTGTAAAGGAAATAACAGTTTGTCTGATACATACCAAGTGTTATTTTTCCGATTTTAATGTTGCCCATCAGCCTCTTGTCCTTTCTATGTCAACAACGCTCTCAATGGCACGAATTTTCTCAACAATGTGTGTAAGAGCGTCTCTTCCCTCAATTTCAAAAGAAATGTTCATGGTGGCAAGTCCCTGCTTGTTCACCCTGGTATTAAGGGAAATAATACTGATGTTTTTCTCTGTAAGTGCTCTTGAGATATCCGCAAGGAGTCCTGTTCTGTTGGTGGCGAATATACGAATTTCCGCAGGATATTTTCCGCTTATCTGTTCGCTGCCCTGCCACTCAGCATCAATTATTCTGACTCTCTCTATCTCAGGAAGAGAAATAACATTTATACAGTCGGTTCTGTGTATGGAAATGCCTCGGCCTCTTGTTACAAAGCCAACGATTTCATCGCCGGGAACAGGTGAACAGCACTTTGAGAAACGAACTGCCACATCGTCAATTCCCTTAACCACAATACCGCTTTTGCCCACATGCTCCTTGGGACGCATTTTGCCGGCGTCATTAATGGATTCTTCTATTTCGGCGTCGGACATATTCTTCTTACGGTCTAATTCGAGAAGTTCCACCATCTTATTGATAATGGTGCCTTCCTTAAGTCCTCCGTGGCCGATTGCAGCATAAGCGGAATCCCAGTCGTGGAAACCGTACTTATGCATTATGAAATCCATATAAGGAGTTATGAGTATATCCGAAGGGTTTACGGTATGGGCCTTACAAAAGGCCATAAACATATCCTTACCCTTGCTGATATTGTCTTCCTTATATTCAGCCTTAAACCATTGTGTAATCTTATTTTTTGCCTGTGTGGACTTTACAATTGAAAGCCAGTCACGGCTGGGGCCCTTTGAGTTCTGACTGGTGATAATTTCTACTCTGTCACCGTTATTGATTACATAGTCGATGGTTACGAGCTGACCGTTAACGCGGGCTCCCACCATTTTATTACCTACAGCGGAATGGATGCTGTAAGCAAAATCGATGGGGGTACTGCCTGCGGGTAATGTCTTTACATCTCCGGTAGGTGTAAAACAGTATACCGAATCGCTGAAAAGGTCAAGGTCCGACTTAATAAGGGACATAAACTCCGTATTATCGGCCATGTCCTTCTGCCATTCAAGAATCTGACGAAGCCAGGAAAGCTTTTCTGCTTCCTGAGTCGGCACATGCTTTCCGTCGGATGCGTCCTTATACTTCCAGTGGGCCGCAATACCATATTCGGCCTCTTTGTGCATCTCTTCCGTTCTTATCTGAATTTCGAAGGGCTGTCCGAAGGAGCCGATAAGTGTTGTATGAAGAGACTGATACATATTTGCCTTAGGCATTGCGATATAATCTTTGAATCGTCCGGGTATGGGTTTATATATCTCATGAATAACGCCCAATGCCGCATAGCAGTCACGAACATTCTTTACAATGATTCGAACTGCAAAAAGATCGTATATCTGATCGATGGTTTTGTTCTGATTAACCATCTTTTTATATATGCTGAAGAAGTGTTTTACTCGGCCGTCAATCTTTGCTTCGATGCCGGCATTGATAATATGGGAGCTGACTTCGTTAACAATTTTCTGGATATACTTTTCTCTTTCGCTTTTTCTTACCGCAATGAGTCTTGTAAGTTCCTTATAGGCTTCGGGCTCAAGGTATTTTAAGGAAAGGTCATCAAGTTCAACCTTAATACGCGAAATTCCGAGTCTGTCAGCGATGGGTGAGTAAATATCCAGAGTTTCCCTTGCTATACGCTGCTGTTTTTCAGGCGGCATATGACCAAGGGTTCTCATATTGTGAAGTCTGTCCGCAAGTTTTATAAGAATTACTCTTATATCCTTTGCCATGGCAAGAAACATCTTTCTAAGATTTTCTGCCTGGATTTCAAGCTTTTCTTTATCCTGGTTAGTCGGAGAATCCGTACCGTTTAACTGAAAATGTTTGAGTTTTGTAACACCATCAACCAAAAGTGCCACATCAGGACCGAATTCCTTTTCTATTTCTTCTTTGGTAAGAATGGTATCCTCCACAACATCGTGTAGAATACCTGCGCAGATTGTCTCTTTATCAAGCTCTAAATCCGCCAAAATAATTGAAACATACAAAGGATGAATGATATAGGGCTCACCGGACTTTCGCACCTGATCGTGATGAGCTTCATCCGCAATCTTATATGCCTTTTCAATCATGGAATAATCATCGCTTGGATGGTATTTTTGCACACGGCTAATAAGGTCCTTAAACAAATCTTCAGGACTTATGTTTTCGCCAAGTGCCTCAATACGTCCGTCATCAATGACATATTCAACATCTTTGGTTTCTTCGGTCTTTAATTTTTCCTCGCTAATCTTTGTATCAGATTCCATTGAGAAAAGCCTCGATATGATTTATTTTCCGGGATAGGTAATTGCTGCAAAGAGCGGAACATCTCCCAAAAGTTTCTTTCCTTCAAGACCTGCAAGCTCCATAAGCACTGCCACACCTGTTACTTCTCCGCCAAGAGACTCGATAAGCTCGATCATGGCCTGTGTGGTTCCGCCGGTAGCAATAAGGTCGTCAACGATAAGAACCTTCTGTCCCTTCTTAATGGCATCCTTATGGATTTCGATGATTGCTGTGCCATACTCAAGAGCATACTCCTTGGAAACTGTTTCACAGGGAAGCTTGCCCTTCTTTCTGATAAGGATAAAAGGCTTTTTATTAATATAAGCGATAGGGGTACCAAAAATGAAACCTCTTGATTCAGGACCTACAACCACATCAAAATCCACGTCCTTAACAAGATCCTGGATAGTATTGATTGCAAGCTGTAAACCGTCAGCGTCCTGAAGTACGCTTGTAATATCTCTGAAAATAATGCCGGGTTCGGGAAAATCCGGAATGCTTCTTACATAATCCTCAAGTTTTTTCATAACACCACTCCTAAAATACATTAATTATAATATTTGCCCATTATCAGCAAATTCCTAAATATTATATAATTGTTTATCCCTTTAGTAAAGAAGAGATTGGATAAAAACTAATGACCTAAAAGTAGGATTTTTCGTCATATTATGCTATCTTGTATATAGCAAATAAAAAAGGAGTAATTATGAAAAAGCTGCTTAAATATCTTTCCCCTTATAAAAAGGAATGTATTATTGCACCTTCTTTCAAAATGCTTGAGGCACTGTTCGAACTTTTTGTTCCTCTGGTAATGAAAAGCATAATTGATGAAGGTATCAAAGGTAACAATCCATCGGTTATTGTCCGTTCCGGCATAATCCTTGTGGCTCTCGGTCTGATTGGTCTTATCTGTGCTTTAATAGCACAGTTTTTTGCCGCCAGAGCGGCAATTGGCTTTGCAAATGGTGTCAGAGCCTCCCTTTATGAAAGAATTCTTGGTTTTTCCTACGAAAACATTGATTCCGTGGGCACCTCTTCTCTCATAACCAGAATGACCAATGATATAAACACGGTACAAAACGGTGTAAACATGGTATTAAGACTATTCTTAAGATCACCCTTCATCGTTTTTGGTGCCATGATTATGGCCTTTACAATAAATGTAAAAGTCGCCATTATTTTTGTCATTGTTATTCCTGTTCTTTTTGTGGCTGTATTTGCAATAACATTAGTCACAATTCCTATGTACAAAAGGATTCAGAAATCCCTTGACTCACTTACCGGCCATATCAGAGAAAATCTCACCGGTTCAAGAGTTGTAAGAGCCTTTTCAAGAAGTGATTCGGAAAAAGAAGAATTCAATGAGGAAAATACAAAAATGTATAACCTTTCCATGGTTACCTCAAGAATTTCCACTCTTTTAAATCCCATCACACTGATTATTGTAAATGTGGCCATGCTTATACTTATCGCAAACGGTGCCTCCCTTGTAAATGAAGGCGTCCTTACCAGCGGTCAGGTGTATGCCCTTGTAAACTACATGTCCCAGATTCTTGTGGAACTGGTTAAATTAGCAAACCTTTTCATTACTATTAATAAGGCCCTTGCCAGTGCTTCCAGAATTTCCGATACCATGGGCATAGAAAATGCTCTTAAGGATGAAGGCACCAAAGAAGCTGATACGCTTTCCGATACAGAGCCCTTCATAGAATTTGACAACGTATCCTTCTCCTATCCCGGCGCCGGCGATTCTTCCTTAAATAACATAAGCTTCACGGTAAAGAAAAATGAAACCGTAGGTATCATCGGTGGTACCGGCTCAGGTAAATCCACCCTTGCAAACCTTCTTATGAGATTTTTCGATGTAAGCAGCGGAGCAATCAGATATAACGGTACAGACATAAGAGATATAACGGTTTCTTCGTTAAGAAAAATCTTCTCCATAGTTCCGCAGAAAGCCCAGCTTTTCAGCGGAACCCTTAAGGAAAATCTCCTTTTGGCAAATCCCCTTGCCACCGATGAGGATTGCAATGAGGCAGTAAGACTTTCAGTATCGGAAAATGTTGTTTCGGCAAAGGGAAAAGGTCTTGATTTTGAAATCCGCGAAGGAGGCGCAAATCTTTCCGGCGGACAAAGACAGAGACTTACAATCGCAAGAGCACTTGTAAGAAAGGCTCCCGTACTGGTTCTTGATGATTCCTCAAGTGCTCTTGACTACGCAACAGATGCAACCCTTCGTAAGAACCTTAAGGAATTAAACAATACCGTATTCATTATTTCCCAGCGAATAATCTCAATAAAGGATGCGGACAAAATAATCGTTTTGGATGACGGTCGTCTTGACAGTGTGGGAACCCACGAAGAGCTCTTAAAAACCTCTCAGGTTTACCGTGAAATCTGTGCATCCCAGGAAAAGAATGAGGAGGAAACATTATGAAGAACAAAGAAATCTACAAAAGAATTCTAAAGCTTGTTAAGCCTCATCTTTTCGGTATTATTTTGTCACTCCTTCTTGCAATGGCCGGTGTGTTCTCTTCTTTGTACATGCCCGTACTTACAGGTAATGCCATTGATGAAATGATAGGCAAAGGCCTTGTGTCCATGCCCGCCATAAAGAAAATACTCACCTTCTTCCTTATTATGCTTTTGGTGAATGGTATTTCCACCTGGCTTATGACACTTATAAACAACAGGATTACCTTTAAGATTGTTGAAGGATTAAGAAAACAGCTTTTTGAAAAAATACACAAAGTACCCGTCTCCACCCTGGATTCCATGGGCCACGGGGACATTTTAAGCCGCATTATTTCAGATGTTGAAAGACTTTCCGATGGTTTACTGCTTGGCTTTTCACAGCTTTTTACGGGTGTTTTGACCATACTTGCCACCTTAGTGTTCATGTTAAGCATAAATGTATGGATGGCTCTCGTGGTTATTCTTCTGACTCCCGTATCGCTGTTTGTTGCTTCCTTTATATCAAAAAGAACATATAAGTATTTTAAGGAGCAGGCGGCACTTCAGGGAAATCTTACATCATATATAAATGAAACCGTAAGCGCTGTTCGCTTAATAAAGGCCTTTGGCGCCGAAGACATTGAAACAGACAAGTTTAAGGAAAAGAACGATGCCTACTCAAAAATAAATCTTAAGGCCCTGTTCTTTAGTTCAATCACCAACCCCTCCACACGATTCGTTAACGGTCTTGTTTATGCAGGTGTCGGTATTTTGGGCGGTTTCCTCGGACTTCCGGGAATTAATAAGATTACAATCGGTACCCTTTCCTGTTTCTTAAGCTACGCAAGCCAATATACAAAGCCCTTTAATGAAATATCGGCTGTATTTACAGAATTCCAGAATGCAGTTGCCTGTGCAGGAAGAATATTTGAATTCATGGACGCTTCCGACAGTGTTGATTTACTTACCGAAGAATCAACTGTTACTAAACTTTCCGGCGACATAGACATAAAGAATCTTTCCTTTAGCTATGACAAGTCAAAAAAGCTTTTGTATGATATAAGCTTTCATGTTGACAAAGGCAGCCACATCGCCATAGTTGGACCCACCGGTTGCGGAAAAACCACCTTCATTAATCTCTTAATGAGATTCTTTGAACCGGATGCAGGCGAGATCCTTTTTGACGGTGCCCGCTCCGATTCAATAAAAAAATCAGTACTTAGAAGCAACATCGGAATGGTTCTCCAGGAGACCTGGTTAAAGACCGGCACAATTGCTGAGAACATCTCCTACGGAAAGCCCGGTGCCACAAGGGAAGAAATCGTCGAAGCCGCAAAAAAGAGCCATGCCCACAGCTTTATATCACGACTTGAGAATGGCTATGATACGATTATAACCGAGGGAAGCGGTAACCTCTCCGCAGGTCAGAAGCAGCTTCTTTGTATAGCAAGACTGATGCTTGCAATACCTCCGATACTGATTTTGGATGAAGCAACATCATCCATCGATACCAGAACTGAAATCCGTATTACGGAAGCCTTCCAAACCCTTATGGAAGGCCGTACAAGCTTCATTGTTGCCCACAGACTTTCTACCATACGTAATGCAGATTTAATCCTTGTTATGAAGGACGGTAACATCATAGAACAGGGTAATCACGAAGCACTTCTTGAAAAGAAAGGCTTCTACTACCAAATGCTTAACAGCCACTGATCTTTTTGAGTCAAAAAAACAGAGGGGCGGTGAAAAATGATATCATTTTTCACGGCCCCCTATTTATTAGTTCTTTATTACCTGACCATTGCTATAGGTGTAATTGTATATGTCTCCATCTGCATCGGTTACCCTGATATTGAATGCAGCAGGTTCAGTAGTTGACGAGAAGCTTGTTCCTGTGACCCAGGCGCTTCCGCCGTTAAGCGAATACTGAACTGTCTTTACTGTAGTATTTGAAGGTACTGCAGTAATCTTAGCCGTGTAGGTTGTCACGGCCTTCTTGTTCTTTCCCGTTGTTGCCGAAGTAACTGAAACTTTAACATCTACGGATTTTTCAATTACAGGCTGATTCTTTTCCCATACTGCATAGAGTGTTACATCGGCGTCCTGAGTATATGTAGCACCGGGGTTATAAACAACATTACCGGTTGCAGATACTGCCCAGCCCTTAAATAAATAGCCTTCTTTTTCCGGAATCTGTGATGAAAGAGTCAAGGACTCTCCTTCTGTCTTAGTCTGCTGTGCAGGAGCCTTAGTTCCCCCATTAGCATCATATGTTACGGTATATGTAGCCTTGGGCGGATCTACGGGAGCCACACTACCGGTTGCATCTACCGAGAAAGCCTTCAAACGAGCTGTGTAAGCTGAGTTTCTGCTGACCGAACCCGTAGAAGAAATTGAATATGTCTTATCATTTGTTGTATTTGCAGTGAATGAAATCCAGTTATAAGAGGTTGTCTTGTCAACAAAAATGTTACCGGATGTATTCCATTTGATTACTACACTGAAATTTTCGCCCTTATCAACCCTTGCTGCTGTGGGGAAATTAAAAGTATAGTAACCTGCATAGGTTGTAGCAAAGGGAACGCTGGTTACCAAAGTGCCTGATTCAGGCTTGCCATCGGTTACATTCTTGTATAAATATGCGGTACCGGACATATTGGTTGAAGAAACACCGACACCGAATGCCTTAATATTTTCAGCATTTGAGGTAAGACCCGCAACCTTATAAACAGCTGCTGTCTTGGAACCCATTGATACAGCTGCTTCTTCGGCACCGCAGGCCCCATCGTACTGATAATTGTACTGATAATTATCCTTAGGCTGGAAGTCGAAAGCCATCCAGTTGCTTGCGTAGGCAATGGATGCATCATAGTATGAAATCCAGAAATATCCGCCATTTGAGCCATTGAAACTGTTGGTATATTCCGCATCACCATCGGTACCCCAGTCAGTGTTCCAGCTGTTTTTAACAAGCCACGCACCATTTCCTGCAGGCCCCTTTTTGCCAAAGTAGCTTGAAGGGAAGTTATCATTCCAGCCAACAACACTTACAGCGTGATTTGAACTTCTAAGCTTTGTGTAATAGGTTCCGTAGGTGGGATTGTAACTGTTGTTATCATGATAATATGACATTGCAAGTGCACCATATTCCATAATAGCTTCCTTGATGGCATTCATATTTGCTGAAGCTGTGCTGTAAGGATATATTCTTACATTCTGAAGATGTGCAATATCATAATCATTTGCATAGCTGTTATTAAGTGAATTCTTTAGAACAGCATTTCTGTTAGCTGTTGTGTAAGGAAGAACATCCCACAAAGCGCCATTGGTCCAGCTTGCCAGCCCCCACATAGTTAACAGACTGTTTCCACCCTGTTCAAGTTTGGTATCTGTCATGTTCCTGGTAACATCATTTGAAGCATTTCCAAGAGGATCAATCTTGGTGTTGTAAAAATAATTAACGAGCTGAATTACGGAAAATGATTCAACATTATTGGTAGCTCTGGTATAGCCACCCTCGCAGGCTGAGGTTGCTGAGAATGCCCAACATGTTCCATCAGGATTCTGATCCTTGACGGGAGAAATCTTACCTGCAGTTACAGAACTGTACTTGCCGGGGATTACTCCTTTTTCAGCCAAAAGCAACTCAGAAGATGCGGACTTATTGTCAAATGGCGAGCCTGCACGATAACTGATATCGCGGTGTCCCATTTTCCTGCCCGGATTGTTCAAGTTTGCTCCTGCTGCATACGAACCGCTTGAAAAAGTCACAAATATCATGACAAATGCAAGCAATAAACTTAATACTTTCTTTTTCATATACTACTCTCCCCTCTCATATTCGTAGTCTATTATAAAATATATTTTTAATGATTTTTCTGACAAAGTCAACAAAAAGCGCTCAACTGTTTATTTACTGAGCATTTCAGGATTAACTGCATTATTCTTTGAACAATTAGGCAAAAACACGATCACTACTTAAAACAGCGCAAAAAAACCTGCATTCAAAAAATAGAATGCAGGTTTATATTTTATCCATTTATTTATTTATTACTCATCCTTCTCGTATTTCAGAATTGAGTAGGCAATATTTGTGGAGTGATCACCGATTCTCTCAAGGCCTGATGCAATATCGGAGAAAATCATACCGGCTTCGGGAGTACATTCGTTGCGGGTAAGTCTTGCAACGTGATTTGCCTGAAGTTCGCGCTCCTTTTCATCTACAGCTTCCTCAAGAGCGGTAATCTTTTCAAGATGTGTATCAAGGCCGGTCTTGAAGGTTTCTGTCGAAAGACGAAGAAGCTCGTTAACCATATCAAGCATCTCACCCAGTTCTTTCTGAGCTTCCTTGGAGATTGTAACGCCTGTAGCAAGTCTCTGTCTTGCAGCATCTGCAATATTCTCTGCATGGTCACCGATACGCTCGATATCATTTACCACATGGAAAAGACCGCCGATTGAATTTAAGTCCTCAATGGGAAGGGTTGTCTGGTTAATCTTAACAAGATAATTAGTAATAGCATGATTAAGGAAGTTTATATTTTCCTCAACCTTGTAAACCTCTTCAATATCATCTGTATCAAGTGTAATCAGGGCATTCATTGCACGATTTAAGTTCTCGGTTGCAAGGCTTGCCATACGATCAACTTCATGAATAACTTCTACAACGGCTGTTGCGGGGTTAAGCACAACATGGTCTCCGATAAACTGAAGCTTGAAGTTTTCCCTGTAGCCAACACTCTTCTCTTCGCCCGGAATTACAAGCTTTGTGAGTTTTACAATGGGACCTATGAAAGGAGTCATTATAATAACCTGAATAACCTTGATGAAAAGGTGTGAGAATGCAACTACACGACCGGCATCAGCACCGGCAAGTTTGCTCATTACAGCAACAAAAGCATCCACATTAATAGCAAATGCAATATACATTACAATAGTACCGATTATATTAAACAGAACATGAATTGCAGCGGCACGCTTTGCATCCTTCTTACCGTTTAAGGAAGCTAAAACTGCTGAAGTACATGCACCTATGTTGGAACCAAGGGTAATATACATACAGATATCCAGTCCCATAAGTCCCTGATTTGCAAGCAGTACCATGATGGAAACCACAACTGATGAACTTTGCACAACAGCTGTAATAACAAGCCCCAGTAAAACTGCCACCAGAGGATTCTTAAGACTTGAAAAAAGATTAAGAACGGCTTCACTTTCCTTCATGGTTCCCATTGATGCAGACATTGCACTGAGTCCCATGAACAAAACACCGAATCCGATTATAATTTCGGCAAATTTCTTTATATTTGATTTCTTACAGAACATTACGATGGCAACACCGGAAAAAAGAATAAGAGGTGCAACCTTCTCAAGCTTAAAGGAAACCAAAAGTGCGGTAACTGTAGTACCGATATTAGAACCAAAGATAACACCCGCAGCCTGAGTAAGATTCATAAGCTCTGAGTTAACAAAGCTGACAACCATTACCGTACAGGCGGATGATGATTGAATAGTTGCGGTAAAAATCAAACCTACCAGGATTCCCATAAATCTGTTGGTAGTAAGTTTTTCCAAAATTCCACGCAGTCTCGCTCCCGCAAAGGCCTCTATACTGTCGCTCATTACACGCATACCGTATAAGAACAATCCAAGTCCGCCAAGCAGAGTCAAAATAATAGAAAATTCCATCGTTAACCTCTCAACATGTTTTCGGCATTTAACAAATCGCCTCTAAGAATTGCATTCCTGATCCGAGTGGATGAAATATCTTCCCCTTGATATTTAACCTTCTCAACTACACATACCTTTATTCCAAGGTCCTTCTCCATACTCTTTAGAAGTTCAACGTTTCCCCTGCCTTTATAGCCAAATGACAGGTCCGGACCACATACTATTTCCTTTGCATGAAGTCTATCCTTCAAAAGAATTCTTGCAAAGTCTTCCGGTTCCATTTTAGCGGCCTTTTCATCAAGCAGATATTCCACAAGATAATCTATGCCTAACTCACTGAAACGTTTTCTTCTTTCCTCAGCGTTATAAATCTGTTCTGCTTTACCGCTAAAGAGCTTTGAATCATACGAAAAAGTAAAAACAACAGATTTAAGATTGTCATGCTTATCGGTTATCATATGAATCAGTTTCTTATGGCCTGCATGAATACCGTCAAACTTGCCGATAACCACGCGGGTACCGCCTTCATATTCAATTTCTGACAGTCCGTCAATTATAACCATCTATTCACCAATAAACATTTTATAAGGTTTAAGTATATTTTCAGCCTTCACATATGAATATATACCACAAAATACATTCTCGTCATTATAAATTCTGACGATTTCACCGTCAGATAGGACTATTTTTTTATCAATCATAGAAAATGAAAGCTTGTTACCGTTATCAATATACTTTCTGAAGTCCTTCTTTACATGGGCTTCCTGACAATCCATGAAAACAAAATCCGTGGGCGTAACCGTTGAAAGAAGGGTTCCGGCATTCTTAAGTTTAGTAAGTTCATCAAGAGTAAAGGCCTTATCATCGGTAAAATCGCACACCCTGGTGCGCTTAAGGGCAGTCATGCATGCAAGCTCTCCTACCTTCCCCGCTATATCTTCACAAAGACTTCTTATGTAGGTACCCTTTCCACAGGCAACTCTGATTGTCACATATGGATATTCAAGTTTTTCTATGGTAATCTTTTCAATTTCAACAAAAACCGGCATTCTCTCCACTTCACGTCCCTGACGGGCAAGGTCGTAAAGCCTTTTGCCGTTTATCTTCTTTGCAGAATACATGGGCGGAAGCTGCTCATAGCCGCCTTCAAAGGACATGATAGCTTCAATCAGATTTTCCTCTGAAACAGTCGGCTCCTTTTCCTCCAGTACTGTGCCCCAGATATCAAGTGTGTCTGTTCTTTTCCCTAATACAAAAGTAGCGACATACTCTTTTTTCTTATCTTTAAGCATGTCGCACAATTTAGTCGCATTGCCAAGGCAAACAGGAAGTACACCCTCTGCGTTTGGATCAAGGGTTCCGGTATGGCCAACCTTACGCTGACCGTAAATTCCGCGAACCACTGCACAAACGTCAAAAGAAGTAAATCCCTTTTCCTTGTATACATTTATCATTCCGTTTATCAATGAGCTTATCCCTCAAGTGATGCTTCAATGGAAGCAACTATTTTTTCAATTATTTCATCAGGTGTTCCTGAAAGTGTACATCCGGCAGCTCTCACATGACCACCACCGCCAAACTTTCCGGAAATTCTGCTTACATCAACCAGGCCGCAGGATCTTAAACTAACCTTAAACTCTCCGGTGGGAAGCTCATACAAAAATACTGCCACGTCAACGCCCTTAATGTTTCTAAGCTGGTTTACTATTCCGTCTAACTCCTTAGGGCTGACATTATACTCTTTGCAAAGTTCCTTAGTTGCAACGCCGGCAGCAACAAGGCCGTTTAAGTATAATCTGCTGTTGTCTATTACATGACCCATGATTTTGGTCTGTTCATAGGTCTTCTCATAAAAGGTTTCCTCAATAAGTCTTGGGAAATCAAAGCCAAACTCAATAAGCTTTGCAGCCACGCACAAAGTCTTCGGAGAAGTATTTGAATACTGAAAAACTCCGCAGTCATGAATAATGCCGATATATAAGGCCTTTGCAATATCGCTGTCAATATTGTCGGGATCCATTAAATCATATACCAGTTCGCTGGCACTTGAGGCATCCGAAACAATGTAATTGTAATCTCCTGTTCCGGGATTTGAAACATGATGGTCAATGTTTATGGTACATTTTGCTCTGTCAAAAAGCTTTTCAGCCTCTCCCAAACGCTCCTTTCCGCAATCAAGCGCAAAGAAAACATCAAAATCAATATCGCAAAGGGCTGCATCCTCTATACAGTCCACATCCTTTATGCAGGAGAAAATGTCTGAAGGCTTTTCAAGATAGATATGTACATCTGCCTCAGGTCTTGTCTTCTTTATGTACATGAAAAGCGCCATAGTAGAGCCGACACAGTCACCGTCAGGATGAATGTGCCCGCTTATTCCTATAGTCTTTGCTGCTTCAAGTTCTTTACTTAGATTCACCATTTGAATTGTTTACATCCTCTATAAGCTTAGACATGTTAACACCGTATTCAATAGAATTATCCATTACAAAGGTAATAGAAGGTGTATTTCTTAAGTTAATTCTTTTTGCAAGCTGATTTTTAATAAACCCTTCCGCACTCTTAAGTCCCTGATATGTGGACTTTCTGGCCTCATCATCTCCAAGAACGCTTATATACGCCTTGCAGGTCTTTAAGTCCGGTGCCACCTCAACAGCTACAACACTTGTAAGGGGGCTGATGCGGGGATCCTTTATTTCACCTCGTATAATCATGGCAAGTTCCCTGTAAACTTCCTCATTTATACGAATATTCTTTATACTGTTTTTTCTCATCCTATCTGGGAACCTCTACCATAATGTAAGCTTCTACAGTATCAAGTTCTTCAAACTTATCAAAGCCGTCAAATACAAGACCGCACTCGAAGCCTGCCTTTACTTCCTTAACATCGTCCTTGAAACGCTTAAGTGAAGCAAGAGAACCTTCATATACTGTTTCGTCGCCACGGTTAATACGAACCTTGCAGTTCTTCTGGAAGATACCGTCAAGTACATATGAACCGGCAATATTACCGATTGCGGATGCCTTGAATATCTGACGAATTTCTGCGTGTCCGATAACTTTTTCTTCAAATACGGGATCAAGCATACCCTTCATGGCTGCTTCGATATCTTCGATAGCCTGATAGATGACTCTGTAAAGTCTGATATCTACGCCTTCTTGGTCTGCTGTAGCCTTTGCCACGGGATCGGTCTTAACATTAAAGCCGATGATGATGGCATTTGATGCACCTGCCAAGGATACATCTGATTCATTGATGGCACCTACGCCACCATGGATACATTTAACAATAACTTCCTCGTTGGAAAGTTTGGTAAGTGACTGCTTAACGGCTTCAACAGAACCCTGAACGTCAGCCTTAACGATAACATTAAGTTCCTTAAGGTTACCCTCCTGAATCTTACTGAAGAGATCGTCAAGAGACATTCTTGATTTGATTTCGTCAAGCTTCTTTTCCTTATTCTGTGCAATGAAGGTTTCAGCATAGGACTTGGCAGTCTTATCTGAATCATGTGCAAGGAATACTTCACCTGCATTGGGAACATCGTTAAGACCTAAAATCTCTACAGGAATTGAAGGACCTGCAACCTTAACGTTCTTACCCTTATCATTAATCATTGCTCTTACTTTACCGCTGCATGCACCTGCGGAAACAAAGTCACCAACCTTTAAGGTACCCTTCTGAACAAGGATTGTTGCAACGGGACCACGGCCCTTATCAAGTTCAGCCTCGATTACAAGACCACGGGCCTTACGCTTGGGATTAGCCTTAAGTTCAAGTACATCTGCGGTAAGAAGAATTGTCTCAAGAAGGTCATCAATACCGTCTCCTCTCTTTGCAGAGATGTTGACAAATTCTGTTGAACCGCCCCATTCTGTGGGAATGAGTTCATATTCTGTAAGCTCCTGTTTAACCTTATCGGGGTTAGCAGCGGGCTTATCAATCTTATTTACTGCTACAATTACTTCAACACCGGCAGCCTTTGCATGGTTGATAGCTTCAACTGTCTGGGGCATTACACCATCGTCTGCAGCTACAACAAGTACTGCAATATCTGTTGAATTTGCGCCACGCATACGCATTGCTGTGAATGCTTCATGTCCGGGTGTATCAAGGAAGGTAATATCTCTGTCCTTAACATTAACTGTATATGCACCGATTGCCTGGGTAATACCGCCGGCTTCCTTATCGGTTACTCTTGTCTTTCTGATTGCGTCAAGAAGTGAAGTCTTACCATGGTCAACGTGACCCATAACACAGACTACGGGAGGTCTTTCAACAAGGTTTTCTTCATCCTCATCGTCCTCCTTAAGAAGTTCTTCAATAACATCAACCTTAACTGCCTTCTCGCAGATGATTTCATAATCTATTGCAATGTTTTCAGCTTCTTCAAAAGAAATCTCCTGGTTAACATTTACAATCTTACCCTCTAAGAAAAGCTTCTTAACAATGGCTGCGGGCTGAATCTTCATCTTGTCCGCAAGGTCCTTAATGGTAACTGTTTCATCAAGTGTAATAACCTTGATTACTTCTTCTTCAACCTGAACCTTCTCGGGCTTAATGAATTTACCCTTCTTTCTCTTCATTGCAAGTGTTTCTTCATCGTCCTCAATAAGGAAGTTCTTGTTTCCTCTTGTGTCTCTTTCCTGATTACGACGATTCTGCTGCTTGCCGCCATCCTTTGTGGGATCAAAGCTCTTATT
The DNA here is from genome assembly GCA_045598365.1 of Lachnospiraceae bacterium. Taxonomy (GTDB): domain Bacteria; phylum Bacillota; class Clostridia; order Lachnospirales; family Lachnospiraceae; genus UBA1258. The sequence goes on from JAZLLV010000028.1 coordinate 53,336, forward strand.
GTTCTTTGCTTTGTTCTCTCTTCTGTCATTGGAAGGCTTTCCGGGCATTGCGGGAGCTGCCGCAACAAAACCTGCTCCGGAATTTCTCTGCTGACCACCCTGGGGTCTTCCACCGTCTCTGTTAAATGCAGGTCTGTCGCCCTGAGGTCTCTGTCCGTCTCTATTGTACTGAGGTCTGTCACCCTGGGGACGTCTGTCGCCCTGAGGTCTCTGTCCGTCTCTGTTGTACTGAGGTCTGTCGCCCTGGGGACGTCTGTCACCCTGAGGTCTCTGTCCGTCTCTGTTGTACTGAGGTCTGTCGCCCTGGGGACGTCTTTCGCCCTGAGGTCTTTGTCCGTCTCTGTTGTACTGAGGTCTGTCACCCTGAGGACGTCTTTCGCCATTATTATTAAAGTCTTTACGTAAATATTCCTTCTTGGGAGCCTCTTCAACCACAACTTCCACATTTTTTGCGGGAGCTACGGGTGCAATAGGCTGTACAGGAGTCTCTGTAACGGGTGTTTCAACCTTTGTTTCGACTTCTTCCTTGGCCTCAAACTTATCCGGAATCTTTCTGTTTACAGCTTCGGGACGGGGCTTAATTATATGATTTGAATAAGCATTTCCTGAAATTGTACGCTGGCCGTTCTGAGGCTTCTGACCCTGTGTGCGCTGTTCTCCGTTCTGATTTCTCTGACTCTGCTGGGGACGCTGCTGATTCTGTCCCTGAGGTCTCTGACCGGAAGGCTGTCCCGGCATTTTGGAATTGTGAGGGTTATTAACAAAAATAATCTTCTTTTTCTTTACGGGAGCGCCGTCGGTCTTTAACTCTTCCGAAGCCTTTGCAGGTTCTGCCTTTGCAGGTTCTGCCTTTACAGGTTCTGCTTTTACAGGCTCTGCCTTTACTGCAGGCTTACTTCCAAATTTTTCACGAACAGCAAGAGCGGTTGCGTCATCAATACTGCTCTGAGCCGCCTTTTCTATACCTTTATCGTTCAAAAAGCTTATTACGTCCTTACTCTGAACATTAAGCTCCTTAGCTATTTCATGTACTTTCATTCTTTATCCTCTCACCTTTCCTCATCGTTACAACATTTCCGGAATTTATCAAAGGCTGTTGCAAAACCTTCGTCGCATATTGCAAGGGAAGATCTCTCTTCCTTGCCAATGGCACGCCCCAGATTTTCTTTTGTCTCATATTCCCAATATGGCACCTCGTAAAATGATGTCATATTGGAGAATTCTTTTTTAGTATTGTCAGAAGCATCCGTCGCCACAATCACAAGCCATGCCTTGCCGGTTTTGACCGCGTCGGTTGTGGCAAATGCGCCGCTCTTTATCTTGCCGGCTTTTTGCGCAAGCCCCAGCATTGATAAAACTTTGTTATTCTGCAAATTCAAGTTCCTCTTTCAAACGCTCAATAATTTCTTCCGGAATACTGACTTTGAAGGCACGTTCAAGTCCTTTGTTCTTGCCTGCCTTAGATAGGCATGCCGGATTTTTGCAAAGGTAAGCACCTCTTCCATTCATTTTTCCCTTAAAGTCAAGTGTAATCTCGCCTTCGGGAGTGCGAACCACGCGGATAAGTTCCCGCTTGTCACACTGCTTCTGGCAACCTACACACTGCCTTATGGCAATTTTTCTTTCCATTATTCTGTAACTTCTCCGTCTTCAAAGGACTCTTCGCCTTCTTCGTACTCGTCATACTCCTCGTAATCTTCATCATCAAGGTAGTCTTCAAGACGGAAGCCGTAAGCATCCTTAGCCTGGGTTTCTGACTTAATATCAATCTTATATCCTGTAAGTCTTGCTGCAAGACGGGCATTCTGGCCTTCCTTACCGATGGCAAGTGAAAGCTGGTAGTCGGGAACAACAACCTTAGCTGTTCTTTCGTCGGGATCAGCAAATACATTTACAATCTTCGCAGGTGAAAGAGCATTCTGAATAAGGTTACCGGGGTTCTCATCCCAGTTAACTACGTCAATCTTTTCGCCTCTTAATTCATCAACGATGGCATTAACTCTTGCACCGTTCATACCTACGCATGCGCCTACAGCATCAACGTTGGGGTTATTTGACCATACTGCAATCTTGGTACGTGAGCCTGCTTCACGGGCAATGCTCTTGATTTCAACTGTTCCGTCCTGAATTTCAGCAACTTCCGATTCAAAAAGTCTCTTAACAAGTTCAGGGTGTGTACGGCTTACAAGAATGCGGGGACCCTTGGAAGTATTCTTTACTTCAAGGATATATAATTTCAAACGGTCAGTGGGCTTAATGTGCTCAGTCTTAACCTGCTCGCTTTCAGCAAGGATTGCATCAGCCTTACCAAGGTCAATACTGATATTGTTGCCGATATATCTTTGAACAATACCTGTTACAACATCCTTTTCCTTTTCATAATAGATATTGTAAACAACGCTTCTTTCCTCTTCACGAATCTTCTGTGTGATGACATTTCTTGCATTCTGTGCTGCAATACGTCCGAATTCCTTGGACTTAATATCAACCTTAACAATATCGCCAAGCTTATACTTAGCCTTAATCTTTCTTGCATCTTCGAGGGAAATCTGTAATACGGGATCCTCAACCTCTTCCACTACTTCTTTTTCTGCATAACAAACGAAATCGCAGGTTTCACGGTCTATTTCAACCTTAACATTGTCGGACTTTCCAAAGTGATTCTTGCAGGCGGTGATGAGAGAATTCTCAATTGCTTCAAAAAGCACGTCACGGCTAATCTGCTTCTCCTTCTCGAGTAAATCCAGTGCTACCATTAATTCCTTGTTCATTTTCTTCTTTTCCTTTCGTTAAATATCCAGTGCAAGTTTAACAAGTGCAACTTCTGAACGTTTAAATACCTTTTCTTCTCCATTTATTTCGACGGTTATATCATCGGCGCTAAAAGCCTTTAACACACCGGAAAATTCCTTGCATTTATCAATGGGCTTATAGGTCTTTAACTCAACCTCAAGTCCTATACTCTTTTCAAAGTGGCTGTCTTTCTTTAAGGTTCTTCCAAGCCCGGGGCTTGAAATCTCAAGATAATAGGCATCCTCAATGAAATCGTCTGCATCAAGGGCATCAGAAAAAGCTCTGCTTACTGACTCACAGTCATCAATTGTGACTCCCCCCTCTTTGTCAATGTAGGCTCTTAAATACCACTCACCCGCTTCATTAACATACTCAACGTCATATATGGTAACATTGAATGAAGCACATATTGGCTCTAACATCTTTGTGGCTTTTTCTTCGTAAATCTCCCGTTTTGCCATTCATTCCTCCAAACGTAAGAAGAGTGGGCTCTTTCAAGTCCACTCCTACATAACACATTTATCATAAATTATGTTAACACCTATTACAAACAAATGCAAGCACTATTTTTGCACTCTGTTCATATAATGTTCCCATGTAATCTGCACAGATTCTGCCCTTATTAAAAGAAGATAGGAATTTCCCTGGGTTCCGTCTTCCTCAGACATCTCCACCTCAACGGTATATACTCCTTCCGCCAAATCAATTGCGGGAAGATAGTTTCCGGGAAAACTCTTAATAAGACTGCCCCATAAAGGCTTCTGAATCTCTTCGTTTGGAACCTCTTTAATCAGTTTTCCGTCAGCATTGTAATATTTAAACCCTGCCTTTACTATTCCTTCCAGCTTACCTCCCACAAATTTAATAAGTGAGGGACCTGCATAGCTTTCCGTGAAATTTGTATTCTGGGAATTGTTTGCCTTTACAATAAGTGCCGAAGCTTCAAAAACAAGCCCGTCTTCTGCCTTTTCTATTCCGGCCACAACGCAATCGTCAAAGGAAAAATTGTTAAGTTCATCAATACTTTTAAACATTTTCTTCTCTCTCTACATAAAAGGATTATAGAATCTGCTTCCGTTAAGTCTGTTTAATACAAGGGAAGCTGCTACAAGAATAGCACAAAATACAATGGAAAGGATATCAAAAGTTTTGAACTTCCTTGCCATATACCAGGTTCTTTTTTTATTTTTACCAAAGCCTCTTAATTCCATGGCATTGGCTATGACTTCGATCCTGTCCATACTGGTTAAAATAAGCGGAATCAGTATGGCCATGGCACTTTTAAGACGCTTGACAAAGCTCGCCTTTTTACTCATCTCAATACCACGCGCCTGCTGGGCTTTTGATATTTCGCTGTATTCCCTCTGCACATCAGGAATGAATCGTAAAGCCAATGCAACAGAGTAAGCAATTGAATATTTAACACCTATTTTATTAAGGGATGCCGCAAATTCGCTGGGGTTTGTGGTGCTTACAAACAATAATACCATGGGAATCGTGGCAAGGTACTTAAGAAGATAGTTTAACTGGTAAAAAAGCTGTTCCTTTGTGGGCGCAAACTTTCCTGTAAGCCCAAACATATATGTACAGGTTCCGTATATTTCGGTGCCGTGATGGGGCGAAAACAAATAAAGAAAAATACTGTTTATCACAAAAAAGGTTGTGGCAAATCCGAACACAAATGACACATCCTTAAGCTTAATCTTTGATATCTTAAACAGAATAACACTCAAAAGAAAAAGTAAAACCAGAAGCCTTGTGTCATAGGTTATCATCGCCGACACACTCCAAAGAAGCAGGCACAAAAACTTTGTGGCACCCGTAAGTCGGTGAATCGGAGACTTTCTTTCTATATAGTTAAAAAGATTAATCATGTCTTACCACCTCCTTTTCGTAGGCGATAAAGCGTGATACAAATTCCGTGGGGTTATCTATTCCCGCAAGAAGTGCCAGGTTATATAAAGAAGTTTCCTTAAGGCTTGCACTTTTAATAACTTCCTTGTCTGTAAGAGTTTCTGCGGAGGATTTGTCAGAAATAATTCTCCCCTTTGAAAAAACAATTGCTCTTCCTGCATATTCAAGCATCAGATGCATATCATGGGTAATCATTACAACGGTTATACCGCTTTCGTTGAGCGTTGATAAAAACTCCATGATTTCCGTGTAATGTCTGTAATCCTGTCCCGCAGTGGGTTCATCAAGAATTATGACGGATGGCCTTAACACAAGAATGGAAGCTATGGTTACCCTCTTTTTCTGACCAAAACTCAATGCAGAAACAGGCCAGTTTCTAAACTGCCAGAGACCGCAGATTTTAAGGGCTTCTTCCACCCGGATTTTTATCTCTTCCTCCGGAACATTTCTGTTAGCAAGTCCTAACGCCACCTCATCGAATATCATTATTTTGGAAATCATCTGATTGGGATTCTGCATTACATAGCCCACTTTCTCAGCTCTTTCCTTTATGGACAGAGTAGTAAAATCCTCTCCTGCGTAAACAATCTCTCCCTGTGGCTTTTCTTCTATTCCGCATAAAACCTTTGAAAATGTGGACTTACCGGCACCGTTTGTGCCCACAATTGCACACATTTCCCCCTCATTTATCTTAGCGGAAACACCCTTAAGGGCCTCGTGACCGTTTTCATACTTAAATGAAAGATCCTTAGTCTCAAGAATTACCCTTTCACTTTTTTCATGGGGCTTTACGGCTGTCTTTTCAAACCAGTCTGCCACCTTTTTCTTATCTTCTTTTGAAAGTTTTATGGTATCAATATTTGCAGGCTTCATATCCGGAGTAATATTAACTCCCGCATATTTTAATGCAGATATATAAAGAGGCTCTCTTACGCCTGCTTCATTTAAGAATTCACCTGATAAAAGAGTATCGGGATCCGTATCAGCCACTATGGAACCCTTTTCCATAAGTACTATACGGTCCACACTTTTATGCAGTACATCCTCTAAGCGGTGCTCCACTATTATTACTGCGGCACCGGTTTCTTCTTTCATTTTATGAATCAGCTCAATGGCCTGTTTTCCGGTAGCCGGATCCAAATTCGCAAGTGGCTCGTCAAAAATCAGTATATCAACATCATCAACCAAAACCCCTGCCATGGATACTCTCTGTTTCTGTCCTCCCGATAAGTCGGTGGGTGCATGGGAAAGAAAGTCATCTATATTTACTAACTTTGCAACTTCCTTAACCCTGTTATGAAGCATAGGCTCCATGCAGCAGTCATTTTCCAGGGCGAATGCAATATCTTCCGCAACGGTAAGTCCCACAAACTGAGCATCCGAGTCCTGCAAAACAGTTCCCACATGCTTTGAAATGTCAAACAGGCTTAAATCCTTTGTTTCTTTTCCGTACAAAGTAAGGGAGCCTGTCATTTCTCCCTTGTAAGAAAAAGGAACCAGCCCGTTTATACAGTGAACAAGTGTTGATTTACCGCATCCGGAAGGTCCTGCAATCAGTATCATTTCCCCCTTCTTAACAGAAAAATTAATGTTGTTAAGGGTAGGCTTTGTCTGAGCATTATACTTAAATGAAAAGTCATTAAAGGCAAGTACGTTCTCCACAACTGCTCCTTTAGTAAAATCGGAGGGCCCCTTTAGGCCCGCCGCCGTTTTTATTCTTCTTCCCTAAGGCTTCCCTTTTTTGGCTTTGCACCTGCATATGCTACACAAAGAAGTGGGGCTACAAAT
>JAZLLV010000029.1:0-55493 GCA_045598365.1 Lachnospiraceae bacterium
GTGATTTTATCAAGGAACACTGTACCGGATTGATAGATGTTGAAAATGTAACGGTTGAGAATCATCCTGATCTGGCCGTTTAAATTTTAAATCATAGGCGATGGGGGAAGCTACACGCTATTTTATTCATCGCTTACAAAATGATTTTTATAAAAACAATGCTCCTAATCCCATAACCACCCAAATAGTAAGAGCTAAACCAATCGCTCTCATAACCTGTAATTCCAGTATCTTTCTTGCATTAATCGCTTCAAGTTTTTTCCTCTCTTCGGGGTCGTCTGTGTGAACCTCTTCGATGCTATTATCCTTGGGAATAAAAGCAATTAATTGAAGAGGCAAAATAATAAGCGCCCCAATCTTATTTCCAAATTCTCCATTTCCAACATGAAAAAAAGAAGTGTTTCTAAAGGTATACGGAATAAACCTCCATAATAAAAATCCTCCGATTATCCCAAGTGCAGAAACAACATATACTATTACTTTTAATTGTTTATCTGATAAATGCTTCATTGAAATCCCCTTTCATCTCTGTGGCTGAGTTGATAATTCATAGATTATCTCACAACGGTTGTTTATAATCATATTGTAAGAAATATTTGTTTCTAAATAAATGTCTAAATCAGCAAAATAAAGCACACTATTTTTTTCAGCATATATGCGGACTTGATTGTTTATTCAAAAATAAACAGTAAAAGTTAGAACAACTAACGCATAATCTCGACAATCTAGGATTTGCATGTTACAGTTCTAAGACTGCAACCACTTCTTCATCGTCCATCTCTCCATTTTCAACAAATCTGAATTTTGAATATAGTTTTTTTGCCTTATCATTGTGCGGTTCATAGGACAAATAGCAGTATTTAGCTTTTCCACAAGGAAATGTCCTGACAAAATCAAGTGCTAACTGCATAGCTTTTCTTCCATATCCTTTATTTTGGAATTTCTCGTCTATCATTAGCCTCCATATACTATAATTTCCATATGCAATCTTTGGTGGATTTTCAAAAGAATCATCTACATCATAACCTATCATCAAAAATCCAACAGGTTTGTCATCATCAAAAATTCCAAACGGAAATGCATGACCATTTCCTGTAACTGCAATATATGCTTCGATAATACTCAAATCATTTGGTGCAACAAATTCCTTCTGTTCATCACTGACCTTCAAATTTAAGATATCCCAAATATTTTTTGCACCAACCTTTTCTAGCCTTACCATTGTTTTTTCACCCTTTCTATAAATTCCGAAAACCTGAATTTATTACTTATTCATTTCATAAACTAAGTTTGCTGCTTTTACAGTCATCTCTACCCATCCCGGCATAAAACCACTTCGCAATGCATTTTTAACCGATTTAAGATTTGACCACGCACAGCAGTAAAACGGTACTTTGCCTCTTTCAATTATTTCAATTGCAAGGTTACTTGTTAGTGATGAAGCAATTCCCATTCTTCGATATTCAGGCAAAACATCCACACCAATTTGCCACATATTGTCACAATCTGCTGAACATGCTGCAAGACCTATAAGCTTCTCGCCATCATATGCCCCAACTCCCAGAACATCTAACTCTTTTCTATCTGCACACAATGCATTACCCCATATTGGAAGATCCATCATAATCCCCATCATTGACAACGAAATTGGAATTCACTTGCACATTATTATCAAAATTCTATCTTGTAACATATATCTAATTTTTTAAACAGCAAAGCGGAACAACATATACACCGTTATCCATCCTATACGCAACCTTATTTTTAGTCACCACCATAAGAAATGCTGGTTTACCTGTTTTTTCATAATCAATATCATTCGCAATATTAATTAAATTGTTGCTCGCCTGGGTTATATCATCTTCATTTCCTAATTTAACTTCTATTAACGCCCATGAGCCATCATTAAATTGTATTACCACATCCGCTTCCCTTTTTTTCGAATCACGATATTTATACACGTGTGCTCCCATTGTATCCGCGTAAACACGCAAATCATGCACAACCAATGATTCAAAAAGAAATCCAAAAGTTGTTATATCTTTAAAAATTCCTTCCGGAGTTATTCCTAACGCCGCTGCGCCAATAGAGGGATCTATAAAATGCCTTGTTTCTTTTGTTCTAATAGCTGTTTTACTTCTCAAATTGGGATTCCATGCAGGCAGTTCTTCTATAACATACAGATTACGCAACGCATTAAGATATTTAGCAAAAACGTCTTTATCAAATGTTTCATCACCAGAAGCACAATCTTCTCTAAGTGTTTCATCAGCAGCCGGGATAGAAACATTTCTCGCATATGATCTCATTAATTTTCTTGCCTTTTGCTCATCCCTTCTGAGAGGTATATCTTTTAATGAAAAAATATCATCTGTCACAACGACTTCATAATAATCTCTTGATTGAGCTAAAGAAACCTCTTTATCATCATTTATTGCAAGCGGCCATCCTCCACGACATATATAATATGCATAATCGTTAATTGTCTTATTTGAAAATGTCGGATTGAACTTTCCTTCCTTTAAATCCGCCAGTGAAACCGTACCATTACTATCTCCGGTTTCATATAAAGAAAGCGTTCTCATCATCTTGCGGATTATACGCCCATTTCCAGTATGTCTACTACTGTCCCCCTGTGAATCCAAAAGTAATTTATCTGTCACACTTCCAGTTAGAATGTATTGTCCAAACTCTCCGGTTTTATCAACTTCATATTTAACCTGATCCCAAATAAATGATATATGTTGCCATTCATCTATTAGTATAGGCTTAGGACCATAGTTTAAGAGACTTCCCGGAGCTATTTTAGCTAAATTTATATAATCCTCACGGCTGTCTAATGGCATAAGATCAATTATTGTTTTAGCATATCTATTCGCTGTTGTAGATTTACCGCACCACTTTGGACCTACTATTACAACTGCACCTTTGCTTTTTAGCGAAAATTCTATTATCTGATCAAATAATCTTGGAATATAATTCTTATTCATATTAAAACAGCTCCTTCCATAGTTATCATTTATCACAAATCGGAAGAATATTCAATATTAAATCGGATGTTTGTTAATATATAAATCGGACGAATATTAACATTATAATCGGATGTTTGTTAATATCCGTATGAGCTATATTACACTTCTTGTCCATTTTCTTAAGCATAAATCCTGGTGGGACGAACACAAGCTGCCAGAAATTGAAGAATCAACCAGGAGCAGCGTCAGAAGTCGTCTTGCTGATTTCAAAAAGCAGGTCGAAGAAAGTAAGAAAGTTAAGAGCACACCCACGAAGCGAAAAGGCATTGATCGGTAAATCTTCTCATACAAAAATACCGGGAGTACCACACTCCCGGTATATAATTAAAAATCTGATTTTATTCGAGCGATTAAACTGAAATTTCTTCCCCATTCCCCTAATAAACAGATGTACTTCATCTCCAAATCAATCCAGCTGTTTTTCACTAAATTCCAAGATATATCTTTCCCCCGTCCTCGGATCAACACGCACTTCCTCATTAACAAAATAGAAACCACATCTCATTTGCAAGTTATGAGAAGCAATGTTTTGTTTTCTGCATGAAGCAACAAATCTATGAGCTCCGCAACACTTTGCTTCTTCTACAAGGGCATTTAAAATCTGAATTCCATACCCCTTTCTGGTAAAGTTGGGACCTATTGCAATTCCCGTATCTTCATAAACACCAGGTTGGATTTCTTTCATCCCCGCAAACCCTATAGGTATATTGTTGGCTTTTTCATATACAAAAAAGGCGTATTTATTAGCCTTCTGGAAAGCAACGGTCCTCTGCATTCTATCAATTGCTTCCACCTCAGAGGTTGTCACATCCCACAACATGTATTTAGCACTTTCTTTGTGGCACCATAAATTCCTATATATTTTTTCCCAATCTTCCTCTTTTGCTTTCTTTAAGATTACGTCCTTAGTCTCTATGAAAAAATTGCTATAGTCTGGCCATTCTGAACCGACATCGAGATTGTTTTTCGTTAACCATATTTCAGGTACATTTTCTATTTTTTCTTCAAGTGTTTCATTTACTAAAGTAACAGAAACCATATCGTGAGTTTCCTTATCTTCACGCCCATAATCCCCATCAAAAATATGTTTTATCTTCCACATGTAGTACTTGTAGTCCTCGCATTCAAATTAAGATTTATCTCTACAAACTGTGATTTGTCGAGGTAACGAGCAGTGCAAAATCATAAGCCAATCGACTACGGGGAGCTTGCTCATCAGTAGGCGCATTGGCTTATGATTTTATAGTGCGACAGCACGCATGAGCGCAGGCAAAGCCGTAGTGAATGAAACACTGCGGATAAATAAGATAATAATACGTTCCATCATAAAAAACACTATACAGTTCTTTCTTCTGTTGTTCCGACATTGGCCATATTCTACCACCGATTAAAGATCCGTTCGTATACAGTCTTACGTGTATTTCTGTTTGCAAGATTTTAGTTACAACACTTAATATATCTTCCGTGTTTTCCCAACAGATGACCAAATATTATGATCGCAGTGAATTAGAATATAAAGCTCCAATCAGTTCTGAAATAATGACAAAAATGGTGGATATCCCCTGTGTATCATAAAAAAGCTATTTTGTACTAACTTGTACTAAATCATAAAAAAAAGAAACGGCCATTTTTAACCGTTTCTTAATCGGAGTGACGTGATTCGAACACGCGACCTCCACGTCCCGAACGTGGCGCTCTACCAAACTGAGCCACACCCCGCTGCCGCTTTTGCGACCAATGTTGATTTTACTCCTTAAGCCATATTATGTCAATATTAGCGACTTTTGCTTAAAAAGTAACGGTGCCGGTGATTTTGATTTTTCCTTCTGCATCGGCATCGACAATAAGCTTTCCGCCGGGCTCCTTAAGTTCCATACGTACAGGAGCCGAAAGCTTTTGTCTGAAGTAAGCACCTACGGCTGTAGTTCCGCTGGCGCAGGAGCTTTCCCATACCATGGTTTCAGGATTTTTCACATATACCAAGGGACGAAGAGTGGTATTGTTATCATTTAAGAGCATAAGACCCAGGCTTGATACCTTTAACTCATCACACCAAAGCTTTATTACTGCTTCAGGAAGATAAAAAGGAACATTGTTTTCGATAATCACATGGGAGATACCTTCAAATTCCACCACCGGATAATCATATTTCTCACCATCAAAAGAAAAACGATGCTCAAATATCCTTCTTGGAAGAGGCATTTCAATTGTACCCTTAAATACATCTCCTGATTTTTGTATTGTAACAGGAACCAGGCCTTTGGTTCCGATTACTTTAACATTTACAACTTTTGTCTCGCCGTCTTTTATGTTTTTTGTCTTGCAATAATAAGCAGCTGTGGACATTGTGGCATTTCCGCAGAATTCACCGCCCGCCATACGAAGAGTGATGTCACTTCCCTCCGAGGAAGACAGTAAAAATCCTACCTGTTCGCAGGAGGGTTCTATCTGCATAAGAGCCTCCGCAATTTCCGGATGCATTTCTATCGGAACTATTGATTCAATTAATCCGGTAACATTCCCGGTGGGGTCTGCCAGAACATATTCAATACTCATTATTTCTCATAACTCCTAAGAAACTGCTTTGTACGTTCTTGCTTGGGATTTCCGAATACTTCCTCCGGATCTCCTTCTTCAACAATATATCCGCCATCCATAAATATTACTCTGTTGCTGACTGCTCTTGCAAATGACATTTCATGAGTAACAATAACCATGGTCATTTTTTCTTCTGCAAGCTGACGGATTATTTTAAGTACTTCTATTGTAAGCTCAGGATCAAGGGCTGATGTGGGTTCATCAAAAAATAAAATATCCGGTTTAAGGGCAAGCGCTCTTGCAATAGCAACTCGCTGCTGCTGTCCGCCTGATAACTGACAAGGATATGCATTTGCCTTATCCTCAAGACCCATTTTCTTAAGCAGCTCGATTGCTTCTTTTTTAACTTCTTCCTTATCGCGCTTTTGCACATTAATGGGTGCATCGGTGATATTTTTCATTATTGAATAGTGAGGAAAAAGATTAAACTGCTGGAATACAAGTCCAAAGTAACTTTTAACCTTTGTAAGTTCTTTTTTGGGAAGGTAGATTTCTTTGTCTCCTTCTTTTTTGGCAACATAGGTATCATGATATTTTATGGAACCGCTGTCTGCTTTTTCAAGTAAAGTAGCACATCTTAACAAGGTAGACTTTCCTGAACCGGAAGGTCCAATGATGGATACCACTTCACCTTTATTTACGGAAACAGATATTCCCTTAAGCACATGATTATCACCAAAAGACTTTGTTACATCTTTTATTTCAAGTACATTTGACATATCGGTTTCCTCCTTAATTGTAGTAATTTAACTTCTTTTCAATCTTGCCCATAATGAAGTCAACTATTGCATTAAATACAAAATAGAATACACCTGCAACTACAAAGGGCATGAAACTGGTTTGTGAATTCGCTATCTGCTTACCAATTGTAAACATTTCCTGATATGAAACGGTAAATGCCATGGAGGTATCTTTTACAAGAGTCACTACCTCGTTTGTTACGCTGGGCATGATTCTTTTAATAACCTGAGGAAGAATAATGAACATGAATGTCTGTGCTTTTGAATATCCAAGCACTTCTGCTGCTTCATATTGTCCTTTTGAAATTGACTCGATTCCGCCTCTGTAGATTTCTGCAAAATATGCCGCATAATTTATGGCAAAAGCAATGATTACGGGTATCAGTTTGTTACGGGATACGGTAAAACCAAAAAGATAATAAGGGCCGTAAGTAACCGCAAGAAGCTGAAGCATAAGAGGTGTTCCTCTTAATACGGAAATGACAAATCTTGTTATTCCTGAAACAATTTTGTTTTTGCTCATGCGAAGCAGCGCAACTACCATACCTAAGGGCATGGAAAACAGTATTGTTAAGAAGAAGATGGCACAGGTTCTGCCAAGACCTTCCGACATTTTCATTATCATCGTCAATAACGACATACAAACCTCTTTCAAATAAACAATTGATTAAAACACTTTTTCCCGAAGGCACAATTGTACCTTCGGGAAAGAATAAACCACAGAAATATAATCAGTTCATGCAGATATTATCTAAGGAATACAAGATTTTCTACAATATCAGTATATCTTTCATCTGCTGCAATCTTTGCGTAAGTTCCGTCTTTTACAAGTTCAGCTACTGCCTTTTCAACCTGCTCACAGAGTTCCTTGTCGCCTGAACGGAAAGCGATTCCGTATTCTTCTGCGCCAAGATTTTCATCAATAATCTTGTAACCTGCATTTTCTTTTGCGTAACTTGCTGCTACAGGGTAGTCAACAAATACTGCATCTACAGCGCCGCCGCCAAGTTCGGTGAAGCACTTAAGGAAACTGTCACAGGTAACAACTGATTCAAAACTCTTTGCCATATCTGCAAGGTCTGTGTTAAGAAGTTCATCACCGGAAGTACCAAGCATAACTGCTACAACTTTTCCTTCAAGATCCTTTGTGCTGTTAAAACCACTGTTTTCCTTAACAAGCATAACCTGAGTGTTTGAGTAATAAGGAGCTGAAAGTGTGTAACCTGCTTCCTTCATACTGTCAAGAATTGTCATACCTGCCCAAACGCAATCACATTCCTTTGCATCAAGCTGGATAAGCTTTTCATCCCAGTTTACTTCAAATACGCTGAATTCCCAGCCGAGCTTTTCGCATACTGCTTTACATACTTCTACGTCAAAGCCTGTATACTGTCCATCATCTCCCATATAGCTGAAGGGAGGATATTCAGGGTCAATACCCATTACAAATTTCTTGGTTTCATTTGTCTTTCCGCATGCAACCAAGGAAAATGCACAAACAAGTGCAAGCACCAATGATAAAATTTTTTTCATATTTTTCCCTCTCGAATAAGTTTTAATGCTTTAGCATATTAGCATAATAAAATTTCTTTGTAAAGACCCGCAAAAGAAAAAAGGTGCAGTAAGCACCTTTTTACCTGTATATTATATATTTACATATAGGATTACCGATTGAAGAGAACTTTTCTTCATATTCAGTCATAATATTGTTTTCCACAAGTTTTTCATCATTATGAAGATCGTATGTTATGACTTCAGCCTTCCATCCCGCCGGTTCAAGCTCTTCAATTGCAAAATCAAAAAGCCCTCTGTTATCAGTTTTAAACTCAAGCCTTCCGTCTTTTTTGAGAATCTTATCATATTTACTGAGGAACTGTCTCGAAGGCAGTCTTCTTTTGGCATGTCTGTCCTTAGGCCAGGGATCTGAAAAGTTTAAGTATATTTTGTCTATTTCTTCCTTTTCAAAAACCTCATCGATTTCATCTGCGTCCATGCAAATAAATCTAAGGTTTTTGGGAATCTCCTCCATTGCGTCAAGCTTCTGAAGAGCTCTTAACAACACGCTTGAATATTTCTCGATACCGATAAAATTTATTTCAGGATATCTTAAAGCGTTTTCAACTATAAATCTTCCTTTTCCCATACCTATCTCGATATAAATCGGAGCTTTTTCCGGAAAAAGCTCCTGCCAGTGTCCTTTGTGTTCCTTAGGATTTTTAATGGCATATTCAGAGTTGTTTATTACATCATCTGCTCCGGGGATATTTCTGAGTCTCATAATATTTACCTTAACTGAATCTAATAATATAAAATGGCCGGTACAATGTACCGGCCATCATTATATCATACTTTTAATTATTTTTCTGCATTTGCCTTTGCTTCCATCTGAGTCTGAATTTCAGGATCGAATGAATAGATAGGCTTAATGTCCTTACCCTTTAATACTCTGTCAACATAGTTTCTTGTAATCTTAACAACAAGAGGTGTAAGTGAAAGAACACCGATAAGGTTGGGGATCATCATAAGTCCATTGAATGTATCGGAAATATCCCATGCAAGTGAAGAAGTCATAATAGCACCGGAAATCATCATAAGTACGAAAATGATTCTGTATACCTTTGCACCAACTACACCGAATAAGTACTCAACTGCCTTTGATCCGTAGTGTGACCAACCCATAACTGTTGTGAATGCGAATAATAATACTGCAATTGCAACAAACCATTCACCGGGCTTACCAAAGATGTTACCAAATGCTGTTGCAACAAGTGTTGCATCATTTGTACCTTCTACAACTGCGCCTGTTGCTAAATCAATCTTTCCTGATGAAAGAACAACGATAGCTGTCATGGTACATACGATAATGGTATCTGCAAATACTTCGAAGATACCCCAGAGACCTTGCTTAACGGGTTCGATTACGTTTGAGTTTGAGTGAACCATAACTGAAGAACCAAGACCGGCTTCGTTAGAGAACACACCTCTCTTACATCCCTGTTTAACGGTTTTATCAATTATGAACTTAACTGCTGAACCGGAAACACCACCAAATGCTGCGGTAGGTGTAAATGCAAACTTGAAGATTGCAACAAACATAGGTCCAACTGACTTGATATTGATGCACATAATGATGAGTGCGCCAATTACATATACAATTGCCATGAAAGGAACTACTCTTTCAGCGAAAGAAGCAATTCTCTGTAATCCACCGATGATAATGAATCCACCGATAATCATTAAGATTACACCGATGAACCAGTTAATAAGTGAAGCACCTAAGAACTTAGGTACGCTGTCTTTAATATTTGAAAAGAATGCAGACTCGATATTAAGGGTAATCTTGTTAATCTGACCCATGTTACCGATACCAAAGGAAGCTAAGATAGCAAAGCAGGCAAAGATAACTGCCAAAACTTTACCAACACCCTTGAATCCCTTATATGATCCAAGACCATCCTTTAAGTAATACATAGGTCCGCCTGACCATTCATTGTCTTTGTTCTTACGACGGAAGTAAATACCTAAGATGTTTTCTGAATAGTTTGTCATCATTCCAAGGAATGCTGCAACCCACATCCAGAATACTGCACCGGGACCACCTACACATACTGCTGCTGCAACACCGGCAATGTTACCTGTACCAATTGTTGCTGCAAGTGCTGTACATAAAGCCTGGAACTGTGATACAGATCCTTTGTCATGTTTCTTGTGTGTGTCCTTTGAGAACATTGATCCGATAGTTTCTTTCCACCAATGTCCAATGTGTGAAATCTGAAAGCACTTTGTGATAACAGTGCACACAAGGCCTGTTCCGAGTAAAAGAATCAGACCCACCCAGCCCCATGCGAAGCTGTTGACTGCGTCGTTGACGTTAGTCACGTTTGTAATGAAGTTTTCCATGTCCATTCTCCTGTCCTTTTGCCTGAGAGATCGGTAAGTTTTACCTTACACCTTCGGCTCTCAATAATTTGAGTCTCTCCAGAATCGCTTATTTTCTCTAAAACTTTAATCTGTTAAAGTTTTATAAAAAAAATAATATACATAATTAAGATTCATGTCAATCGAAAAAATGATATAATACATTAAATAAATGGAGAAAAAATGAAAAAGAATATATTTAAAAAACTACTATGTATAACTATAGCGGCGGGAATGTTGATAAAACCTTCTTCTTCCTATGCTTCCTATATGGATGAAAACAAGCTTCTTCCCGTTAAATCGAATCAGGTAGAAAACTGGCCGGTGGGACCTGCAATCAGTGCTTACTCCGCAATATTAATTGATGCGGACACAGGTGCAATTCTTTATGAAAAGAATGCACATGAAAAAATGTATCCTGCAAGCACTACCAAACTTATGACCTGTCTTCTTGCAATGGAGAAAAAGGGCGCGAATTTGAATGATTTGGTGGATTTTTCCTATGAAGCGGTAATGACGGTTACAAGAGATGCTTCCAACATGGGTATGGATGCCGGCGAAAAAATGACTCTTGAAGAATGCCTCTACGGAATTCTCGTGGTATCAGCCAATGAAACTGCAAATGCAGTTGCGGAATATGTCAGCGGAAGTATTCCTTCTTTTGTGGATTTAATGAATAACCGGGCCAAAGAATTAGGCTGTACCGACACACATTTTAATAATCCCCACGGATATTTTGATGAAAACCACTATACATCTGCTGCCGATTTATCCAAGATTGCTCAGGTATTTTTCAAAAGTGAACTTTTATCAAAAATTTCAAGAACAAGAACATATCACTGGTATGCTACGGAATACCAGCCTGATGATTTCGTACTTGCTTCCACAAACTATTTCTTTAGAGGAAAGAAAACCTGCGAAGGATTGGTTGGTTCAAAAACCGGTTTCACCGATGAATCCAGAAACACTCTTGTTTCCTGTGCGGAAAGAAACGGTATGAAACTCATATGTGTAGTCATGAAAGAGGAAACACCTTTCCAGTATGACGATACAAATCTCTTATTTGATTACGGTTTTTCTAACTTTGAAAAAATAAAGGCTTCAGACCACGAAACAAAATATACGGTAACCGATGAAACCTTCTTCCATTCGGATTCAGATGTATTTGGAAACTCTTCACCTTTATTTGCAATGGATACAAGCTCATACATTATTTTACCTAAAACAATTTCTTTTAATGATATCAATTCCTCTTTAGAAGTTAATTCAGATACCTCTTCAGATAAGGTTGCAAATATTCTTTATGATTACAAAGGAGTGTATCTGGGACGGGCAAGTATTTATTTCTCAAATCATAATAAAAAGGACATTGTATTTGATGAAATGAACCCGGAAATGGAAGATGAGAAAAAACCGACTGTAATATATGTAAATTACATTCTTTACGTTCTCATTGCACTATTTGTAATAATTGTTCTTTTTACAATAATTAAGAAGATTCTTTCAAATTACAATTTTACCGAAAGAAGAAGAACCTCAAGACGTTGGAAAAAGCGAAGGAGAAATTCAAGACATATTCCTTCAAATATGAATGTTGGTCCTCAAGACAGAAGCAGCTCATCAAAAAAGAAAAATAAAAGTTCTCATTACATTGATATTTAATTAAAAACAAGGGCTTGGTAATCACTTACCAAGCCCTTAAATATTATTCTTCGGTTTCTGTATCCGTTTCTTCTACAGATTCTTCTTCTACGTCAACATCAGCTTCTGCTTCAGAAAGGCCTAAGCCGTTTCTTACCTTTGCAATCTTTGCAATCTTGACGCCGTCCTTAAGATCCATAAGCTTAACACCCGAAGTGATGCGGCTTATTTCTTTGATATCACTCATTCTAATCTGAATTATTACTCCCTGTGTAGTAATCATCATTATTTCGTGATCATCGGTTACTGCCTTAACACCAACAACCTCACCGGTCTTTTCCGTGATTCTGTAGCATTTAAGACCTTTACCACCTCTGTGCTGAATCTTAAAGTCTGATAAATTGGTTCGCTTTCCGATACCATATTCAGATACAAAGAGAAGTGAATCGCCCTGGTGACTGAGCTGCATACCGATTACTTCATCATCGGAATCGAGTTCGATACCCTTAACACCTGTAGCAGCACGGCTTAAAGGTCTAACTTCTGACTCATCAAATTCAATACACATACCTTTTTTGGTAACAATAAATACCTTGTCATCCTTATTGGTACATTTTACTTCAATAAGTCTGTCTTCTTCTCTTAAATTAATTGCGTTAAGACCATTCTTTCTTATATTTGCATAATCAATAAGAGGAGTCTTCTTTACAATACCTTCCTTGGTAACAAAGAATAAGTCTTTATTATCTGAGAAGTTATCTACAGGAATAATAGCACTTACCTTTTCACCGGGAGCCAACTGTAAGAGGTTAACCATTGCTGTTCCTCTGGCAGTTCTACTTGCTTCGGGAATTTCATAAACCTTAAGTCTGTATGCTCTTCCGAAGTTTGTAAGGAAAAGAATATATCCATGAGTATTGGTCATAAGAAGATCGCTTAAGAAATCCTCTTCAATAGGCTTCATACCTGTAATACCAACTCCGCCACGATTCTGCGCTTTGAAATTATCCACAGTCATTCTCTTTATATAACCAAGATTTGTGCGGGCAATTACAACGTTTTCATTAGGAATTAAGTCTTCATCAATAATATCAGAGTCATCTACGCCGATTCTGCTCTTTCTTTCATCACCGTATTTATCGGATATTTCAATGATTTCCTTCTTGATTACACCAAGAAGAAGCTTTTCATCTGCTAAAATTGCTCTTAATTCTGCAATAAGCTTTACTAAGTCATCATGCTCACTCTGAAGCTTTTCGCGTTCCAAGCCTGTTAACTGACGAAGTCTCATATCAACAATTGCCTGAGCCTGAGCCTCCGAAAATCCAAAACGGGCAATCAAATTGTCCTTTGCTTCCTGAGTACTTTTACTTGCTCTGATAATTGAAATTACTTCATCAATTACATCCAAAGCTTTAAGTAAGCCCTGTAAAATATGATCACGCTCTTCTGCTTTGTTTAATTCAAATTTTGTTCTTCTTGTAACAACTTCTTCCTGGTGCTTTAAGTAATAATTAAGCATATCAAGAAGATTAAGAACCTTAGGCTCATTGTTAACAAGTGCAAGCATTATTACACCGAATGTGTCCTGAAGCTGTGTATGCTTGAAAAGTTTATTAAGAACTACGTTTGCATTAACATCCTTACGAAGTTCAATAACAATTCTCATACCTTCACGGCTTGTTTCATCACGAAGATCTGTAATACCGTCAATTTTCTTTTCTTTGTGTAATTCTGCTATTTTTTCAACTAATTTAGACTTATTTACAAGATAAGGAAGCTCTGTAACAATTATGCGGCTTTTGCCGTTTGGCATTTCTTCAATATCTGTTACTGCTCTGACTCTGATCTTACCACGGCCGGTTCTGTATGCTTCTTCACTTGTCTTAGTACCCATGATTACGCCGCCGGTAGGAAAATCGGGAGCTTTTACTATGGATATTACTTCTTCAATATCTGTTTCTCTGTTTTCATCAATTTTATTATCAATAATCTTAACAACTGCTTCGATTACTTCTCTTAAATTGTGAGGAGGTATGTTGGTAGCCATACCTACGGCAATACCTGTAGTACCGTTAACTAAAAGATTTGGATATCTGGAAGGAAGAACAGTAGGTTCTTTTTCTGTATCATCAAAGTTTGGAATAAAATCAACAGTATCCTTATTAAGGTCTGCTAAAAGTTCCATTGAAATCTTTGAAAGACGGGCTTCTGTGTATCGCATTGCAGCGGCGCCGTCACCATCGACAGAACCAAAGTTTCCATGGCCATCAATAAGAGGATATCTTAAAGACCAATTCTGAGCCATATAAACCAAAGCACCATAAATAGATGAGTCACCATGGGGGTGATATTTACCCATTGTATCACCTACGATACGGGCACTTTTTCTGTGAGGCTTGTCGGGTCCGTTATTCAATTCAATCATTGAATAAAGAACACGTCTTTGAACAGGCTTTAAACCATCTCTGACATCAGGAAGAGCTCTCTGCGCAATTACGCTCATGGCGTAATCTATGTAATAGCCTTCCATTGTCTTTTTAAGGTCTACTTCCTCTATTTTATCAAATTCAGGGGTATCAAAAATCTGATCGTCCATTTTGTTTTCCTTTATACGAGGTCTAAGTTCTTTACAAATTTAGCATTTTCTTCAATAAACTCACGTCTGGGCTCAACCTGATCACCCATAAGTGTTGAAAATGTAAGATCAAGTTCTGACTGAGAATCCTCATCCATATTAACTCTGATAAGAATTCTTCTTGTAGGATCCATTGTTGTATCCCAAAGCTGGGTATCATCCATTTCACCCAGACCTTTGTATCGCTGAATAGTGTATTTCTTATCTCCACCTATTTCTTTAAGCTTTGCAGCAAGCTCTTCATCTGAATAAGCATAAATAGGATCTTTATCATTTGTCTTCTTAATCTGATAAAGCGGAGGCTTTGCTAAAAATACATGTCCTTCTTTAATAAGGTCGGGCATAAAATTAAATATAAATGTCAAAAGAAGAGTTGCAATATGTGCACCGTCAACATCGGCATCGCTCATAATAATAATTTTGTTATATCTTAACTTTGAAATATCAAAATCATCATGGATACCTGTTCCGAAAGCAGTAATCATTGCTTTAATTTCTTCATTTGCATAAACTTTATCAAGTCTTGCTTTCTGAACATTAAGTATTTTTCCTCTTAAAGGAAGAATAGCCTGAGTTCTTCTGTCTCTTGCGGTTTTAGCACTACCACCCGCAGAGTCACCCTCTACTATATAGATTTCGCAATTTTTAGGATCTTTGTCGGAACAATCTGCAAGCTTACCGGGAAGAGAACCAATATCAAAGGCTGTTTTTCTTCTGGTAATTTCTTTTGCTTTTCTTGCTGCTTCTCTGGCTCTTTGAGCTAAAATCGATTTTTCACAGATAGATTTGGCAACTGCAGGATTCTGTTCAAGATAAATAGTAAGTTTTTCGGTTACTATATTATCAACAGCTGTTCTTGCTTCTGAGTTACCAAGCTTCTGTTTTGTCTGACCTTCAAACTGAGGATCTTCAATCTTAACACTTATAATTGCTGTAAGACCTTCTCTGATATCTTCACCGGAAAGATTCTGATCATTATCCTTAAGAATCTTACCTGCACGCGCATAATCATTAAAGGTTTTTGTAAGTGCATTTCTAAATCCCTGTAAATGAGTACCACCTTCAGGTGTATTAATATTATTTACAAAGGTATATACACTTTCTGTATATGAATCATTATGCTGAAGAGCTACTTCAACATAAACACCGTTCTTTTCGCCTTCAAAATATAAAATATCATCATAAATTGAAAGTTTGCTGGAATTAAGATGCTTAACATATTCTTTAATTCCACCTTCATAGCAGAAAGAACAGCTTTTTTCTGCCTTTTTAACTTCTTTATTTTCAGAAGAATCTTCCATTGCACGATTTAAAAGTTTATCAAGCTGCTCATCACCGTCTTCTTTACCCATTGCAGCTTCTTTTGCTTCTTCAATCATACTGTCAGTTATAAGAGATTTTGAATTTTCTTCACTTCTGTCATCTCTTAAGGAAATTCTAAGTCCCTTGGTAAGAAATGCCATTTCTCTTAAACGAACCTTTATTGTATTAAAATCAAAAATTGTTGTTTCTGTGAATATTTGAGAATCGGGTAAAAATGTTACTGAAGTTCCTGTCTCCTCAATAGGACATGTTCCTATTTCTTTTAATGAATAGCAGACTTTACCGCGCTCATATCTCTGCTTATATACTTTACCACCCTGTTTGATCGTTACTTCAAGCCATTCTGAAAGCGCATTAACTACTGATGCACCTACACCATGAAGTCCACCGGATACTTTATATCCTCCACCACCAAACTTTCCGCCGGCATGAAGAATTGTAAAAACAACTTCAACAGCAGGAATTCCTGCTTTTTTATTTATACCTACAGGAATACCTCTACCATTATCAATAACAGTAAGTGAATTGTCTGGATTAATTATTACTTCGATATGGGTACAAAAACCTGCCAAAGCTTCATCAATTGAATTATCTACAATTTCGTAAACAAGATGATGAAGACCTCTGCTTGCGGTTGTACCGATATACATACCCGGACGTTTTCTGACTGCTTCAAGTCCTTCAAGTATTTGAATTTGATCTGCGCCATAATTATTTACAGCTTCTGTTGACATTTTGCCTCCTATTTTATGAACAGGATATAGTTCCTTTTACAACATTAATAACCTTATCTATTTTGAAATTGTTATTAATAAAATCATCAAGACCGGTACAGGTAATAATTGTTTGAATATTACCTATGGTATTTAATAAATAGTTCTGTCTGTTATTATCAAGTTCTGATAAAACATCATCCAAAAGAAGTACAGGAACATGGCCGGTTATTCTTTTAACTATTTCAATTTCGGATAATTTAAGTGATAAAGCAGCTGTTCTCTGTTGTCCCTGAGATCCATATTTTCTGATATCAACACCATTTACGATAAAAGAAAAATCGTCTCTATGGGGACCTACACTGGTCTGTCTTAATTTAATATCTTTTTCACGATTTTTTCTAAGAGCGTTCTCGATATTTTCAGCATCAACATCCGGCTCATAAAATACTTCAAGTTTTTCCTTACCGTTAGTAAGTTTATTATGAACTTCACCTATTATTTCATTAAGTTCATTAATGAATTTTTTTCTCTTTTCAATAATAAGACTTCCGTAGGATGCAAGCTGCATATCCCATATATTAAGAGTATCAAGCAGTTCTCTATTATTATAAGAGTCTTTAATTAACTTATTTCTCTGCTCAACTATCTTATTGTATTTTGTTAAGTTATAAAGATATATTCCATCAAGCTGACACAATTCAATATCTATAAATTTTCTTCTCTCTGAAGGACCGTTTTTTATAATACTTAAATCCTCAGGAGAAAAAAGAACTACATTAAGAACTCCCAGTATCTCTGTAGCTCTTCTTATTTTGCTTCCGTTTAAGGCAACTACTTTAGATTTGTCTTTTCTTAAAAGCATATCTATTTTGATTTCATCACCATCTTTATCAAGATATAAGGTGATATGTGCCTCTTCCTCATCAAAACCTACAATTTCTTTATCCTTTGATCCTTTGTGAGATTTTGTCGTGGCACACATAAATATTGCTTCAAGTACATTTGTTTTTCCCTGGGCATTGTCACCATATAAAACATTTGTACCCTTATCAAAATAGATTGTTTCACTTTTATAATTTCTGTATCCGCTAAGTTGAATTGTCTTTATAAACATAACTTTACTTTTGAATTTTTATCTGCTTACCGTTGAAGGTTACAACATCTCCGTCATAGAGTTTCTTTCCGCGTCTTGTATCAACTTCACCGTTAACAAGAACATTACCTTCCTGAATCTCTATTTTTGCTTCAACGCCGTCTTCAACAAAACCTGCGGCTTTTAATGCCTGCCCAAGCTTTATATATTCTTCTCTTAATTTAATAACTTCCATCTTAAAATCCTATTCTTTAATAAAGTTAACGGGAAGAATAAAGTAAATATAACTGTTGTCCTCATTTCTAATTGTGCAGGGACTCTTTGCATTTATCATGTAAAGGTTAATTTCTTCCTCATCAAGAACTTTTAATACATCAAGGAAAAACTTAGGTCTGAAAGCTATTGCAAGATCCTTACCGGTTTTTTCACATAAAACATTTTCATCCATGTCACCAACCATGGTTTTAATTGAAATGTTTAAGTTATTATCACTGATATTCATAACAATAGGCTTTACTTCGCCTTCTCTTAAAAGAAGAGTACCTCTGTCAATTCCTTCGTAAAGTTCTTTTTTCTTAATATTGATTTTTGTTTCATAATCACTGTTCAACATCTGTTCATAATTGAAGTACTGGCCTTCAACTACTCTTGAAACTATTGTTGTATTTTCAAGTTCAAATAAAACATGATTCTTTTCAAAATAAATAACAACATCCTTATTTGCATCACCGTTAAGAATTCTGCTTATTTCATTAAGAGTCTTTCCGGGAATAATAACCTTTGCTTCAGGATATGTATTCTTTAAGTTAATCTTTCTGTAAGCAATTCTGTAACCATCAAGAGCTACAACCTTTAAAACATCATCGCTAATGTGGAAAAGTTCGGAACTCATCATATGGTTTGCATTATTTTCAGCAAGACAGAAGATTGTCTGTCTAATAACTTCTCTCAATGCAAACTCGCTTACAATAATATTATCGACTTTGTTAATCTTAGGAAGCTTTGTAAAGTCTTCGCCATCTTTTCCCATAAGATTGAACTTAGAATTATCACAGGTAATCTTAGTAACAAAATTGTCTTCAACATCGATTGTTACATCACTGTCAGGAAGCTTTCTTACTATTTCTGAAAAGAACTTAGCATCAAGTGCTATAATACCTTCTCTTACAATTTCACCATCTATAACTGTTTCAATACCAAGTTCTCCATCATTGGCAGTTAATGTAATCTTACCTTTTTCTGCTTTAATAAGAATACACTGAAGAATAGACATAGAGGTTTTAGCAGGAACTGCTTTAAGAACTATATTTACTCCATTTGAAAGATTTGATTTGGAACATACAATTTTCATGTGTATAACTCCCTTCGATATATTTTTAAGATTTTTGTTTATATATTATTTTTATATTCAGTAGTAGTAGTAGTAGGGGATGTTTATTTGTGGAAAACACTTAAACAGCCCTAATTATTAACGAATTATTATAAGGATAACATTGTTAAAAAAATTTGTTATTGTGTTTATAAACATTGCTTTATCCACAGGGCCTAAAATAAACATTTTTAAGATAATTATTTATCCACACTTTTAAGGCCGTATTGTTAATAATATGTTAATTAATTTTGGGATATCTTTTTTCTTAAAATGTCTATTTTTGATGCCAGTTCTGAATCTTTTTCAATGTCTTCGGCAATTTTATTTCTGCCATGCATCACGGTAGTATGATCTTTACCACCTAATGCTTTACCAATATCACTTAATGAATATTCAGTCATTTCGCAACAAAGATACATTGCAATCTGTCTTGGTAATGAAATATCAGATCTTCTGTTCTTTGAAAGAATATTTTCTGTCTTAACATTAAAATGTTCAGATACTGCTTCAATTATGTATTCAGGTGTAATCTTATGAGGCTTGTCAGGATAGATAAAATCTCTTAAAACGTCTTCGGCAATTTTAAGATTCATATCTATATTATTAAGTCTTGAATAAGCAATAACCTTTTTAAGTGCACCTTCAAGCTCTCTGATATTTGATTTAATATTAGTGGCAATATACTCGATTATTTCCTTATTAATATATCTGTCACTGTTTTCGGCATTCTTCATAAGAATTGCCATTCTTGTTTCGTAATCGGGAGCCTGTATATCTGTAATAAGTCCGCATTCAAATCTTGATCTGAATCTTTCTTCCAAAATCTCCATTTTTTTAGGAGGTTTATCTGAAGAAATAACAATCTGTTTACCGGTATTATATAAGGCATTAAATATATTAAAGAATTCTTCCTGAGTTGATTCTTTACCTATAATAAACTGAACGTCATCAACCATTAAAACATCAACGGTTCTGTATTTTTCACGAAGCTTTGAAATTGAAGCTGCGTTACCGTTTCTTACTGAGTCAACAACGTCATGTGTGAACTGTTCACTTGTAACATATAAAACCTTCATATTAGGATTTGATTCCAATATGAAATGTCCTATTGCATGCATAAGATGAGTTTTACCAAGACCTGCTCCACCATAAATATAAAGAGGGTTGTAAACAGTTCCGGGAGATTCGGCTACTGCCAAAGAAGCAGCATGTGCCATTTTGTTATTACTTCCTACAATAAATGTATCGAATTTATATTTTGCAATTAAATTAGCGTTTTCGTAATTAATGTTATAAGTATTCCTATATGAACCTATTTTAGGATCGGAAATGTTTATATCTTTTTCAAGCTTAAAGATTACATTGTATTCATGATTAAACATTTCGGATATGGTTACATGAAATGATTCACCATACTTCATATTTATATAACTAATGTACTGGGATTTTTCGGAAGGAATAATAATGATGACATTATTATCTTCCACATCATGAAATTTAAGAGGCATAATCCAGGTATTGAAGGATACGTCGGTTAACTCATATTCTTTACGGACTGTTTCCTTTATTAAGTCCCACTTTTCACTTATATCCGACATAAAAACCTCCAAAAAATACCAAATTATATCTATTTAATCTTACTCTAAAAAAATAAATAAATCAAATCTATTTTATCCACATTATCCACATAAATTTATCCACTTAGTGTGGATAAATTTACTTATAAATATGTGATTATTAACTAATGTTAATAAAATGTGGATAATTAAAAATGATGTATGATTATTGATAAATGCCTATAATTAAAGAAAAAATTGATGCGTAAATTTTTTATTTTATAAATATCCACAACTTATCCACTTAATGTGGATAAGTATATTGTAGATAAGCTTTTTTAATATTTATCCACAGATGGTAAAAATCAACATTTTGTGGTCTAAAATTTTGTTAAATCATTATATAGATAGCAAAAAAAATATTATCTTAAATTTGTTGGTTTTCCTTGACGTACTATATTCTATTTAATATAATCGTATTGCTATTTTCCACGAAAAATAACAATTAAAAATAGTTACCTTATTATAAATATTAAGGTTAGTAAGGAGGTGTTTGTTCCATGAAGATGACATTTCAGCCTAAAAAGAAATCACATTCAAAGGTTCACGGATTTAGAGCTCGTATGAGTACTCCCGGCGGAAGAAAAGTTTTAGCTTCCAGAAGAGCTAAGGGAAGAAAGAAATTATCAGCTTAGGCCGCAGTAATGTGGCCTTTTTTCTATTAATCGAAAATGATTAATACAGAGTCATTAAAAAGTAACCGGGATTTTCTTAAGACTTATAAAACAGGTAAGTCTTTTGCAAATAAATATCTGGTTATGCATGTTGTGGAAAATGGTTTGGAAATTAACCGACTTGGTATTTCAGTAAGTAAAAAAGTCGGAAACAGTGTGATAAGGCATCGTGTTAAGAGACTTATCAAAGAAAGCTATCGATTACATGAAGCAATGTTTAATAGTGGTTTAGACATTGTAATCGCTGCAAGAAGTACTGCAAAGGATATTTCATATAAAGAAACTGAAAGTGCGGTTTTACATCTTGGGAAGCTTCATTCAATAATTGCAAAGAGCAATTTATAGTTTATATTCAAAGATTTTACTATGAAAAGAATATTAATTTTTTTGATAAAATTTTACAGAAGGTACATTTCACCTCTAAAGACCACAAAATGTCCATATTATCCTTCATGTTCGGAATATGGTCTTTGTGCTGTGCAAAAACACGGGGCTATTAAAGGTGGGGCTATGGCGGCATGGCGTATTTTGCGTTGTAATCCTTTATCAAAAGGTGGGTTTGATCCTGTTCCTTAATATTCTCTTTTAGTATTTAAGGAGGATATCAATTGCAATATTTATTATTAACCCAGTATACAGGTAAGATTTTAGGTCCTATTGCAAAGTATATTCTTGGACCTATCCTGAATGCTATCTTTTTTCTTTTAGATAAATTACCTTGGAAGAATTCTGCAAATATCGGTGTTGCAATTATTCTTTTTACAATTGTTATTTATCTTTTACTTTTGCCTCTTACTATTAAACAGCAGAAGTTTTCTAAGCTTCAGGCTAAATTACAGCCCGAAATTCAGGCAATTCAGAATAAGTATAAAAACAGAAAAGACCAGGATTCACAGATGGCTATGAACCAGGAAGTTCAGGCTGTTTATGCTAAGTATGGTGTTTCTCCTGCCGGAAGTTGTTTACAGCTTCTCATTCAGATGCCTATTCTTTTTGCGCTTTACAGAGTTATTTATTCAATTCCCGCATATGTTCCTATGGTCAAGAATGAATTTTCCGATTTGGTTAATAAATTAATGGCCAAAGAAGGAGCAACTGAATTATTGCAGAGCTTTAATACGGCAGCAATGTTCAGAAAGCAGTTTGAAGGAATTGCAGACGGTAAGTTCAATCAGGCAGATACATTTATTGATGTATTAAACAGAGCTACAAACGCTGAATGGTTATCTATTTCTGAAAAATTCCCTGATTTAAGCCAGGTTGTTGATAAGACAATGGAAGGTCTTAATCATTACAATAACTTTTTAGGATTAAATATCGGATATTCACCCAGCGATATAATTAAAGGAGCTTTGGCAACAGGTTCTTATATTGTAATTATTTTTGCTGTTTTGATTCCTGTTTTATCTGCAGTTACTCAGTGGATTAATGTAAAGCTTACTCCTTCATCAGCTGATACAGGTAATACCGGTAACGATCAGGCAGATCAGATGGCTTCTTCCATGAAGGCAATGAACACATTTATGCCTATTTTCTCATTCATTATGTGTTTCACACTTCCTTCAGGTTTAGGTCTTTACTGGATTGCCGGTTCTGTTGTACGTAGTATTCAGCAGGTTGCTATCAATAAGTATATTGATAAGATGGATCTTGAAGAAGAAATTAAGAAAAATGTTGAAAAGAGAAATGAAAAGCTTAGAAAAGCAGGTATCGATCCTAATAAGCTTACTCAGAATGCTTCACTTTCAACAAAAAATATGAATTCAACAAGCAATTCCAATTCAATGGCAAGAAAGGCTTTAGTAAATGGTCAGCCTGTTGATAATTCAGAAGCAATAAAGAATTCAACAGAATATTATAACAATAAAGCTGCAAAGCCCGGTTCAATGGCGGCAAAAGCTAATATGGTTAAGCAGTACAATGAAAGAAATAACAAATAGGGAGATTACAAATGGAATACAGAGAATTTACTGCAAAGACAGTAGATGATGCAATTACAGATGCATGTCAGAGCCTGTCTGTTACAAGTGATAAATTAGATTATGTCGTTGTTGACGAAGGTGGTTCAACAGGTTTTTTAGGTCTTAAGTCAAAGCCCGCTATTATTAAGGCAAGAGTAAAAGATTCTCTTGAGGACAGAGTAAAAGGATTCTTAAATGATGTACTCGGAGCTATGAACATCGAAGCAACCGTTAAAATTGTTTATGATGAAGTAGAAAGAAATATGGATATTGATCTTGCCGGTGACGATATGGGTATTTTAATCGGTAAGAGAGGTGCAACTCTTGATTCTTTACAGTATCTTGCTTCACTTGTTGCAAATAAGGAAAGCGAAGAATACATCAGAGTTAAGGTTGATACAGAGAATTATAGAGAAAGAAGAAAAGAAACTCTTGAAAATCTTGCTAAGAATATGGCATTTAAGGTTAAGAGAACAAAAAGAGCTGTTTCTTTAGAGCCTATGAATCCTTATGAGAGAAGAGTTATTCATTCAGCATTACAGAATGATAAATATGTAACTACCCATAGTGAAGGCGAAGAACCGTATAGACATGTTGTTGTTACAATGAAGAAATAAGCAAAAGGTGTCTTAAGCAAATCCGCTTAAGACACCTTTTTTGTTATGACAATGAGCCAGCCTACTCGATTGTGAGGGTAAGAAAATGGAAAGTAATACAATAGCTGCAATTTCCACTGCTTTAAGTGAGGGTGGAATAGGAATCATAAGATTAAGCGGTGATGATTCTTTTAACATTGTAAATAAGTTATTTAAGTCAAAGGATGGAAAGAATAATCTTTTATCCTTTAAGTCCCATACAATTCACTATGGATTTATTTATTCAGGTGAAGAAATTGTTGATGAAGTAATGGTTTCGGTGATGAAAGCACCAAATACTTTCACAAGGGAAGATGTTGTTGAAATTAATTGTCACGGTGGTATTTTAATTTGCAGAAAAATATTGAATCTGGTTCTTGATAACGGTGCCAGATTGGCAGAGCCCGGTGAATTTACAAAAAGAGCTTTTTTGAACGGAAGAATCGATCTTTCAAAGGCAGAAGCAGTCATGGATTTGATTTCTTCAAAAAGCGAGCTTGCATTAAAAAACAGTGTTAGGCATCTTGAAGGTAAATTATATGAAAAGCTGGTTGAATTAAGAGAAAAAACAATTTATGAAATAGCTTTTATTGAATCGGCTCTTGATGATCCCGAACATATCAGTCTTGAAGGTTATCCTGAAAGACTTTCTGAAAATATTAATAATATAGTTTTTGAAGTAAACAAGTTATATGAGTCTTCAAAAAGAGGTAAACTTTTAAAAGAAGGTATCAATACGGTTATTTTAGGAAAGCCAAATGTTGGTAAATCTTCTTTACTTAATGTACTTTCCGGATATGAAAGGGCAATTGTTACGGATATTGCCGGTACTACAAGAGATACAATTGAAGAAAGAGTTACACTTAATAATTTTTCTTTGAACCTTTGTGATACAGCAGGAATTAGAAACACCGATGATTATGTGGAAAATATAGGTGTTGAACGTGCAAAAAGTTATGCTGACAACGCCGATTTGATTTTACTTATTTTAGATGCTACCAATTCATTATCAAAAGAAGATGAAGAAATAATTGAATTTGTAAGAAATAAGAGATTAATAGTATTATTAAATAAAATCGATTCAAAATGTGTATTAACAAAAGAAGATGTTAAAAAGCATTTTCCTGATGAGTGTGATATATTAGAGATATCCGCTAAAGAATCGATAGGTATAGATTCTTTGGAAAAATGTCTTGAAAAAATGTTTATGGAAGGCAAAATTTCATCGAAGGATGAAATTTATATAACAAATGAAAGACAGGCAAGGGAATTAATTAATGCATTAAATTCTTATAAGCTTGTTTTAAACAGTATAAATGAAGGTCTTCCGGAAGATTTTTATTCAATAGATTTAATGAGTGCATATTCTTCTCTTGGAAAGATTATCGGAGAAGATGTGGATGATGATCTTGTAAATGAAATATTTACTAAATTCTGTATGGGTAAATAATTATGAATGATGTTAGTAAGAATAAGTGTGTAGAATACGTTGATGTTTGTGTAGTCGGTGCCGGTCATGCAGGATGCGAAGCTGCTTTGGCTTCTGCAAGATTTGGTCTTGAAACTGTTATTTTTACAGTAAGTATCGATAGTATTGCACTTATGCCCTGTAATCCAAATATTGGTGGTTCTTCAAAAGGACATCTTGTAAGAGAAGTTGATGCTCTTGGTGGAGAAATGGGTAAAAATATTGATAAAACATTTATCCAGTCTAAGATGTTAAATGTTTCAAAGGGACCTGCGGTTCATTCATTAAGAGCTCAGGCCGATAAATCCGATTATTCAAGGTCCATGAGAAGAATTCTTGAAAATCAGGAAAATTTAACCATTAAGCAGGCAGAAATCTGTGACATTATCGTAGAAGACAATGTTTTAAAAGGTGTTATTACAAATACCGGAACCACATATATGTGTAAGGCAGCAATTCTTGCCACAGGTACATATTTAAAAGCAAGATGTCTTTGCGGAGAAGCAATCACATACACAGGTCCGTCCGGTCTTCAGGCTGCAAACAGTTTATCTCAGCATCTTATTGAAAACGGAGTATTGTTAAGAAGATTTAAAACAGGTACTCCTGCAAGAATGGACAAGAGAAGTATTGATTTTTCAAAAATGGAAGAGCAGTTCGGTGATGAAAGAATTGTTCCTTTCTCATATTCAACAGATCCTGAATCAGTACAAAAGGATCAGGTTTCATGCTGGTTAACCTACACAAATGAGGATACTCATAAGATTATTCGTGAAAATCTCGACAGATCTCCAATTTATGCAGGAATTATCGAAGGAACAGGACCCAGATATTGTCCGTCCATAGAAGATAAAGTAGTAAAATTTGCAGATAAGGAAAGACATCAGGTTTTTCTGGAACCTGAAGGTTTATATACAAATGAAATGTATGTCGGCGGAATGTCCTCTTCTCTTCCTGAAGATGTTCAGCTTAAGATGTACAGAACAGTTCCCGGTCTTGAAAACTGTAAAATAGTAAGAAATGCATATGCTATAGAATATGATTGTCTTGAACCTAATCAGTTGCTACCTTCTTTGGAACTTAAAAACCTAAGGGGTCTTTTTTGTGCCGGCCAGTTTAACGGTAGTTCAGGTTATGAAGAAGCTGCTTCCCAGGGACTTATTGCCGGTATAAATGCATCCATGAAAATATTGGGAAGAGAACCTCTCGTTCTTGACAGATCCCAGGCATATATTGGTGTTCTTATTGACGATCTTGTTACAAAGGATAACAGAGAACCCTATAGAATGATGACTTCGCGCGCAGAATACCGACTTCTTTTAAGACAGGACAATGCAGATTTAAGACTCAGAAAAATAGGTTTTGAGATTGGTCTTGTTTCAAAAGAAGATTATGAGAAAACTCTTCAAAAAGAAGAGATGATAAAGCTTGAAGTTGAAAGGCTTAAAAATAAGGTTTTAGGTGCAAATAAGCGGGTTCAGGATTTTTTGGAAAAGCATGAAAGTACACTTTTAAGAACAGGTGCTTCTCTTGCAGAGCTTTTATGCAGACCTGAATTATCTTATGAGCTTTTAGCAGAACTTGATGAGGACAGACCTGATTTACCTTCTGATGTTATTGAACAGGTTTGTATTCAGATAAAGTATGAAGGATACATTGAAAGACAAATGCATCAGGTTGCTCAGTTTAAGAAAATGGAAAAGAAACTGATTCCTGATGATATTGATTATGATGATGTTTCAAGCTTAAGACTTGAAGCAAGACAAAAGTTAAAACATTTCAAGCCATTAAGTGTCGGTCAGGCTTCAAGATTATCAGGTGTTACACCTGCTGATATTTCTGTTCTTCTTGTATATTTGGAACAGCGCAAAAACAGGTAAGTTTTATGGATATGATTAGAGAAGATTATCTTTATGAGCTTATTGGAAAACTGAATATTGAATTAGATAAACGACAGGTGTGTCAGTTTATTCAATATTATGATTTGCTGGTTGAATGGAATGTGAAAATTAACCTTACCGCAATAACTGAATTTGAAGATGTTTGTCTTAAACATTTTGCTGATTCACTAAGTATTATCAATATGTTTTCTTCTTTGGAAAGTATGAAAGATTATTTTTCCGGTAAGTCAATTATTGATGTGGGCACCGGAGCCGGATTTCCCGGTATATGCTTAAAGATTCTTTTGCCTGAATTAAATGTTACTCTTATGGACTCTCTTGATAAAAGAATTAAGTTTCTTAATGAAGTAATTAATAAACTGGGTCTTGAGAATATAAATACGGTTCATGGTCGTGTTGAAGATTTTGCAAAATTGTCTGAGTATAGAGAGAGTTTTGATTTTGCTACTGCAAGAGCTGTTGCTTCTCTACCGGTTCTTTGCGAATACTGTATTCCTTTTGTTAAGGAAGGTGGCTCTTTTATACCATATAAATCTGAGAAGATTGATGAAGAAATTTCTGTATCGAACAATGCTTTAGAAATTCTTGGCGGAAAAATTGTTGACAGGGTTTCTTTTAAGCTTCCCGATTCTGAGTTACAAAGAACAATTTTACGTATTAAGAAAGTTAAAGCAACTCCAAAACAGTACCCCCGTAAGGCAGGCACCCCCGTTAAGAAACCTTTGTAAAGGAAAAAGATATGGCAGATAATAGTGCAGAAAATGTATTATTGGATTTAAAGAAGAGTTTTCTTGATGATAAAAGAGATTTGCAGGATAAAATCATTGAGGTAGAAACTGAAATTCGTCAGTGCAATGATTTTATTGAGTCCTTAAATAAAAAGGATGAATGCGATTTTAATATGTTTTCTCCGAGAAGTGCTTCAAGAGTTTATAAGGATCAGGTTTATGAAAAGAAACTTGAGATTGAAGAATTAGAGGAAAAACTTCGAGTTTACTATAAAAAGTTAGCAGGGATAACAAAGAAGATTGATTCCCTTAACAGCCTGAATCCTGATGATATAGAAATTGAAGAAGAAAAAAAGACTGAAGAAATATCGGTTGATTTCGATAATGTTGAATCTTCTGTTTTTTTGAAACTCCAGGAAGAAGACAGGCAGCGTATTGCTTCAGATCTTCATGATTCTGTTTTACAGAACCTTTCTCTTGTCATGCATAATCTTGAACTTGCTGAAAAGTTCATTGATTATGATGCAG
The DNA here is from genome assembly GCA_045598365.1 of Lachnospiraceae bacterium. Lineage (GTDB taxonomy): Bacteria > Bacillota > Clostridia > Lachnospirales > Lachnospiraceae > UBA1258. The sequence goes on from JAZLLV010000029.1 coordinate 28,583, forward strand.
TAAGAGCAAAGCTTGAACTGGAATCGAACAGAAGAATAATTAAAGAAACAATTGAAGAAATCAGAAGTACAATATTTGATTTAAGACCCATGCAGTTTGATGATTTTGGCTTTAAGAGAACCATGGAAAATCATCTTGAAAGCTATAAGTCCCGTACATCCATGGAAATTACTTATCATATTGATGATGTTAATGATAAGGACAATCTTGTTCTTCTTACAATTTTCAGAGTTGTGCAGGAACTGGTCATTAATTCAATTAAACATTCAAAAGGATCTGTAGTTAATGTTCAGATTCTTGATGAGGGTTCCGGAATCTATGTAGAAGTATCTGATAACGGAATCGGCATGAGTGATGAAGATTTTAATAAAAATAATCACTTTGGCATGAAGATTCTTTTGGAAAGAGTTAAACTGATAGGTGGAAATATCCATAAAGTGGATGTTGAACACGGAACAAAGTTTGTTGTAGAGTTTCATTAGACAGATTTATTGATTTATTTGAGCCGGCTGGTACTTGTGGAGGTTTGTGTGAATATTAATGTTCTTTTGGTCGATGACCATAAAATGCTTAGAGAAGGAATAAAACAGTTAATTGAATTTGATTCGGATATACATGTAGTTTCTCAGGCATCAAGCGGTGCTGAGTGTGCAAGTGCTTTTTTTGATGAAAAAATAGATGTTTGTGTTCTGGATATTAATCTTCCTGATGCCGTAGGTACAAAACTTCTTAAAGAATTAAGGAAAACTCATAAGGAAACCAAGTTTCTTATGCTTACCGTTCATAATGAAGTGGAATATTTACTTGAAGCCTTTGACAATGGCGCAAACGGCTATATATTAAAAGATTCCGGCAGCGGAGAACTGATTAAGGCAATAAAAGCAGTTTATATGGGTGAAAGATATATTCAGCCTGATTTAGTGCCTGCTCTTAACGCAAGATTGCTTCGCCGTGAGGATGACAACGATAAGGCAAAGGATATTACCAAAAGAGAAAAACAGATTCTTTCCAGTATAGCTTTGGGAAGAAGTAACAGGGATATTGCCGAAGAATTTGATATTTGTGAAAGAACGGTAAAGAACCATATAACAAGTTTATTCAAAAAAATCGGTGTTTCAGATCGTACACAGGCCGCTGTTTTTGCAATAAGAAACAATTTTGTGGAACTTTAATATAAAAAAACGGTTTTACGATGTTTCACGTGAAACATTTCAATATATAGTAGCGTAAACCCCTAAATATGTTTCACGTGAAACATATTTACCCCAAGATATTGGGTAGTTTCACGTGAAACATTGAAAAAACAGCTTTGTGAAACATTATTAAGTGTTTTTTGTAGAATGAAACATAATTACATGCTATAATCACGATAATAAAGAGAAGGAAATAGGAAATGGGAAGAATAATATCAGTAGCAAACCAAAAAGGAGGAGTAGGAAAAACTACTACTTCCATCAATCTTTCGGCAGCACTTGCTGAAAAGGGAAAGAAAGTTCTCCTTATTGATGCAGACCCTCAGGGAAATGCTACAAGTGGCTTTGGAATAGAAAAAGACGAAGTAGAAAATACAATATATGATTTATTATTAGGGGAATGTTCCATTCAGGACTGTATCATAAAGGATGCGTATCCCGGAGTAGGTATTATTCCTTCAAATGTTCATTTATCAGCTGTGGAAATAGAATTGATAGATGTTGAGAAAAGAGAATTCATATTAAAGAAGGAAATTGACTGGGTAAGAGATGATTATGACTATATTATTATCGATTGTCCTCCTTCATTAAATATGCTTACAGTAAATGCAATGACTGCATCCGATTCTGTTTTAGTACCTATTCAGTGCGAATATTATGCACTTGAGGGATTAAGCCAGCTGATTCATGCAGTAAATCTCGTAAAAGAACGATTAAATCCGGATCTTGATATGGAAGGCGTTGTATTTACAATGTACGATTCAAGAACCAATCTTTCTTTACAGGTTGTTGAAAATGTAAAAAGCGTTTTAAATCAGAAGATTTTTAATACAATGATTCCGAGAAATGTCAGACTTGCAGAGGCACCAAGTTACGGCATGCCTATAAATAAGTATGATTCGAAATCAGCAGGTGCTGAAAGCTATGCTTCACTTGCTGAAGAAGTTATAAAAAACAGGAGGTAATCATATGGCAGTTAAAAGGGGTTTAGGAAAAGGTCTTGATACAATGATTCCCGTATCTGTTAAGGAAGACAGTGTAATTGAGAAGGCAATTGAAAAAGCCGGCGGAGAGTCAGCAAAAACTCTTATAAAAATCAGTAAAATAGAACCTAACAGAAATCAGCCTCGTAAGAATTTCTCAAAGGAATCTTTGGAAGCATTGGCAGAATCTCTTAAAGAGCATGGTATGTTTGCTCCTATTCTTGTAAAGGACAGAGGAGATCACTATGAAATAATTGCAGGTGAAAGAAGATGGCGCGCTGCCAGAATTGCCGGTTTAACCGAAATTCCTGCAATTATCGCTGATTATAGCGAAAAAGAGATACTTGAAATATCAATAATTGAAAATACCCAGCGTGAGGATCTGGATCCTATTGAAGAAGCAATGGCATATCAGAGACTTATGACAGAATTCGGTATGAATCATGAAGACGTGGCTAAAAGTGTTTCAAAGAGCCGCTCAGCCGTAACAAATACATTAAGATTGCTTAAATTAAGCGAGAAGGTTCGTAATTTATTAACTTCCAAGGCAATTTCCGAGGGACATGCAAGAGCTCTTCTTACTCTTGAAAATGTTGAGGCTCAGGAGAAAATAGCAGAAAAAATAGCTGCTGAAAGACTTTCCGTAAGAGATGTAGAAAAGTTAGTAAAGAACTATGACAAGCCTGAAAAGGAAAAGAAAGTTGTAAATACCGAATATGATGTATTCTACAAAGATCTGGCTGAACAGTTAAAGAACACTCTTGGAACAAAGGTTTCAATTTCCGGTAAGGGAGACGGCAGCGGTAAGATTGAAATCGATTTCTATTCAAATGATGATTTGGACAGAATTATTACCATGATTAAGTAGGAGCGCACAGATGAACGGTAAATTATTTAACAGCCTCCATATGGATCAGTGGGATATGGGCATAGTAATATTGGCTCTGGCCCTTGTTATTTTTGTTCTTTTGATAATATCTATTGTGTTATGCATAGAACTTAGCAAATTGAGAAGAAGATATGAGAGATTTTCTCAAGGAAGAGATGCAAACAGCCTTGAAAAAGAAATAGGTGATTTATTCATTGAGAACGCTGCAATAAGAGAAATAACAGAGAAAAATAAGAGAGATATAAAAACCATATTCCGAAAACTTGAACCTACTTTCCAGAAGGTTGGGCTTGTAAAGTATGATGCATTTCCTCAGATGGGAGGAAAGTTAAGTTTTTCTTTGGCAATGCTTGATGAGAAGAAAAATGGATTTATAATCAATTCCGTTCACGGAAGTGATGGATGTTATACATATTCAAAAGAAATTAAGGGTGGAAGATGTGATTTAGTGCTTGGTGTAGAGGAGAAAAAAGCATTAGATATTGCTCTGCAAAATTAAACGATAAGTTATGGGGAGAACACACGTGAAATTATGCAAGGTAAGTGATATTGTAGGAGGCGAGAAGTTAGCGCGTCCCATAATGACTTCAAACTATCAGGAACTGTTGGCAGCGGGAACAGTATTAAAGCCGGAGTACATTCCTAAAATTTTACAGCTCGGAATAACTGAAATATTTATTGAGGATGCAAGGCTTAAACCGGAGCAGGTAGTTATTCTTCGTGAAGATGTGGAAGATATCTTCAGAGAAAAAGTTAGATCCGTATTGGAGCGTCACATATACAGTGATAACAAGGATCTTGAGGAACTTAGCAAAACTGCTGACGGAATTATTACAAATATTCTTTCAAACGATGAAGTTATTGAGCAGATTTATGATATTCGTGAGAGAAGTGCTGATATTTATGAGCATTCAATAAGTGTTTGTTCATTAGCGGTCATTGTTGCCCTTAAGCAAAAGATTGATAAAGCAATAATTCATGATTTAGGCGTAGCTTGTCTGTTTCATGATATTGGTTTGAGATATCTGGATTTTGATTGCACTAACCAGGATATTGAAAATCTTGATGAGAGAAAGCAGTCAGAGTACAGAAAGCATCCGGTATATGCATATTCTTCTTTGGACAAGGAAAGTTGGATATCCCAGCGTGCAAAAATTATGGTGTTGAAGCATCATGAAAGATTAAACGGCAGTGGTTATCCCATGCGTTCAACGGATTCTGATAATGTAACTCAGATTCTTCAGGTTTGTGATGCTTTTGACGAAATGATTTGTGGTATAGGATGCAAACGTGCAAGAGTATATGAAGCTGTTGAATTTCTTAAGATGACCAGAGGTTTTTATTACGAGGAAACAATAGTAAACAGTTTGCTTGATTTTACTGCTGTATATCCTTCCGGAACAGTAGTAATATTGAATACGGGCGAAATGGGTATTGTTGTTAAGCAAAATAAGCAATTCCCGGAAAGACCGGTTCTTCGTATCATAAAAGACACAAACGGTAAATCCATTGATGAAGAGCTTATTTGTGATCTTATTGAGGTCCATAATATATATATAGAAAAGGTAGTGTTGTAGGAAAGGAGTCTACATTATGATAGACATTAAGTTTTTAAGGGAAAATCCCGAACTTGTTAAGGAAAACATTAAGAAGAAATTCCAGGATAGCAAGCTTCCGCTTGTTGATGAAGTAATTGTTCTTGATGAGGAAAGAAGAAAAGCTCAGCAGGAAGCTGATAATATAAAGGCAGAAAAGAACAAGCTTTCCAAAGAAATCGGTGCATTGATGGCACAGGGTAAGAAGGAAGAAGCTGAAGCAGTAAAGAAAAAAGTTGCTGAAAGTGCTGCCAGACTTGCTGAAATGGAAGAAAAGCAGAAGGAATGTGAAGAGAAGACCACAAAGATTATGATGGTCATTCCCAATATCATTGATCCCAGCGTTCCCATCGGTAAGGATGATTCCGAAAATGTAGAGGTTACAAAGTACGGTGAGCCCCTTGTTCCCGAATATGAAATTCCTTATCATACCGAAATAATGGAAAAATTCAATGGTATTGATATTGATGCAGCCGGAAGAGTTGCCGGAAATGGTTTCTACTACTTAATGGGCGATATTGCAAGACTTCATTCTGCAGTTATTTCTTATGCCCGTGACTTTATGATTGACAGAGGATTTACATATTGCGTACCTCCTTTCATGATTCGTTCAAATGTTGTTACCGGTGTAATGAGCTTTGCTGAAATGGATGCAATGATGTATAAGATTGAGGGCGAAGACCTTTATCTTATCGGAACAAGTGAGCATTCAATGATTGGTAAGTTTATTGATACAATTACTCCCGAAGAGCAGTTACCTCTTACTTTAACAAGCTATTCTCCCTGTTTCAGAAAAGAAAAGGGTGCGCATGGTATTGAAGAAAGAGGCGTATACAGAATTCATCAGTTTGAAAAGCAGGAAATGATTGTTGTTTGTAAGCCTGAAGATTCAGCTGTATGGTTTGATAAATTATGGCAGAATACAGTAGATTTATTCAGATCTCTTGATATCCCTGTTCGTACGCTTGAATGTTGTTCAGGTGACCTTGCCGACTTAAAGGTTAAGTCCTTTGACGTTGAAGCATGGTCTCCCAGACAGAAAAAGTACTTTGAAGTTGGTTCATGCTCTAACTTAGGTGATGCACAGGCAAGAAGACTTAAGATAAGAGTTAAGGATAAAGATGGCAACAAGTATTTTGCTCATACCTTAAATAATACTGTAGTTGCTCCTCCCAGAATGCTTATTGCATTCTTAGAGAATCATTTGCAGGCAGACGGTTCCGTAACAATTCCCGAAGTTTTACAGCCTTACATGGGTGGTAAGAAGGAATTGAGATAGAACTCCTGATTTTGGAGGAATATTTTGCATAGATTTTTGCGTGCTGTTGGTTTTTCAGAGGTAAAAAGCCGCGAACAGATTAAAAAGTTAATAGAAGTGGTAATGGAAAAGGCAACAGAAATAGAATCAACGACTTCCGGTGACGATGTTCTGTACTGTGACATGAGTTATGAAGTCGGTGAGAATATGGGTATTACCGTGTGCGGTCAGTATGATGAGATGGATGAGTTTCAGTATGATTACTATTATCCTTACATGGTGGCTTCAAAGGTAAGTACCGGCGAAAAATCTGTTATTGAAAGACATTCCGCGAGAGTTTCTTTTGGCGGTGTCTGTGATGATAATCGAATCGGAATATCAATAATTTATTATCTTCAAAATCGAATTCATTATATAAAGAAATCTTTTCTCGGGCCGGAAGCCTTGAAAAATGTACCTGTTTGTTTATCAGGGCTTTCCGATTCCGGTATGATAATGATGCCTCTTGCAAAAGATGCAAATACACTGAAAAAAGTATCGCGTGGTAATAAAAAACGTGATAAACTGATTGAGGCTGCAAGACAGGGCGATGAAGAAGCAATTGAATCACTGACCCTGGAAGATATTGATGTGTATTCCACAATATCAAGGAAGATAAAGGATACGGATGTATATTCTATAGTAGATACTTATTTTATGCCTTACGGAATAGAATGTGATTTGTATTCGGTTCTTGCGGAAATTGTAAATGTCAAAGAGGTAAAGAATAACATTACCGGTGAGGCGGTTTATCAGCTTCAGCTTTTATGTAATGGCCTACTCATGGATGTTTGCATAAATAAATATGACCTTTTTGGTGAACCCGAGGCAGGCAGACGTTTCAAAGGAACGGTTTGGCTTCAGGGTTGGTTAGACTGGCTCTCATAGTTAAATGGATATAACGGGCCCCTCCTAAGGGTCTGTTGCTGGTTCGATTCCGGCTGGGAGCGTATATTAGGGCGCATGAAATTTATTTTTCATGCGCCTGTTTTGATTTTAAAAAACACTTTGTTAATTAACTGCTAATTTGGAAGTTATAAAATAAACAATTTTGTTAACTTCGTATAATTACACTTGTCTATCGTAAAGCATTGTGATATTTTAAAAAAATAAAATTTGTTTATCGCTTTAATAATGTAAAGCAATAAAACATTGGGGCAAAGGAGAGAAGAAAGATGAAAAAGAAAAACTTTTTCAAAGGGATTCTTTCTATTGCACTTGCATTAACCATGCTTTTGAATTTCAATGTTCCTGCAGTTGCAGAAGAACTTGAAGCAGAAGGCCTCAGGTTTGAGAAGGTTGATAACAGTGTAATCGACAGCAATCTCTTACTGGAAGACTCCAAGGTAGTTGAATCTGCTTCAGAAACACATGATGCAAACGAAGTTGTTCGTGTATCCATCATTCTGAAGGAAAATTCAGTTATTGAAGAGGGATATTCCACAAAGGACATTCTTGAAAATTCAAATGCTTTGAAGCATATGAAGAATGTAAAGAATAATCAGAAGAAACTTGAAAAGGAAATTGCAAAGGCTGCAAGGAAGGGCGTTAATGTTAAGCGCAATCTTTCAATTGTGGCAAATGTTATTTCTGCAGAAGTTACTTACAGCGATATCGCAAAGATTGAAGCTGTTGAAGGTGTTAAGGAAGTAGTTATCGAAACACAGTACTTACCTTGTACTGACGAAGTTACATCTGATTCACCTCTTATGGCAGTAACCTCAGAGACCATGACAGGAGCTGCTAAGTCCTGGGCAGAAGGTTATACAGGTTCAGGCGCAAGAATCGCTATCATTGATACCGGTCTTGATATTGACCACCAGTCATTCAACAATGACGCTTTCCTTTATTCTTTAACAAAGAATGCTGCACCTGCAGTTGAAGAAAAAACGAATAATGGTAATGGCAATGGTAATAACAAAAACAAGGATAAAGAAAAGACCAACAACGGCAATGGTAATAACAAAAACAAAAAAGAAGAAGTTACTGTTGATGTTTTAGCTCAGTACAATCTTCTTGGAGCAGAAGAAATTGCCAAGGCTCTTCCTTATCTTAATGCTTACAACAATGTTGGCGGAAACTTGACAGCAGAGGATGTTATTATCTCTGAAAAGATTCCTTTCGGATTCAACTATGTTGATTCTAACTTAAATGTTCGTCATATTTATGATACTCAGGGTGAACATGGTTCACACGTAGCAGGTATTGCAGCAGCAAACCGCTACTTAAAGGTTGGCGATAAGTATGTTGATTCTGCAAGCGAAGTAGGTGTTGTTGGTAATGCTCCCGATGCACAGGTACTCGTTATGAAGGTATTTGGTGCAGGCGGCGGTGCTTACGATTCTGACTACATGGCAGCAATTGAAGATGCAATCGTTCTTGGTTGTGATTCAGTTAACCTTTCACTTGGTTCAGGAAATGCCGGTCTTGCAACAAGCGCTACTTACCAGGCAATTCTTGATAAGCTTACTTCATCAGATACAGTTGTAGTTATGTCTGCAGGTAACAGCGGTGCCTGGGCAGAAATGACCACATATGGTGATCTTTATTCAGATGGTGTGAACTTCGATACAGCAGGTTCACCCGGATCATTTACAAACAGCTTAGGCGTTGCTTCAGTTGAAAATGTTGGTGCTTATGGAAATTCAATCTTAGTTGATGGCATGAGAATCGGCTATAACGAAAGCAATGGATATGGTAACGAACCCTTTGTTAACTTAGCAAACGGAAGCTCAGCAGAATATGATTATGTATTCATTAAGGGCTTTGGCGTTGATTCAGACTTTGATGGAGTTGATGTAAACGGAAAGATTGTTTTCGTAAGTCGTGGTTCCATCAGTTTCTATGAAAAAGCAAATGCCGGTGCAAAGCACGGCGCAGTTGCAACAATTGTTTATAATAACCAGCCCGGTTCTATTGCAATGAACCTTACAGGTTATGAATATTCAGCTCCCTGTGTATCTGTTTCACAGGCTGCAGGTGAAAAGATTTTAGCTGCAAGTACTGCTGAAGGAAATGTATATACAGGTAAGTTAACTGTTGATACAGTTAAGGGCGTTCTTGTTGAAGATTTCGATCACTACACAATGAGCTCCTTCAGTTCATGGGGTGTTCCCGGAAATCTTTCAATGAAGCCTGAAATTGCTGCACCCGGTGGAAACATTTATTCCGTAAATGGTTCAAACGATGCCGGTGGCGGAGTTGATCAGTACGAGCTTATGAGCGGTACTTCAATGGCTGCACCTCAGATTACCGGTATGACCGCAGTATTAAAGAGATTTATTGAAATTAATAAGCTCTCAGTAAGCAGCTTAACAGACAGAGCATTAGCTCAGTCACTTCTTATGTCTACAGCAACACCCATGGTTGATGCTGATGGCAATTATTATTCAGTTTTACAGCAGGGCGCTGGTCTTGGTAATGTTTATGATGCAATGCATGCAGATTCATACATCACCATGAATTCTGATGCAACAGTATCTGCTAAGGACGGAAAAGTTAAGGTTGAGCTTGGAGATGATCCTGCAAGAAAGGGTGCTTACACCTTCAGCTTTAACATTAACAATTTAACAAATTCTAATCTTACATATAAGTTAAGTGCAGATGTATTCACACAGGCAATTGCCATGGATGAAGATCTTGCATTTATGCTTGGCTCAACAATGGAAGTTCCTGCAACCGTAACATTTACTGTTAACGGTAAGAAGGCAACATCTGTTGACGTTAAGAAGAATAAGAATGCTACAGTAAAGGTTACTATAGCATTAGATGAAGAAACAAAGCAGTTCTTCAATGAGTATTTTGAGGCCGGCGCATATGTTGAAGCTTATGTATATGCAAAGCCCACCAACGGATCAAGCGCACATTCAATTCCTGTTCTTGGTTTCTATGGAAACTGGACAGATTCTTCAATGTTTGACCTTGGTTCATATATTGATTATAAGTTTGGTCTTGAAGACAGAGCTCCTTACTTATATGAAAAGAACAAAACAAACGGAAATGCTTTCACTGTTAATTTTGGTGATGGAAGCGGCGAATACTACTTTGGCGGCAACTTATTTGCAAACGAGACAGTTTATCATCCTGAGTTTGCATCACTTAACAATGAAAACGGAGACAGCATTAAGACAATTAAATATGCACTTATCCGTAATGCCGGAAATATGGCTTTAAGAATTACTGACAAGAATACCGGAGATGTATATATAAATTCTTCTTTGGGACAGCAGTATGGTGCTTACTACTATGTAAACGGCCAGACATGGAGAAATACTTCCGGCGCACTTAACTTAAACTGGAAGGGTACAGATTCAAAGGGAAATAAACTTCCTGAAGGAACATCTGTAGAAATCAGCCTTGTTGCAGCACCTGAATATTACTGTGATGCAGCAGGAAACTTTGATGTAAGCAAGCTTGGCAAGGGAGCATTCTTCTCAACAAGCTTAACAATTGATAATACTGCTCCTGAAATGGAAGCAGTTGCTGATGGAGAGAGCGGAAGCCTTTATGTATTTGGTTCCGATAATGTAGGTATTGCTTCAGTTATGCTTTTTGCAGAAAACGGCAAGACCTTAATCGGACGTGCAGCTATCGGAGAAAAGGAAGTAGCAGCAAAGCTTGGCTCAAATCTTGATGCAGATGTATACCTTGTATCATTAATTGACTATGCAGGTAACGAATCAACATACAAAGTATTTATGAATGTTGAGCCTACCACAAAGGTAGACGAAGTTGTTCTTGATACAACATCTGTAGTATTAATGAAGAACAATTCTGTTACAATCAGCGCAGTTGTTTCACCTGCAAATGTAATTGACGAATCAGTAACATGGGCTTCATCTGATGAGACTGTTGCTGTTGTTGATGCAAATGGCAGAGTAACAGCAGTTGGCGTTGGTAATTGTACTGTAACCGCTACATCAGTTGCAGATCCTGAAAAGAGTGCAACCTGTTACGTAGAAGTAATTGAAATTGCTCAGGAATTAAACGGCGTTGTTTGGGATGAAGAGGGTCAGGTATGGTTCAGTAAGTTCAATACCGCAAATCTTCCTAACTACACAAAGCTTACAGAAGCTTCTGTAAAGGCACCCATCAATAACCTTGTAGCAAACGGAAACGGTACTGCTTACGCAACTGATATTGATACAGAAAACGGTATATCAAATTTCTATACCGTAGATACCAATACTTTTGATGTAAGCTTAGTTGGAACATCTGAAATTGCTTATACAGAAATGGCAGAAGCTCCTAACCTTGGTGGTGTTCTTTTAGCAACATACTTCAACTATATTGTTATGGTTGATCCTGCTACAGGAGACTATCTTGGAGCATTTAATTACTTAAGTGATGCTGATCTTGTTGGTATTACATATGCAGGTTCTGTATTTAATACATATTATGGACAGTATATTGATATCTATTATTTATTAGACAGCAACGGAAATCTCTACAATGAAGCATTCATTAATTTATATGGTGCATATTACTATTTCAGTGGTGCTGACGATGCATTAATGGGATCAACCGGTATTACCTGTGATACTCCTTATTTCCAGTCAGTGTACTTCAATGGTGACTATACTTACATAAGTAACTTCAATGAAGGTGCAAATGTTGTAGTATTATATGCTATTGATACAGAGGGAACAGGAAGTATTTATAAGCTTGGTGAATTTGCAAGTGGTGTATGGCCTGTTGCAGGTCTCAGCGAATTAACAGTTGGCAGTGCTGTTTCAAATAAGGCAGCAGCCTTCGCAGAAGCAGAAGTAAATGCAAATGCAGTTATGACTGCTCCTGAGGTTCATGAGTTAAAGGTAAGAAAATAATTTACCGAAATAAAAAAGCCCCGTCTGAGAAATCAGACGGGGTATTTTTTTGCCATAAATGCAAAAAACGCTCAGTTTAGCTAAGAATATCTTAGAATTAAGATGCTTTACAAAACTGAGCGTTTTCTTATTTATTTCACTATAACATTTAAGCTTGAATCTGCACCAAGTACGTTAACTGAAGCAAGAGGTAAGGTGGATGTTACAGTAACATCATTACCGTTTCTTGTAGCAGTGATTTCACAAACTTCTTCACCTGACATATTGCAAATGGTGGTTTTTACTGTAGCGCCATCCTTAATTGAGTAAATACGAATTTCAGGATTTACTTCATAATCGTAATCAGGTCTGTCATCATGTGCTCCAAGTGCAATTATTGAGTTTTCCTTTACGAAAAGAGGAATACTTAAATAATCAAACTTCTGTGAATACCACTTTCCACCGGTTAACACTTCGCCGGTGAAGAAATTGGTCCAGTTTCCTTCGGGAAGATAAAACTCACCGATTGATTCGGGATTGAAGATAGGTGCAACTAAGAGACTGTCACCAAGCATATACTGCTTATCAAGATAGTGAGTATTCTTATCTTCTGTAAATTCCATTACCATGCTTCGCATAGTGGGAATACCTGATGTTGCAGCCTGAACAGCTGTCTTGTAAAGGTAAGGCATAAGCTTAGCTTTAAGTTTTGTAAAGCTTCTTACTACATCAACTGCTTCTTCGTCATAAACCCAGGGCACTCTGTAGGAATGGCTTCCGTGGAGTCTTGAGTGTGAAGATAATAATCCGAAAGCAGCCCAGCGCTTATATACATCGGGAGTTGAAGTTGCTTCAAAACCTCCGATATCATGGCTCCAGAATCCGAAACCGGACATAAGTAATGATAAACCGCCGCGAAGGCTTTCTTCCATTGATTCATAATCTGACCAACAGTCGCCGCCCCAGTGAACGGGGAATTTCTGACCGCCTACTGTTGCGCTTCTTGCAAATAAAACAGCATCATTTTTGCCACGCTTCTTTTCAAGAAGTTCGTAAACGCATTTATTGTAAAGATATGTGTAGTAGTTATGCATTTTTCCGGGATCGGAACCGTCTGCCCAGTATACATTTGTGGGAATTCTTTCACCGAAGTCGGTCTTGAAACAGTCAACACCCATATCAAGAAGAACTTCAAGCTTATCCTGGAACCATTTCCATGCCAGAGGATTTGTGAAATCAACCAAAGCCATGCCGGCCTGCCACATATCCCACTGCCATGCATCACCGTTTTTACGTTTTACAAAATAGCCCTTTTCGCAGCCTTCTTTGAAAAGAGGGGATTCCTGACCGATGTAAGGATTAATCCATACACAGATGTTGAGGCCTTTTGCTTTGATTCTCTTTAACATTCCTTCGGGATCGGGGAATACACGGTCATCCCATATGAAGCTTGACCAGTGGAATTCTTTCATCCAGTAACAGTCGAAGTGGAAGACTCTTAAAGGAATATCTCTTTCCAACATACCATTTACAAAGCTCATTACGGTTTCTTCATCGTAATTTGTGGTAAAGGAAGTGGAAAGCCAGAGACCGAAGGTCCAGGGTGCGGGAAGAGCGGGCTTTCCGGAAAGATCGGTGTATCTTTGTACAACTTCCTTCATTGTAGGTCCGTTTATAAGGAAATAATCCAACTCGTTTCCTTCAACCGTGAAGTTAACCTTTGTAACAAATTCACTTGCTACTTCAAAGGAAACCTTGTCGGGGTGATTTACAAGAACACCATAACCCTTGTTTGTAATATAAAAAGGAATATTTTTGTAAGAAAGCTGAGTGTTTGTACCGCCGTCTTCATTCCAGAGTTCTACATTCTGACCGTTTTTAATGAATGAAGTAAATCTTTCGCCAAGACCATAAACAAGTTCGCCTACGGATAAGCCAAGGCTCTGGGTCATATATGTATTTTCTGTGTCGCCGTCATAATCATAAATGAATCCGTGCCAGTCCTTTTTAACGCAGGCAAGATCTCCAAAGCTCTTGGTGATTACTTCATTACCGCGCTTATAGATCATGGAAAAAGGATTTTTTGTAATTTCAAGGGATAAGGATCCGCTTGAAAGAATAAATTTGTCATCTAAATCTTTAATATCAAGAACAGACTTATCAATATTAAGTTCAAAATCAGGTCCCTTGTGGGTAACGCCCAAATGATGTTTTGTCTGTACACGAATTACTTCGGGAGCAGGAGAAGAAATGCAGATTGTAAGGTTGATTCCTTCCAGAACATCTCCACGGTTTCTGATCGGATTTGTGGGAGCACAAATGCTTAAAATATTGTCTTTCACTTCATAAAAGTGAACTTCCTTGGGTGAGAAAAGTTCTGTTCCCTTTTCTTTAACCCAGCAACCATTATGTAGTTTCATAAAATCCCCTTTCTTTTTATTTAACTATTGGACCGAACAGTCTGAATAACCAGCTGCGGCATAAATCAATCCATTGTTTTGCGCCCTCATCAAGCTCAGTTTTGTAGGGTGAAAGAGTTATATCTGTGGCAAGTCCAAGACCATGACCGCCTGAAGGGAAAATGTGTAACTCGAAGGGAACATTTTCCTTTTTCATTGCTTCTGCAAGAAGTAATGAGTTCTGAACGGGTACACAGTCATCGGGGAAGGTGTGCCAGATAAATGCCGGAGGGGTTTCCACGGTAATTCTGTTTTCAATGGAAACGTACTCTAACATTTCTTTATCATTCTTTTTATTACCCAAAAGATTGTCAAAAGAACCTCTGTGGGCAAACTCACCGGAAGTAATAACAGGATATGCAAGAATCATTCCGGCGGGACGAAGTTCCGTAGAGGAAACCTTCAATATGTCGGTAACCTCCGATCTGAAATATCCTGTTGCATAATTAGCAGCGGCATGGGCGCCAGCCGATGCTCCGTAAATTGCAATTCTGTCGGGATCGATGTCAAACTCTTTTGCATTATCTTTGAAATATTTTACTGCTGCGCTGACTTCAAGGAGCTGTGTAGGATATGTGGCATCCTTGATGGAGTAGTTAATGATTGCAGCATGGTAACCAAAAGAATTGAACTGAAAAGCAATAGATTCGCCTTCTCTGTCGGAAAGAAACTCATATCCGCCGCCGGGACAGATAAGAATCAGCGGTCTTTTTGAAATACAGATTTCAGGAGAGCGCTTGAACAGGAAGGTTTCAATGGTGGCAGTACCTTTGTAGCCATCAAAGGAAATAGGAATTATCTTGTTAATCATGATTTAGTCTTCCTTTAATGAATATGTGATATAGTTGATATGATTGACAAATATATATACCAATCCATACAATTATAACATAATAAGTTTCTGATATGGAGTTATTAATGAATTATATTATCCTGGATCTTGAATGGAATCAGTCCAGTACCGTTGAAGGTGCCAATCCTGCTATTCCGTTTGAAATAATTGAGATCGGAGCCATAAAACTTAATGAAGACAAGGTAATGGTGGATGAATTCAGTGCACTTGTTAAACCGCAGGTGTATAAAACTATGCACTATATGACTGGTAAGCTTGTACATATTAAAATGGCTGAGCTTAAAAGAGAGCAGCCATTTGAAGATGTTATGAACAACTTCCTTGAGTGGTGTGGCGAAGATTATATGTTTTGTACCTGGGGCCCACTTGATCTGATGGAACTTCAGAGAAACATGATATATTACGGCTTCAAACCTTTCATGGATGGCCCGTTACCTTTTTACGATGTTCAAAAGCTGTATGCTTTTGAGTTTGAAGGTGGAAAAGAGAGGCGTTCATTGGAGACTGCGGTGGATAACCTTCAGCTTGAAAAGGATATTCCTTTCCACAGAGCTTTCAGCGATGCATATTATACTGCAAAGGTTTTTGCTCTTATTAATAAGGAAGAGACTCTGGCAAGATTATCCTATGACACTTTCATCGCACCAAAGGACAAGCAGTCGGAGGTTCATAAGCAGTTTGATAATTACGACAAATATATAACGCGAACCTTTGCGACCAAAGAAAGCATGATGGCTGACAGGGAAGTTAAGAGCGTTAACTGCTACCTATGTGACAAACCGTCCAAAAAGCTTACAAAACTCTTTACTCCTTCAGGAAAATATTTCCTTGGGGTGTCACTTTGTGAAGAGCACGGTTATTTAAAAACAAAGATTCGTGTTAGAAAAACCGAAGACGAAAGATACTTCGCCGTAAAGACCAGAAAACTCATTTCTGAGGAAGAAGCGGAACAGATTCTTGTCAGATACGAAAAGCTCAAAGAAGACAAACATCAGAAAAAAGCTAAATCCTAAGAAAATGTCTTTAATATTTGTTATTTCTATTGAAAAGATATTCAAAAATGCTTAAAATGCATACTTGTGGATTTTGATTGGAAATATCGTATTTAACGAATGGAGATATTATGGAATCATATTTAGTCTTAAAGGATTTGGCTATAATCGTTATATTTGCAAAGCTTTTTGCCATAGTGGCAAGAAAGCTTAAAGCACCTCAGGTTGTGGGAGAAATCATTGCCGGCCTTCTTATCGGACCAAGCGTATTAGGACTTGTGAATTTAAGTGACTTTTTAAGTCAGATGGCCGAAATCGGTGTAATTCTTCTTATGTTCAGTGCCGGACTTGAAACAAATCTTCACGATCTTATTAAAACCGGTTTTAAGGCAACACTTATTGCCTGTGCCGGTGTATTTGTTCCACTTATTGGCGGAACTATTCTTTATACATGCTTTTATGGATTTACCGGAATCGGAACACCCGAATTCTTTTCAGCAATATTCATCGGTGTAATTCTTACCGCAACCAGCGTAAGTATTACGGTTCAGGCTCTTAGAGAAATGGGTAAGTTAAAGGGACTTATCGGAACTACAATTTTAAGTGCCGCAATCATCGATGATGTAATCGGTATTATCGTTCTTACTGTAGTAATCGGACTTAAGGACGCTTCACAAAAAGCAGGAACTGTGGTTATTAATACAGTTTTGTTCTTTGTTTTCTCAATTGTGGTTGGATTTATAATCTATAAATTATTCAAGTTTATTGATTCAAAGTACCCCCACACCAGAAGAATTCCCATCATGGGACTTGCATTATGTCTTGCAATGGCTTACATTGCCGAGAGACATTTTGGTATTGCTGATATTACAGGTGCGTATGTTGCAGGAATTATTCTTTGCAATATCCGTGACTCTGAATATATTGCCGAAAAAATGGATATCAATTCCTATATGCTTTTCGGTCCCATTTTCTTTGCCAGCATCGGACTTAAGACAGACATCAGTGAGTTAAATGCTTCAGTTCTCGTATTTTCGCTTGCTTTTGTTGCAGTTGGTCTTCTTTGTAAGATTGTGGGCTGCGGTCTTGTTGCAAAGATGTGCAGATTTACCTGGGCTGATTCCTTAAAGATTGGTGTAGGTATGATGACAAGAGGCGAAGTTGCACTTATTGTTTCTCAGAAGGGTCTTAATGTGGGCCTGCTGAGTCCTGTATATTTTACATCTGTAATTTTACTTATTATTGTTTCTTCAATCTCAACACCTATTATCCTTAAGATGTTGTATGCGAAGATGCCACCGAAAGAATAACTATGAGTATATTAAATGTTGAAAACCTCACCCATGGATTTGGTGACAGAGCTATTTTTGATAATGTGTCCTTCAGACTATTAAAGGGCGAACATATTGGACTTATCGGGGCCAACGGCGAAGGTAAGTCCACTTTTATGAATATTATTACCGGCAAGCTGATGCCTGATGAAGGTAAAATCGAGTGGGCAAAAAATGTCCGTGTAGGATACCTTGACCAGCATACTGCTTTGGAAAAGGGTATGTCCATTGAGGATGTGCTTAAGTCTGCTTTTGACTTTCTTTTCGAGTGGGAAACCCGCATGAATGAAATATGCGATAAAATGGGCGAAGCCTCCGAAAAAGAACTCGATGAATATATGGAGGAGCTTGGTACCATTCAGGAGCTTCTCGACCAGCATGATTTTTATATGATTGATTCAAAGGTAGAGGAAGTTGCCAGAGCTTTGGGTCTTTTGGACTTAGGTCTTGATAAGGATGTTACGGAACTTAGCGGAGGCCAGAGAACAAAGGTGCTTCTTGCTAAGCTTTTGCTCCAGAAACCGGACATTCTTTTGCTGGACGAGCCCACAAATTATCTTGATAAAGAGCATATTGACTGGCTGAAGCGATACCTTCAGGATTATGAGAATGCTTTTATACTTATTTCTCATGATGTTCCTTTCTTAAACAGTGTAGTAAATCTTATTTATCATATGGATAATAAGGAACTTAACCGATATGTGGGTGACTATGACAAATTCATGGAAGTATATGAAATGAAAAAGTCACAGTTGGAAGCCGCCTATAATAAGCAGCAAAAAGAAATTGCGGACCTTAAGGATTTCGTTGCAAGAAATAAGGCAAGGGTTGCCACAAGAAACATGGCCATGTCCAGACAGAAAAAGTTAGATAAGATGGATGTTATTGAACTTGCCCAGGAAAAGCCAAAGCCTGAATTCAATTTTAAGGAAGCAAGAACTCCCGGAAGATACATATTTGAAACCAAGGATTTGGTTATAGGATATGATGAACCCTTATCAAAACCCCTAAATATATCCATGGAACGAGGACAAAAAGTTGTTATTACCGGTGCCAACGGTATTGGTAAGACAACCTTGTTAAAGAGTATCCTGGGAATCATCAAGCCCATAAGCGGAAATGTTACTTTGGGAGACTATTTAAGTATCGGCTATTTTGAGCAGGAGATGGACCAGAGCATTTCCACCACCTGTATTGAAGAAATCTGGAATGAGTTTCCCGGTTTTTCCCAGTACGAAGTAAGATCTGCCCTTGCAAAGTGCGGACTTACCACCAAACATATTGAATCTCTTGTTAAGGTTTTAAGTGGTGGCGAGCAGGCAAAAGTAAGACTTTGTAAGCTTATTAACCGTGAAAGCAATATTCTTCTTTTGGACGAGCCTACAAACCATCTTGATGTGGATGCAAAAGCAGAGTTGAAAAGAGCCCTGAAGGCTTATAAGGGAAGCATACTTATGGTATGTCATGAACCTGAATTTTATGAAGGTCTTGCAACCGATGTCTGGGATGCAGGAAAGTGGACAACTAAATTATTGTAAAAGGAGTCGGAGTCAAATCCGGCTCGCACCTCTATATGTTTTTAATGAAAAGCTTGAGAATTCGCGGTTCTCGAGCTTTTTTTTCTGTGGAAAAATAATGATGTTTTGGGTGCGACCTTTCTGCATTTCTTTTCTCCAATGCTTCACGTGTCTGCTTAACGTAAGCTTCGCATAAAGTCACAGATGTGAATCAGGCTCAGCAGGAAATCAAAGATATGATGAATAAGATGAAGCTGATAGAAGATGATATCAAAGGTGCCGCGGTAGATAAGTCACTATAAAAGTAGGATAAAGTAGGATAAAATTGCCTTAAACGCTAAAGTATCCATACATATATCCGATATATTGTATGCAAGGGATAGCACATTTTCAATGGATTGAATTCACTGGGAATGTGCTTCTTTGTTTTTTATAAGGGGGAGATATGTTTATAAATTTTAAACCGGTTGAAGAACCTAAGAAAATCACAAATACAAAAGAACTTGCTGAATAGTATGCCTACTTTTTCAGTGGGAGCATAAAGACAAAAATATAGCCGCTCGGACCTTTCCGGGTGCTAATCGTCCGGGGGACGATTGCTCAGCACCGACCGAAGTGAAACGGAGACAGCGGTGCAGCCATGACTGACAGATTGGCTGCGGAGAGGAGAATATATGGGAATTAACGGTCTTTCGTATTCGCAGGCTATGGACACTTTGAAACCTGCATTACAAGACAAACCAACCGAACAGGTTCAGAGGGGAACCTTGTTTTCGCTACTTTGCGATCCTGATGCTAAAAAAGCCCCTTACAGTTATCTGGCAAAAGACGGCATTGTAGAGTACAACGGTGTGACGTTTGTATGTGACTACAAGAAGAATGCTCTTTGCCTAGGGGATGTGAGCAATCCTAAGGATATTTTGAACATACCGCTACCAAGTGGAGGCTGCTTAAAAGTCAACAAAGATAACATTGGTGACCTTCAAAGAGCAGTAGGCATGTTTTCACCGGCTGACCTCAATGCAATCATGAGAGCAATAGCTCAGTACAATCATTGCACCAGTAAGTTAAATGAGATTGATGAGGAAGAGGAAGAAACAATCGAATCTGCAACAGATGAGAAGGCTAACAAAACTAAAGAAGACGGTCAGGCGCCAGATAAATACAAAGATATGTCAGCGTATGAGATTCTTGCTATGAAAGGTGAATATGGCAATTCTATACCTACCGTAAATCAAGTGGTAACAGCCAAAAATCCTGAAGATGGACAGATATATCTTACATATTTTACGGATGGAAAAATTACATGTGAAGACGGGAATGGTAAGAAAGTCTGGGATATGGAAATTAGCGAGAGCCAGCATGACAAGGTTGAAGCATATTTTCAGAATTATAAATCCTGGGACTATGCAGATGAGATATATTCGGGGGATGAAATGGGAACAGCATCAGTGAAAGATTTTTGGATTTCAATGTTTTCACAAGAATGAATGGACTTTTTAAGTGATAGATAGAAAAGGATTATAGGATATGATGAAGGCTAAATCGTCAGGTGAAACAATAAATGTAAACGGACCGGATGGACCAACTTCGGTACTTATCTTTGACAGAAACAAGAAGCTTTCTTTTAGGCAGAAGTTTCAGAAATTTAAGGTTCAGACTAAGCGTAAGTTTTTTGAAAAGAGAATTAAGGCAGAACCTCATTCAATTGATGAGGTATGTGAATTTTTAACTTCGGTTCTTAAGTTTACTGAACTTTCAAAAACAGATGAAAGATATATCGAAGAGTATAAGGCGACCAGAGTATCTTTTATAATGCAGCATAAGCCGGAACTGATGGGTGATTTTGCCAGGATGCCTGAATTAAAAGACTACACAGAAGAAGCATATCTTAAGCATATGGAAGAGTTTAACTTAAGAAAGAAGGTTGCAGAAGCGGTTCCTGTGGAATTGTATGATATTGATTTGCATATGTTTAGGAAAGTAGAAGGCGACAATGAATCGCGTATTTCCATAGAAAAAACATATAGCATGATAAGTGGTGGAGCATCAGGAACTCCACGGTATACCAAAAGATTTAACAAGGTGTACAAAAGGATATACAAATACTATAGCGTAACGCAGGCCGATATAGACAACAAAACAGAGCGGTATAAAGACTTGTTAAGTACGCTTTCTGTGCATTGACGGTGTATTTTTTGAAGGTATTATAGTACAAATATTTAATTGCAACTGAGGCAGTTGACACAAGTTGGTGGCTCGCAACCGTGGTTGCGGGCTACATTTTACTATTTTCAATTGGATTTTCAAGGGAGAATAGTATCCTCTGACGATTATAATGTTTTCTGCGAGGAGTAGATAAATGTCATTTGATAGGTGTTACTAAAGGTGTTACCAATAAACCGACACTGGTAAACCTCCTTATTTTACAGTATTTTTTGCGGTGCCCGATTCTTCAAATCCGGCTCGCACCTCTAAGAAAAGCCCGAAGCTTCAGTGTTTCGGGTTTTTTTATGTAAAAATGTAAAAAGATTAAGTGTTTTTACGTATCCGATTCGTACTATATGTGACTAGTCAAAAAGAAAGAAATGGAGGTATCCGCGGTGGGAGATAAAAAGATTATTTCAGACATTCAAGAGAGAAATGAAAAAACCTTTGAATATACTGTCGATAAATACTCAAAACTTGTATGGAAGGTTGCCTCTGGTATATTGATAAATACGACCTCTGTTTGCGAGATAGAAGAATGCGTTGCTGATGTATTTATATATCTTTGGGAGCATCCTGAAAAGTATGATCCTGAAAAAGGAAAACTATCGTCTTGGCTATCGATGATTGCAAGAAGCCGAGCGATAGACCGTTTTAGGAAAATTATAAGTGAAAAGGAAGTTTCTTTTGAAGATATAAGCCTATTTGAAACTGAGCCAGCAGATTCTAATAATGACACTCGCGCGGACAAACTGAATGAATGCTTGGAAAGATTAGGAATCGAGGAAAAAGAAATAATAATCAGACGTTATTACTACGAACAAAAAAATCGTGAAATCGCTAAAGCAATGGGATTGAGCCCCAAACAAATTGAGAATCGTGTTTATAATGCAAAAAATAAACTGAGAAGAATGATGGAGGAATAATTGTGGGAAAATGTACTTCAGAAAATATTATCAACATCAAGTCAATGATACAGGAAAAGACAGGTGTTTCATTTGCTCGTTCTACACAGATATTTGTAATAAGGAAATATGCCATTCTTGCCATGTGTTTGATGTGTTTTATATCTTTATCAGCATTTGGTTATTACAAATTCAACTCATTAAGCGGGGATGACCTTGCATTATCGTCAGCTTATTTGGGAGATGGTAAATATGAAGTAGTCATAAAGAATATGTCTGAGCATGAATTAAAACTTCAGGACAAAATTAAAGTTATGCAATGGAGCACCGGAAGTGAAGTAGAGGGACAAAAGAACGCTGTCAAAGTAGAAGCATGTGAAATAGCAGTTGGTGAGACTGGAATCGTTAATATTGATTTGTCGGAAGCTTATGACATTGAGCAGCTTAAGGGGAAGCTTGCAGATAATGATTGGTATTATTTTGTGCTGACAAATAACGGCTTTGCTTTTGGACAAGATTGGATGTGCTCTTTCGATTTTAATATTAAAAATACGGGTATAAACACTGACTTAGACAACTCTTTTACAGAATATGTGGATGATAGTTCCTCATGCATTCCGATATATGAGGAGGGCATACTCACATTTGACGATTGGGCTTCTCCTGTAAAAGATATGAAGATTTCATGCTATTTTGGTAAGCAGAGTAATGGAGTTATTTCAGACCATATTAATATATCAGGAATTGAAGGGGAAGAAATATATGCAGTTTCCAATGGCACAGTGGTTGAAATCGGTTTTGATAGCATATATGGAAACTATATTGTTCTTGCTGTGGATGATAACACTAGTGTAATCTATGGACACTTAAAATCAGCAAATGTTTCGAAAAATGATGTGGTAGCTATCAATACTGTTATTGGATATATGGGAAAAACAGGAAGTGCAACGGGAGTTAATCTATCGTTTGCCGTGATTGAAGACGGAGAATATATTAATCCAATCAAATAATATACTTTTCAATGGGGAGATGTCATTTTACTTATCAAATACAATGGGCGGAGAATGCAGTAAAATCAATGCTTTGAGACAATTTAATGATTAGTCTACACCTCGTTTACACCTTTTGGTGGGCGAGAATATGGACCATCCCGGAAATATGAATAAGGTCATCTTATCTGCTAAATACTTAGTATGATAGGATGGCTTTTTATTTGGTCTTTTTATAGCACGAAATATGTAACAAAACAGTAGCAAAAAGAGTAGCAAATAAAGTAGCAAAAAGAAATCAAATAGAGTATAATGCGAAGTAAATGAAGAACTCTATCGCAAGGTGGAGGAAAGTCAATTGTTATAGTGTCATTGGCATTTTATAGGAGGCTCATATCGATGAATATTGGTGTGGAAACAGAAAAAATAGAATTTAAGAAAACGACAGGAGAACTGCGAGAAGGCATAACTTCATTAGCTTCTATGCTTAATAAGAATGGATATGGAGTGCTCTATTTCGGCGTTAAGGACAATGGTGATGTTGTTGGACAACAAATGGGAGACAGAACCCTTAGAGAGATATCTCAGGCGATAGCAAACTTTATTAAGCCACAGATTATTCCAACTATAGAACATGAGTTGATGGATGATAAAGATGTGATAAAGATTGAAGTTCGGGGATCGGAAAAGCCATATTCGGCATACGGACGTTATTATATGCGTTCAGCGGACGAAGATAGAGAATTAAGCCCTGTTGCCCTAAAAGAACTAATGGATAGACAGATTTCATCGGATGTACTGACTTTGGCTGTTGCACCAGTGCAGAATCTTACCTTTAATAAGCTGAAAATTGCGTATGTAACAGCGGGGCTGACAGTTGATCAGGCAACATTTGAAGATAATGCAGGACTTAAAAATAGTGACGGAAAATATAACTTAATGGCATTCTTGCTTGCTGATGAAAATGATGTTTCAATTAAGGTGGTTACCTTTGCTGGAAAAGATAAGACAGAATTAGTAAAAAGAAATGAATATGGTGGAACCTGTCTAGTTACGGCCATTGATAAAGTCATAGATTATATGGAATCAATTAATGACACAATGGTTACGATGGGGAACCATAGAAGACAGGAAGAAAAATTATTTGATATGGCAAGCTTCAAAGAAGCTTGGCAAAACGCATGTATTCATACGAAATGGGACAAGGGAAATCCTCCCGCAGTTTATATCTTTTCTGACAGGATAGAAATTATATCTACCGGGGGACTTCCGGTAGATTTAAACAAAGAGGAATTCTACAAAGGAATCAGTAAGCCAGTTAATTCTAAATTGCAGAAAATATTTGGACAGTTGGGCTATGTGGAGCAGACTGGCCATGGAATTCCGCTTATCATCAGTAATTATGGAAAACAGGCTTTTGACATTATGGAAAATTTTGTTAATGTCACGATTCCGTTTAATTATGAAAAAAAGAACGCTACGGGAGCAGAAACTCAGAACAAAGTGAAAATTAATGATGCGGAGCAGATGGTAGTCGAGTATATAAAACAAAATTCTAGCATAACGATAAAGGAATTAGTTGAAGTTAGCGGATATTCTGACGGATATATAAGAAAAATTCTCTCATCATTGAAAGAAAAGAAGGTTGTTGAACGGCAGGGGGGAAACAAAACAGGGGAATGGATTGTTGTTGAATAAAGATGGAATGATGGTAATTGCTAATATGTAATAGGCATCTTATTGTAGGTGAAGTTCAGTAAATATAGTAGAAATATTAAGATGATGATATATGTAATATGACCAAGTATAAATGGATTTTGTAATGATTTTGAGATATAAGTTATCACAGTTATACTTATTTAATAGAGAGCATTGTAAAAATGAAAAAAATATTTTCTTGAGAAAGGGAAAAAGCGATGTATGAGCTAGCAGGCATAGCAATTGAAAAGGCAGGTGAATTGATTCTTAATTCTGCGACAAAAAAAATTACAGAATACAAAGAAAAAAAAGAATGGGAAAAGCTGTTTATTAACACAAATGAATTCCTCTTAAAATATGTTGATAGAGGAGACGTAATCCTTGAAGAGATAGCATCATACTTGTCAAGCGATGAAATAAAACAAATAGCCTCAAATCTTACGCAAGAAAGTAAGTACGATTTGTTAGATAAACTTCATGATGAATTATCTAAGCTCATGATGAAATATGAGATTCCAAGAAATGAAGCAAATTATTATATCGCCGGATTTATTACAGTTATTTTTTCAGAATTGGAAAAAATTAATCCGTTGTATTATCAGTGTGCTTACTTGGGTGATTGGAGAAAAAGAGAGGAGATTTCTTTAGTAGAGGTTAAAGAAGGCCTGGCAAAAATAAGCGATGCTATTGTTAATATGAACAAAAATGCTATTGCAGTATATTTGCCGGATCAAATCGAAGTGCGGTTGTATGCTAGTACAACTCCTGGGTTAAGTCTAAACTATTTTGAAATAGATGATGAAGTGTTTAGGGAAGAGTTTGAAGATGCATTATCTGAAGAGATTATCTATGTAAAGGGACAATGTAAAGAAGAAACAATCTTTTGTGTCTTAAATGAGCTAAGGCGTATTCGCTCAGATAAAATGGTTCTAGTTGTAAGAAACGAAAAAGACTGGGAAAAACTAAAACTAGCAAATGAAGAACATAATGACCTTGGAGGGAAAATACTCATACCGTGGTTTTATTCTGAACAAATAATTGCTATTCCTAATAATATTAACATATTTGTATTTGGGTCTGATGAATATTCAGCAGGAAAGAAGTCACTTGAATTAAGAAAAAGAAAACTATGTACTGTAAGACAAAAACTGATGGTTGCAGGAATGGAATATGAAGACGCATACAAGTTGGTAGAGGATACGCATGGCTTATATATTCCAATGAAGAAAAAATTAATTAAGGGAATAAATAATATTACTCCACTATGGGTAGATGGAGATAAAAAGATTATTCTTCCGCTCATACTGTGTGGAAAATGGACGGAATCAGATGGTGATAAGATGATAATAGAGGAACTTTGTGGCCTGAGTTATCAAGAAATATTGCAGAGCATTCAAGAATATATTAATGGAGAAAATCCCCTATTTGTTAGATTTAAGGAGCACAGTCATGGTTATATACATTTAGCTAGCACAGAAAATGCTTGGGATTATTTTGATCAATATATTCTCACTGATAGTTATTTATGGAAAAAATTTGTTGATGTTATTATTGCTATAGTTACGGAAGAAAATCCGATTTATAAGCTTCCAGCAGAACAGCAGAGATATGCATATCTTCTTCCGAGTGGAAAACCTTGCTGGTCAAAAACATTAAAAGAGGGTTTGCTTCGTAGCTTAATAATGAGGGCATATTATAGTAGTAAATCGGAAAATCAGAGAGTGATTGATGCGATTGTGGCAAATTTATTGTCCAATATTTCAGATAAAAATCAGTGGTTATCGATTGCAACTCTTTTCCCTATTCTTTGTGAAGCTTCTCCTTATGCTATAGTTGCAAGGTTAGATGAGGAGTGGGAAAAAGAAACGGGATTAATAGAGGTATTTGTAGGCGCACACGATACGGGCATTTTTGCTAAAAATGAATATACATATTTTTTGTGGGGGATAGAGCAATTCTTATGTCAAAGAGAATATGCGGCTTGGGCAGTTAGATGGCTGTTAAGAATGAATGAGTTACGTAGAAAATATCCAATATCCAATAGCCCATTCGATACATTAAGCACAGTATTTTGCGCGTGGTATAATAATACAGTTTTAACTCAGCATGAAAAAATAATATTGGCGCGTGAAGCTTTTGATAAAGGGTATGACGTATGCGATCTGTTTTATTCTGAAATTCCAGGGATGAAAACATCT
>JAZLLV010000030.1:0-126682 GCA_045598365.1 Lachnospiraceae bacterium
TGCTCAACAAGACGTTTTGCTCTCTCGATAGCCATCTCAGAAACACGTTTATGGTGCTCTGGAAGTTCATCGAAAGTAGAATATATAACTTCAACATTTTCACCGATAATAGCTTCTTTAATATCCGTAACTTCCTCGGGACGCTCATCAATAAGAAGAATAATCATGTGAGTTGAAGGCTCAAGTTTCAAAATTGACTTAGCTACATCCTTAAGCAATGTAGTTTTACCAGCCTTAGGAGGAGATACAATCATACCTCTTTGTCCCTTACCAACAGGGCTTAATAAATCCATAACCCTCATGGCCACGGTGGAGCCGGGCATTTCAAGGCGGATTCTGTTATCCGGGAATATGGGTGTCATATTTTCAAAAACCGTACGCTTTGGAATAATGTCCGGATCAAAACCGTTTACCGAAGTGATGGACATAAGTGCGGAAAACTTTTCATTCTGTGATTTAACACGTGTATTTCCCACAACAATATCTCCGGTTCTTAAACCGTATCTTCTGATCATTCCGGGGGCCACGTAAACATCATTACCACCGGGAAGGAAATTTTCACATCTGATAAAACCAAAGCCGTCGGGCATAATTTCAAGAATACCGTCGGCAGGAACCCCTGTTTCCTGGACTTTCTCTTCCTCGGAACGCTTTTCCGAAGAAACGTTTTTCTCTTCCTCCATGGGGGCTTCTTCCACGCTTTGAGGTTCAGATTTTGTCTCTGAAGGCTCATTGGTCTTGACAATGACCTTTTTAGAAGGCTTTCGTCCCGTGGCGGGTTTGACAGTCTCTGTGTCACCTGACTGAACCTTCTCTGCAGTCTCGGGAGCAGTTTTTGCATCAGCGGATACTTCGCCGGCACCGGCAGCTTTAGCTTCTGTTTCATCCAAAAGAACAAGCATTTCAATGACCTGTCCCTTACTCATACTTGATGCACCCTTAATACCGCGAATCTTTGCTATTGCCCGTAAATCTCTTATAGCGAGGGTCTCGTATCTTTCTCTCATTCTCTCTCCTTAATTCATTATTGATAAATAAATAATGGAAAAACCAGCCGAACAGGCTTGATAAATTAATAATAGAAATTTTCCGACTAACTTGAAAAAACAAATTCTTATGTTTATGATTATAGATACATTTCTTTTTTTTGTAAAGATATCGGGAGGAATAATGGCAGAGGATTCGTTAACCCTTTATAAGTTAATAGTACTGTATATGCTTGAGCGGGTAAGTTTTCCCCTTACCAAGGCACAGGTCTTTGACTTTATCTTAGAGAAGGAATATACCACCTTTATTCCGCTCCAGCAGGCCATTTCCGAACTCATAGGTGCTGATATGGTTAAGGCAAAGTCCATAAGAAACCGCACCCATTTGGAAATTACCGACGAGGGGCGTGAAACCCTTGGCTTCTTTTCGAACCGTATCGGTGCGGAAATTCGCGAGGACATTGACAGATATTTTAAGGACAATCTTTTTGAGTTAAAAAATGAGGTGTCCATTCTTTCAAATTACTATAAATCCACTTCCGGTGAATACGAAGCCAATCTTTGCATAAAGGAAAAAAACATTAATCTCCTGAACATAACCCTTTCGGTGCCATCAGAAGAAATGGCAGCCTCCATCTGCGATAAATGGGAAGCTGCCAATCAGGATATTTATACTTTTATGATTGAAAAATTATTCTAAAAATTCATCAATGACTCTGCCATCTGATCTTAAAAGTGTTCCGCCGAGAATCTTAGCGATGGTAGGTCCCTCATCCCATAAGTGCATGGACTCTGTCCTTGCACCTTTTTTTATGCCATAACCCATGGCTGCAAAGAAGGTTATATTTTCCTCCTTTGTGGGAAGGTATCCGTGGGTAGCAAGCATTTTAAGATTCTTTGTGTCCGAAACCGGCTCCGTCAAAACATCAAATTCATTCTGGAAATAATAGCCGTTCTTTCCCTCTATGATGCAAAAACAGTTTCCGTCGGCACCCATTTCTTTTGCTTCTTCACCGGTAAAAATGTCCTGAATTCCAAGTTTTTCATCGGCCCGCATCTCGTTGAGCGTATCAGTCAATTCTTCCATAAAGGAATAATCCTCCGAATATTTCGGATTTACATATATATAGCAGGAACCGTCTGCTTCCTTTGCAATAGCTTTATAGTCTTTTATCTTACCGTTTTTAACGGTTAAGAAGCCTTTGTCACAAAACAATCTGTTTGGATAAACAATGGTATGTGTATCTATCTGGCAGTGATCACCAAGAACAATAAATGTGGTCTTGTCCATTGGGCGGGTTTTCGCAAGATATTCAAGCAGTTCTCCAATTCGCCTGTCATGGCGGATAAGAGCTTCTTTGGCCTTTTCATGATGAACTCCGTAGTTGTGACGATTAGTATCCACATCTGTTAAATGGATCAGCATCATATCCGGATCATACTTTTCAATGGTGTATTTTGCCGCTTCCATAAGGAAATCATCCAGTGCCGGCTGACTTACCCCGTGGCGGATATGTCCGAATTTATTATTTATTTCAAGAAGATATTTCGGTGTGCCGTTAGCAAGACAGGCGGTAACCTGAGTCTGGAATTTTCTGGTAACAAGGACCTCGGGAATATTATATTTAATCCGCGCGCCCCCCATTACTGGCCATAAAAGAGACGCCACTGTCATGCCCTTTTCCATAGCCACATCAACGATGGTTTTTCCGTTAATATATTTCTTCTTATAAAGCCAGTCAGGAGTTTTTCTGCCCGGCTGAAAATGTGTATTATTTACAACACCGGAACGATCCGGCATTTTCCCCGAAACAATTGCGGTGTGGGCAGGATATGTAAGTGAAGGATAAACGCTGTAAACATTGTCACAAAAGGCCCCGTTATCAACTATTTTCTTAAAGTTCGGAAGGGAACACATAAATTCCATATCCTGCTTTCCGGTTGCATCAAGTGACACTATTATCAGTCTTTGCTTTTCGTTCATGTTTTCTCCGTTCCCCCGATGAAAAATATACTTTCACACTGTTCATCTGATTCATTAATAAGTCTGACTGTCAGTCTTCAGCCTCATCCTTAATTCTCTTCATATGCTCTGCAATCTTCTTTTCATACCCGTTAAAAGAAGGCTTGTAGAACTTTTCGCCCGTAAGTTCATAGGGTAAATACTGCTGATTACAATAGTTATTCTTATAATTGTGGGAATACTTATATCCTATTCCATGTCCCAGTTTTGCAGCAGACTTGTAATGTGCATCCTGAAGATGTGGCGGAATGGGAAGATTGCCTTTTGTTTTGACTGCATCAGTCGATTTCTCCAAAGCAATAGTGCAGGCATTTGACTTCGGTGCGGTTGCCACATACACCACTGCTTCACTTAAAATCAGGCCCGATTCCGGCATACCGATTCTTTCCACCGCCTGCGCCGCCGCAGTGGCAACCACCAGGGCCTGAGGGTCCGCCACGCCAACATCCTCCGCCGCGCAAATCATTATGCGGCGGGCAATAAATGTAAGGCTCTCGCCTGCATAAAGCATTTTTGAAAGATAATACATTGCAGCATCGGGATCCGAACCGCGCATGCTTTTGATAAAAGCTGATATGGTGTCATAATGGTTATCGCCGTCCTTGTCAAAAAGAACAGCTCTTTTTTGAATACATTCTTCGGCGACCTTCAGAGTAATATGTATCTTTCCGTCCTCAGAACGTTCAGTGGTCATTACTCCAAGTTCTATTGCATTTAGTGCTCTTCTTGCATCACCGTTTGCCTGATCGGCAAGAAATTCCAGGGCCTCCGCAGAAATGTCCGCATTAAAGGATCCAAGTCCGTTTTCTCTGTCTGTTAATGCCCTTGTTATAAGTGTTTTTATGTTTTCAAAGGTTAAGGGTCTTAATTCAAAAATCTGGGACCTTGAAATCAAAGCGCCGTTAACTTCAAAGTACGGATTCTCCGTTGTGGCGCCGATAAGCGTTATGGTTCCGTCTTCCACAAAAGGAAGAAGGTAGTCCTGCTGCCCCTTATTGAATCTGTGAATCTCGTCTATAAAAAGAATAGTCTTCCGCCCATATCCTCCAAGGGTACTTTTAGCCTTTTCCACAACCTCTTCCATATCCTTTTTGCCTGCTATGGTGGCATTTATCTGACAAAAGTCTGCCTTTGTGGTGTTTGCTATAACCTTTGCAAGTGTGGTCTTACCGGTTCCGGGCGGTCCGTAAAAAATTACTGAGCTAAGCTTATCCGCCTTAATGGCTCTGTAAAGCAGCTTGTCCTTTGCAAGAATATGCTCCTGACCCACAACCTCATCTATGGTCTTAGGACGAAGTCTTGCCGCAAGGGGAGACTCTTTTTCTTTATTCTTTTGTTCCATCATCTGAAATAAATCCATAGGAAAACCTCTTTTCAAACCAATTATAGCATTAATGCTTCAAAAAATGAACTTTATAGTCAGATACTATTCTATCATGGCCCATATTATGATATACTTTCCTTGTATTTACAGAAATACTCTAAGGAGGGAAATTTTAATGGGAAAGTTTGTAGTTAAAGAGACCGCAAAGGGTCTTATGTTTAATCTTAAGGCCGGCAACGGTGAAATCATTGCAGTATCTGAAGTATATTCTTCAAAGGATGCCTGCAAGAACGGTATCGAAAGTGTTAGAAAGAATGCTGTAGCTGCAGAAATCGAAGACCAGACAGCTAAAGAAATTGAAACAAAGAAGAACCCTAAGTTCGAAGTTTATCAGGACAAAAAGGGTGAATACAGATTCCGTCTTAAGGCAACAAACGGCCAGATCATTGCAACAGGCGAAGGCTATGCTGCAAAGCAGGGCTGCTTAAACGGTATCGAAAGCATCAGAAAGAACGCTCCCGATGCAACTGTTGAAGAGCAGTAAATTTAATATGTAGTATGCTAAATGCCGGAGCATCACTGCTCCGGCATTTTTATTATGTATAATCAGTCAAAATCATATCTTAGAAGTTCGCAGTTACCAAGCCCGAATCGTGCATACTCGTCACTTGTCATTTCATTGAAATAAGAATGTACGGCTCTTGCCACTCCACCATGGGATACAAGCAAATATACCTTTTCGTTATCCTTTTTAAGATCATCAATAAGATTATAAATTCTTCTGCAAAGGAATAGGGCACTTTCACCACCGCCGTTTGATGATGCAAACTGTTTTTTTGCCTCCATAAACTCAGGTACCATTCCGGCTTTATGCTCCCAGTATCCAAAATCCTGCTCTATGAGTCTTTCTTCCATTCTTGCAGGCACACCGGCAATTTTCGAAATCTCAAGTGCCGTACTTCTGGCCCTTGAAAGGGGCGAATATAAAATTTCATCAATCTTTATGTCTTCGGAAAGAATTCTTTTTCCTAAACTTTTTGCTTCCTCGTAGCCCTGTTCAGTAAGGCCTGTTTCCACCGAACCGCAAACCACCTTCTGAACATTTCCTTCGGTCTGACCATGTCTTGTAAAAAACATATGTCCTTCCACATGTCTTGGAAGACGTCTTTTAAGGTATTCGTAACGGGCTCTTTTTTCATCCTTAAAAAAATGGTTCTCCGATTCTCTGTCCTGCAAAAGAGAACAGTCGTATACAAGATTGTCAGCCTCATCGCCAAACTGCTCACTCGTAAGATCGAAGATCACACCCTCAACACAGTTATAGCAATGAAGACTTCCTCCCTTTGTTAAAACGGCAAAAACCTCTCCGCCGAAAATGTCCTGTGCCAAAAAAGCCGTAATGGAACACTGTCCCAGTGTGGGATTTGTATATACCCACTTGTCTCTCATTCTCGGGGCACAGGTATCCGCACACCAGACTTTTTTAAGACTTTCATACAAATCTACCGGCGTATCTATGCCCTTGTAAAGCTTATTTACGGCATGAACCGTCAGAGCCTTCTTACATCCAAAAAAACCGTATTCTCTACTCAATGCAGTTACCTCTTTAATAAATTACTTAAAGCAATTTCCGTCTTCGTCATAGGAATAGCCTATTGAAGAAAGCTTATTGCATATTTCTTCTTTG
Organism: Lachnospiraceae bacterium; assembly: GCA_045598365.1. Lineage (GTDB taxonomy): Bacteria > Bacillota > Clostridia > Lachnospirales > Lachnospiraceae > UBA1258. The sequence goes on from JAZLLV010000030.1 coordinate 6,021, forward strand.
GACACATCCAGGTCCTCGCAAAGAGCATCAAGCGATGAATAAAAATCCCTCAATTTAAGATTTATAAAGCTCAATAAAATCACCGGATCCTTCGGCAGCATAGTGATTCTCCTTCCAATGCAATTTCTATGGTATCTCCTGCTTGAATTGTATCAGAAAGAAGAAGTCTTGCAACCTTTGTTTCCACAGTTTTCTGAATATATCTCTTTAAGGGTCTTGCTCCATACTGGGGCTCATAACCGTTATGGGCAATATACATAAGGGCTTCATCCGTAACAGACAGGCTCACCTCTCTGTCGCTAAGTCGGTCTGACAGTTCCTTAATCACAAGTTTTGCGATGGATGCCATATTTTCCTCAGTAAGTGGCTTGAACATAATGATTTCGTCAAGTCTGTTAAGGAATTCAGGACGGAAGGATCCTTTAAGCATATTCATAACCAAAGAAGATGCCTCCTCCGATATTGTTCCGTCTGCCTTCATTCCATCAAGAAGTGCACTTGCTCCTATGTTGGATGTCATTATAAGTATGGTGTTCTTAAAGTCCACGGTTCTTCCAAGAGAATCGGTTATTCTTCCATCATCAAGAACCTGTAAAAGAACATTAAATACATCCGGATGAGCCTTTTCAATTTCGTCGAAAAGAACCACCGAATAAGGCTTTCTTCTGACTGCTTCAGTCAATTGTCCGCCTTCCTCATAGCCCACATATCCGGGAGGTGCTCCGATAAGTCTTGATACGGAGAATTTCTCCATGTATTCACTCATATCAATTCTTACCATATTTGCCTCATCATCAAAGAGTGCACCGGCAAGAGCCTTGGATAGTTCGGTTTTGCCCACACCTGTAGGGCCAAGGAACAAGAATGACCCGATTGGTCGATGAGGATCCTTAATACCTGCCCTGGATCTGATAATCGCTTCAGTAACCTTTTCAACAGCCTCATCTTGTCCGACCACGGTTTTGTGAAGTTCATCATCAAGATGCAGAATTTTGTTTCTCTCGGATTCGGTAAGTTTGCTAAGTGGGATACCTGTCCAGCGTGATATGATTTTTGTTATCTCCTCTTCGCTTACCGATTCATGTACCAAGGTAAGTTTCTTTTCCTCTAAATCCTTTTCTGCCTGTTCAAGTTCCTTCTTAAGCGAAGGAAGCTTGCCATAGGAAAGCTCCGCTGCCTTTTCATAGTTACCGTTTCTGGATGCAGTCTGGATTTCCGCGCTTACACCTTCAATCTCTTCCCTTAACGAAGAAAGCTTACCAATGGATTTCTTTTCGTTTTCCCACTGAGCCATTTTACCATGAAGGTTTTCCTTTTCCTCGGAAAGTTCTTTTCTCAATGCTTCAAGACGCTCAAGACTCAGCTTATCTGTCTCATTCTTAAGCGCGGCTTCTTCAATCTCAAGCTGCATAACCCTTCTTTTTATTTCATCGATTTCAGCCGGCATTGAATTCAGTTCTGTCTTAATCATTGCACAGGCCTCATCCACAAGGTCTATCGCTTTATCCGGAAGGAATCTGTCAGATATATACCTGTGGGATAATGTAGCTGCGCTAACCAGAGCAGAGTCGGTAATCTTAACCCCGTGGAATACCTCATATCGTTCCTTCAAGCCTCGTAAAATTGATATTGTATCTTCAACAGTGGGCTCATCCACCGTAACCGGCTGGAAGCGTCGCTCAAGAGCCGCGTCCTTTTCTATATACTCTCTGTACTCATCAAGTGTGGTGGCACCGATACAGTGAAGTTCACCTCTTGCAAGCATGGGTTTAAGCATATTGCCCGCATCAAGGGCACCGTCACTCTTTCCTGCCCCTACAATGGTATGTAATTCATCAATAAAAAGAATTATTTCACCATTTGATTTCTTTACTTCTTCAAGAACTGCCTTAAGTCTTTCCTCGAATTCGCCTCTGTATTTTGCTCCCGCAATAAGTGAACCGATATCAAGTGAAAAAATCTTTTTATCCTTAAGGTTTCCCGGCACATCTCCCGCAACAATTCTAAGGGCAAGACCCTCAACCACTGCGGTTTTACCAACACCGGGCTCACCTATAAGTACAGGATTATTCTTGGTTTTTCTTGAAAGAATCTGAATTATGCTTCTGATTTCCGAATCTCTTCCGATAACCGGATCCAGTTTATTCTTTCTTGCAACCTCCACAAGATCTCTTCCGTATTTATTAAGCGTGTCGTAGGTTGCTTCCGGATTGTCATTTACAACCCTCTGGTTTCCTCGTACTGTGGAGAGAGCCTTAAGAAAGCGCTCCCTTGTAAGACCGTACTCGGAAAAAAGTTTTTCCATGCCCCGGCTTGGATTCTTAAGTATGGAAAGGAAAAGATGCTCAACGGAAACATACTCATCTCCCATTGCTTTCGCCTCGTCCTCAGCAAAATTAAGGGCCTTATTTAGGTATTCACCTATGTATGGATTACCGCCTCTGACCTTTGGCCTTTTTTCAATTTCCGCGGTAACACGGTCCTTAAAATGTTCTGTATTAATTTCCATCTTTTCAATGAGTTTAAGAATCAGACTGTCATCCAGGGACAACAGCGCCAAAAGGAGATGTTCCTCTTCAATCTCCTGATTGCCGTACTCAATTGCTATCTTTTCTGTATCTCTTATTGCTTCGCCTGATTTTTGAGTAAATTTGGAAATATTCATATTCTATCCCCCATTTCTCTTATGTATTGTTACTTCTTAACTAACTTCGTTATAACGCAAAAATTAGCACTCTACAAGTGAGAGTGCTAATTTTTTATACTTTGTTTATAACTATTATTTTTATTTTTTCAGAGAAAGATTTTTTTCATATGCTGCTATGACCGCATCCATTGCAGCCGCTCTGAAACCGTGTTCTTCAAGTGCTCTCACACCCTGAATTGTGGTGCCGCCGGGAGAGGTTACTGCATCCTTAAGTTCTCCGGGATGCTTGCCGGTTTCAAGCATAAGTTTTCCGCTTCCCACAACCATCTGAGCCGCTATATCAAGAGCCTGCTTTCTGGGAAGACCACAGGCTACAGCACCGTCCGAAAGAGCCTCAATAAACATATCAACAAATGCAGGACCGCAGCCTGAAAGAGTTCCGCCTATTGCATGAAGGTGTTCCGGAATTTCGGTAACAAGACCTGATTCCTTTACGGCTTCACAAAAAGTTTTCTTTTCCTCTTCGGTAACCTCGTATGAGCAGGTATATAAAATAATGCCTTCACCTATTGCAACAGGGGTATTGGGGGATATTTTAATAACCGGAGCATCCATTCTTGTAACCTTCTTAATGTCTTCGATGGATAAGCCCGCAGCCATGGAAACAAGTACAAATCTCTTGGTTCTCTTATTAAGTGAATCAGCAATCTCCCTGCCAAGGTCTGCCATCATCTGAGGCTTTACTCCAAGGAAAATAAAATCCGCATCGTTCACAATTTCTTCAGTTGTGGTGGCAATACAGCCGATTGCACCGGCCAAAGCTTCTGCCTTCGAAGCCGTTCTGTTTGATACATATACATTAGACTTCTCCACAGCCTTACAAACCGCCGTGGCAAGGGCTCCGCCCATATTTCCGCTTCCAATAAATCCGTATTTCATACTAATCCTACATCTCGCAACCGTTTGGATTTGGATTCCCGCAAAAAAGATGTGGAATTCCACGGATGCGACTCAAAGAGTCGCGTGAAAAATATTCTGTTTTTCACACTATCTCCTTTTGGTTCTATCTTACCTGACCATTTCCGATTACAACATACTTATATGATGTAAGTTCTTCAAGGCCCATGGGACCTCTTGCATGCATTTTCTGGGTTGAAATGCCTATTTCCGCGCCAAGGCCGAATTCTCCGCCATCTGTAAATCTTGTGGAGGCATTCCAGTAGACCGCAGCAGCATCAACACTGTTTAAGAATTTCTCGGCAGCACCTGAATCCTTTGTGATAATAGCTTCAGAATGGCCTGTGCCGTGTCTGGTAATAAATTCAACGGCCTCCTCAAGACTTTCTACTGCTTTTACAGCAAGAGTATAGTCTCCGTACTCCATATCCCAGTCTTCTTCTTCGGCCTTTTCACCATCAACATATTTAAGGGACTCCTCATCGCAGCGAAGCACAACATTTCTTGCCTTAAGACAGGGAGCTGCAACTGATAAAAAGTCTTTAAGAACATCCTTATGTACCAGCACACACTCTGCCGCGTTACATACGGAAGGTCTTGAGCATTTTGCGTTTTCAAGTACTTTTGCACCCATCTCAAGGTCTGCTGCCTTATCAATGTATACATGGCACACACCTTCACCGGTTCTTATTACCGGAACAGATGCGTTAGCCACAACACTTCTTATAAGTCCCTTTCCGCCTCTTGGAATAAGCACATCCACATATTTTGTAAGATGCATAAGTTCATTTGCGCTTTCCCTTGAAGTATCCTGTACAAGCGAAATACAATCCTTAGGAAGACCCGCTTCCTCCAATGCATTTCTCATAATCTCTGTTACCGCTTTATTTGAATTAATGGCTTCCTTACCACCACGCAAAATAGTGGCATTTCCTGATTTTAATGTAAGAACAGCCGCATCCACCGTAACATTGGGTCTTGCCTCATAGATGATTCCTATAACGCCAAGAGGTACGCGTCTTCTTTCGATATGAAGGCCGTTTGGTCTTTCGGTCGTTCCGGTCACTGCACCTATGGGGTCAGGTAAATCGATTATTTCCTTAACGCTTTTTACAATTCCCTCAATACGGGCCTCCGTAAGAAGAAGACGGTCTATAAGCGACTCTCGCATTCCGGCTTTCTTGGCTGCCTTAATATCAAGGTCGTTTGCTTCAAGCCAGATTGCCTTGTTCTTATTTATCGATTCCGCGATACATAAAAGGGCTTTGTTTTTAATCTCAGTGGAGGATACAGCCAGTACCCTGGATGCACCCACTGCCCTTTCGCCCTGTAATTCAAGTTCAGTCATATTCTTCCCCTATAAATAACATTTCTATTTTTTTGCCAAAAATCTGGTTCCAACCGGCTTTCCTGCAACAATATCATATATATCAACAGGTCTCACGCCATTTGTGATAACCATGTCACAACCGGCTTCGGTTGCAATTTTGGCTGCTGCTATTTTGGTAATCATGCCACCTGTGCCATGCTTACTGCCCGCACCCCCGGCATATTCCTCTATATCGCCTAAATTTGTAACCTGCTCAATAAGCTTTGCATCAGGATTCTTATGGGGATCCTTATCGTAAAGCCCGTCAATGTCCGAAAGAAGAATCAGCAGATCCGCCTTTGTGAGCTTTGCAACAATTGCAGAAAGAGTATCATTATCACCAAGAACCTTTGCGGCACCGGTTTCAATTTCCGCAGATGAAACCGAGTCGTTTTCATTTACAATCGGTATGATGCCCATATCAAGCAATGCACTGAAAGTTCCCGAAAGATGTTCCGATCTCACCGGATCTGCAACGTCCTCATCCGTCAAAAGAATCTGTGCCACTCCTCTGTTATATTCAGAGAAGAATTTATCATAAAGGTGCATAAGCTGACACTGACCCACTGCAGCTGCAGCCTGTTTCATACGAAGGTCTTTTGGACGTTCCGAAAGAAGCATTTTCGCGGTTCCTACGGAAATTGCTCCGGAGGTAACCAGAATCACTTCGTGACCATACCCTTCAAGATCTGCAAGAACTCTTACGAGAGATTCTATGCTATGAAGATTCGCTGCTCCCGAGTCATGGGTAAGGGTGGACGTTCCAACCTTTACAACTATTCTATAACAATTTTTCTGCCACATATAAATCCTACATTTTGCAACCGATTAGATTTGGTATCCCGTGAAGAAGCATCGGAATCCACGGCTGACTTTAACATAGTATAGCACTAAATTATCCCCCACGCAATCTGCCCATCTTATCGAAAAATCATAAAAAAAGCGAAAGCTTTCGCTCCCGCTTTTCACTTATTCTATTCCTTAAGGGGCCTCATTGCATTTAGTATTGCAATAAAAGCAACGCCCACATCCGCAAAAATTGCAGCCCACATATGAGCAATACCAAAAGCCGCAAGAAGTAATACCAAAAGTTTTACGCCAAGGGCAAACACAATATTTTCCTTAACAATGGTAAGTGTCTTCTTTGCGATTCTTTTTGCATCGCAGACTTTAGCAAGATCATCTGTCATAATAACCACGTCAGCTGCCTCTATAGCTGCATCACTTCCCATAGCTCCCATGGCAATACCTATATCCGCTCTTGAAAGAACCGGTGCATCATTGATACCATCTCCCACAAAAGCAACTGCATGTCCCTGACCGTCGCCCATAATTTCTTCAAGAGTACTTACCTTATCCATAGGAGTAAGATTTGCAAAGTATCCGTCAAGGCCAACCTGCTCTGCTACAGACTTAGCCGTAACCTCATTATCGCCGGTCAACATAACAATCCTGTTTATCCCAAGTTTCCTGCAATCCGCAAGTGCCTCCACCGAAGTTTCTTTTATCTCATCAATGATATGAAGGTGACCTGCATATTTCCCGTTTAAGGCTACATGCACAAGAGTTCCGCCAAGCACTTCATTGGAACACTTCTCCACTTCGTCATATTCATCCTTAGATACAATTTCAAGCATAAGCTTCTTATTACCAACGGAAACAGTAGTCCCGTTAATCAATGCAGTTACACCCTTGCCGGCAATTTCCTTAACATCCTTTATTTCGTCCTTGTTTATTTCTTTCCCGTATCTGTTAATGATTGATACGGCAATGGGATGTGTGGAATAGCTTTCGGCACAGGCAGCATACTTAAGGAGAACATTCTCTGCATCTTCCTTGTAGGTTTCATTGGTGTACGCTGACGCTTCCACCTCACCGATGGCAAAGTTACCCTTAGTTATTGTTCCCGTCTTATCCAGTACAAGAGTATCCACCTTCGAGAGTGTATCCATATAGTTTCCACCCTTTATAAGAACACCCTTTTTACCTGCTCCACCGATGCCTCCAAAGAAAGACAAGGGAACACTTATAACAAGTGCACAGGGACAGGAAATAAGCAGGAATGTCATTGCTCTGTATACCCAGGTTCTAAAATCGCCTGTGGCAATAGTGCCGAAAAGCATCAATGCAATGGCTGAAAAAACAATAAAAGGTGTGTAATATCTTGCAAAGACAGTTATAAACTGCTCCGCTTTAGCCTTCTTTGAAGAAGCATCTTCCACAAGGTTAAGAATCTTTGAAACAGTGGACTCTGAGAAACTTGAGGATACTTTAACCTTAATAACTCCGGAAAGGTTTACGCAACCGCTTACAACCTTACTGCCGCTTTCAATATCCCTGGGAAGACTTTCTCCTGTAATTGCAGCTGTATCAAGTGTTGAGATTCCTTCACACACAACACCGTCAAGCGGTACCCTTTCGCCGGGTTTAATAATGATTATCTCTTCAAGATTAACCTCTGAAGGATCTATTTCCTTTTCCTCGCCATCTCTTAAAACTCTTGCGAAATCAGGTCTTATACTCATAAGTGCCTTAATTGATTTTCTTGACTTATTAACAGCATAGGACTGGAAACATTCACCTATCTGATAAAAAAGCATAACCGCAACCGCTTCTTCGTACTCGCGGCATGCAAAAGCACCGATTGTTGCAACCATCATGAGAAAATTTTCATCAAAAACGCGTCCATGGGCTATATTTGAAAAAGCTGTTTTAAGCACATCAAACGAAACTACCAGGAAGGCTGCTATATAAACGGCAAGTCCAAACCATTCGCCAAAGAAATGGGTTGTTATAAGTGCAAGTGCCAGTAAAGCAAAGCCTATACAGATTCTGATTATCTTCCTCTTTATCTTTTTTGTCATTTCATCACTTCCAAGCAAAAATTATTTGGTCTTTAGATGCTTTTTACAGTAACATCAGGCTCCATTTCCTTAACAAGCTTTTTCATTTTTGCTTCAACTTCCTTATCAAGTGCATCTTCCACTTCATAAACAAGCTTCTGGGTTAAGAATGTAAGCTTACACTCTGACACTCCTTCAAACTTGCCTACCTGCTCCTGAATTTTCTGTGCGCAATGTGCGCAATCAAGGTCTTCCAAAATAAATGTTCTTTTCATAACTATTCCTCCTCCGAAATGTGTTCCATTCCTATTTTTAATATTGATTCCACATGATCGTCCGCCAGACTGTAAAGCATTGACTTTCCGTCTCTTCTAACCTTTACAAGATCACTCTGCTTAAGTGTCTTTAACTGATGTGAAACGGCTGACTGATTCATTGACAGAGCATCACTGATTTCACCAACACTTTTTTCCCCGTCAATAAGAAGATACAAAATTCTTATTCTTGTGGAATCGCCGAATACCTTAAACAAATCCGCCAGGTCATATATTCTTTCTTCCATCTGATTCTCCTTTCATATGTTCAACTGTTCATATGTTCATTATAACAATACTTTGCCGCTTGTCAACAGCAAAGTATCATTTTTCTCATTATCAATCTGCAATTTACGTGACAGGCTCATTGTCACAAAAAAACCACCCCTCCGCCTATGCGAAGGGGTGGCACATTCTTAATATTAGAGTTTAAATCTTGCGATAATATCCCCAAGATCGGCAACTGCCTTCTTACATTCATTAACTTTTTCAACACTGCCTGCGGTTTCGTTAACCATGTCGGAAGTCTTTTCTGCGATATCGGTAACTCCGATTGAAGATTCATTGATGGTGGTATCAATACCGTTAACCGCATCAACGATGTTTTCAATCTGCTCATTAAGTTTTGAAATGCTTTCCTTAATGTCTCCCATGCTTGCGCCAAAGGTGTCCGCATCGCTCTTATACTGCTCGCTGACCTTACCGAATTCCTTATAGTCCGTAAGAACATTCTTTTCAAGGAATGTGGTGGTCTCTGTAAGACACTCTGAAAGTTTTCCGACAGCCTCAGTAACTTCTGTTACGATGTGGCTGATATCGCCAACCGCTGTGGATGTCTGGGTTGCAAGATTACTGATTTCAGTTGCAACAACTGCAAATCCTCTTCCTGCTTCTCCCGCTCTTGCTGCTTCAATTGAAGCATTAAGTGCAAGAAGACTTGTCTGAGAAGAAATTGACATGATTGTTCCGGTTAATTCGTTAATCTTTTCAACAGCCTGTGAGGCTATGATTGCTTCTTCAGACTTAACCTTTACGGATTCGTACATATCAATTGTCTTTTTGCTTGATATTTCAGTAGTTTCAGCAAGATTCTTTGCTCTTTCAAGAACATCCTGTGATAACTCTGTGCCTTCATCGGCAAGCTTGCCAATGCCGATTGCATTATCATGAACATATTCAACATTCTGGGTAATTGTTGTTGTGGTGGCTGCAGTTTCTTCCATGCCTGCTGCAAGCTCTTCTGTTGTTGCTGAGTTGTCTTCGCACATGTTACCAACCTTATCGATTGTAACCTGAAGATTATCAACGTTTTCATTAATGCTGTCGCCTGAGCTGTTAATAAGCTTAATAACATCTCTCAAGCTAAGCTGCATTTTTGCAAGTGCCTTTGCAATAACACCGATTTCATCATTTCTCTGCTGAAGTTTCTTTCCTTCTTCATCTTCTGTGAAATCAAAATCAGCTGTCTTGTTGATTACAGGAACAAGCTTACCTAAGCCGGACATCATAAACACTGTAAATGCAGCTACTACAATAACACCGATTATTACACAAAGGATACCGGAGCTGATAAGTGACTGCTGCATCTTATCAACGGATGCCATCATTACATCCTTGTCTGCTGTAACAACTACAATATTTCCTGCACCCGTAAATGCATATCCTGCAACCTTCATTGCACCCTTATACTCGTAAGCCACGGATCCGTTTTCAACCTTCTTACCTGCCTGAAGGTCATTTACAATACCGGTAACCGCTGCATTTTCAACCTTGTTACCAATCTTTGAAGGATCCTTGTGATAAACCATATCACCTTCCGGAGATACCATGTATGCGTAGGATCCGGCAACACCTGAAATCTCAATTTCACCAATAAGTTTATCGTAATCGATTCTTATTAATTTATCATAATCCGCTGTAACAAGAACGATGTTTCCGTTCTCTGTAAGGGAATAACCGGCCATCTTCTTTGAACCCTTGTAATCATAAATCACAAAAGCATCTTCAACTTTTCTGCCTGCCTGAAGATCTGCAACAATTCCTTTAACCGCTGCATTTTCCACAGGATTTCCGATTTTATCTGCCTGAGGATGCCACAACATTGTTCCGTCAGGGGATACCATATATGCATATGAACCTTCTACATCGGTTATTTCAATGTTTCCAAGAAGCATATCATAGTCAATCTTCATGAACTCATCATAATCGGCTGTAACAATGATGATGTTTCCATCTTTTGTAAACGCATAGCCCGCTAACTTTGTAGCGCCTTTATACTCATATAAAACAGCTCCGTTTTCAACAGTTTTACCGTCCTGAAGGTCTGCTACGATACCCTTAACTGCAGCGTTTTCTACCGGATTGCCGATTTTATCGGGGGACTGATGCCATACCATGGTTCCGTCAGGAGATACCATATATGCATATGAGCCTTCAACATTCTTGATATTTACATTCTGCATTAACATTGCAAGACTGTTAGGTGATATTGAAACACCCTGGGCAGTTGCAATATTTATGGATGATGCCACATCCTCTGCAAGGTTTTGTGCAAAGTCTTTATAAACCTTTTCACCAAAGCTTCTTGAAAAGTTAATGGAGACTGCAGCTTCCTGCGCTAAATTCATCGCATATCCGCCGTAGGCCTTTTCACCGAATTCCGTTGCAAAATCAACGCCGATTGCTGCCTCTTCTGCAAGATTCTGAGCGTAATTAAGATAAGTTGCCTCCATCGCCTTAGATGATTTTGACACCGCACCGATTACCTCAATTACAACTGCTATTATTACAATCAGTGAAATCAGAATTGTAATCTTGGTACTCATTCTTGCAAAAAATGATAGACCTTCCTTTTTCCCGTTTGCTGTTTTTTCGTTCATAACGATTCTCCTCTTATGGGGCGCACTACCCCTAACCTGTCCTCGTGCAATATCATATTACCCAAAAGCACTAAACGAATTGTTAAAAAAATCGACACTTTTAAGCATTTTGTCACTAATATTTGTGATATAATCCTATTATGAACAAAGAGAATCTTTTTTTAGTATTAGCAAATGACAAATTAGTCCTAAGAAAAAGCAATGATAAATGTATTCTTCTGAATACTCCCGACATAAATATCGTCTCCTTATCAGAAAAAACGCGGGAACTCTTTGGTACACTGGAAGTCAACAAAGATACCGTTTATTCTATTTTCTACTTATCAGGATCGATAATCGGTGAGCTCCCCGACTCCTTTAAGCATGTCGAAAGGGACGAAGTGTTCAAGGAAGAACTGCTGCCCTGGGAAAGACTTGTTATAACCTCTGTTGTTAACGGAAAAAGGGGAATTGATCTTGTTGTAAGCATCAAGGACGGAAAGCTTATGACCGCCTATGACCGTGTGCGTATAAATGTTTTTAAGGCCTTTTTTAAGCACCTTCACACCGTTAACACCCACAGAAGGCTTGTGAGAAAGCATTGTTTCAAGGTAGGGCTTTATAAGCAGGGGCTCCTTCATGATCTATCCAAATACTCGCCGGGAGAGTTTTTAGTAGGCGTCAAATTTTATCAGGGCACAAGAAGTCCCAATGTTGCCGAAAGAAATATAACCGGTTATTCCTCTGCCTGGATGCATCACAAAGGAAGGAACAAGCATCATTACGAGTATTGGACCGATTATAATATGGAATCCGGCAACCCTCTTGAATATTGCAAAATGCCCAAGCGCTATCTGGTTGAATCAATAATGGATCGTATTGCGGCAAGCATGGTTTACAGGGGAAAGAATTACACCGACGGGGATTCTCTTGACTATCTTCTTACAAGAGATTCGGAATCCCACATGCATGCTGAAAATCACAAAGAACTGGTTAGAATCCTTACCATGCTGAAGGAAAAAGGAGAAAATGAAACCTTTTCTTATTTGAAAAATGTGTATCTCAAAGAAAAAGAGCACTGAAGATCATTCTTCAGCGCTCTTTTTTTCTTCATCAGGGAGTTTTCTGAAAACAGCCAGTCCGCTCCACAATATTTTTATGCTTCGTAGATATGTAACAAATACGCCTTCTTCATACAAGGATATGAAAATCATGGCAACGGGTACCGCTATTACCATACCGAATACGCCCATGAATTTGTAGCCTAAGAACAGTAACACCAGCGTGGGAAGAGGGGGTACTCCAACCTGATCTCCCACAATTTTAGGCTGAATAAGCTGCCTTACAATCTGACCCACCGCCCAGGTAACAAGCATTCCAACAGCTATAAAATACTGTTTGTCCGCAAAAGCAATCACGGTCCATGGAATCATTATCAGTCCCGCTCCAAAAAACGGAAGAAAATCTAAAATTGCAATTCCGAGAGCAATGACAACCGCATAGTCAATTCCAATAATCAGCATACCGATTACAGTTATTAAATATACCCAGAATTCAATATGAATCTGTGCCTTAAAATATCCACCTATTGCTTTCTTTAAGCCTCTGTACGCAGCTATTACCTTTGTATATACACTTCCCGGAATGAACTTCTCCATTTTTTCAGCGAGCTTATTATGCTCAACAGTGAAAAAGTATGCCGAAAGAACACACATAATAATTCCCACAAGGACTCCCGCAACATTTCCAAGCTTGTCTGACAGGCCCTCAAGCGCAGAAACATTTCCCTCCGCGGAAGTAAGCTTTATAACAAAAGATGAAAGGGCATTCTGTAAGGAATCACCAAGTTCGTTTAAGGGCTCTCTTAATTCGGACGGAAGATTTTTAAACAGATAATTGATGTTATAGCCGAAATTATCAATGGTTGCCTGCCAGCCGTCCCACTTTTCCGGAATACTTTCGATAAAGCCGATAATCTGATTCACAAGAAATACACCGATTCCGTACGCAGCCAGGATAATAATGGCTAAAATGAGTACAATCATCACCGCAGAAGTAGCTTTTCTTTTGAACTTAATCTTCTCCTCAAAAAACTTAACTGCAGGGTTCGCAATTGCTGACATGAGCCAACCGATTACAAAGGGAAGGAAAAACGTTATTAGCTTTGGTACAAATATAACAATCAGTATCATTGCTATGGTGTACAAAAGCACATTTGTCATTGCTTTTAAATATAATGTGGATTTTTTCAAAATCGCTCCTATCAGGCTTCATTTGCCCCAATTTCAAGGATCTCATCCATGATTCCAAGAATTTCGTCCCTGCCCACCTTGCTGGTGGCAGAGAAAGGTATCATTTTTGTTCCTACTTTACACTTTAACTTTTCTCTTATTATCTTTAGATTCTTCTGGTAAGCACCTCTGCTAATTTTATCAGCCTTTGTACAAATAATAATCGGATCATATCCATTTTCCACTACCCAGTTGTACATAAGAACATCGTTGCCTGAGGGCTCATGACGAATATCTATCAAAAGAAAAACTGCTCTTAACTGCTTTGAGGTTTTAAGATATTTTTCAATCATCTTACCCCACTGTTCCCTTACTGATGCGCTTACCTGTGCATAGCCGTAACCGGGAAGGTCCACCAGAAAGAACTCCTTATTAACATTGTAAAAGTTAATTGTCTGGGTCTTTCCCGGACTTGAACTGGTTCTTGCCAGGGATTTTCTGTTAAGAAGAGCATTAATCAACGAAGACTTTCCCACATTACTCTTTCCCGCAAAAGCAATCTCGGGAATGGTATTGTCGGGAAGCTTGCTGGTAATACCGCAAACTATTTCAAGTTCCGCATTTTTTATCTTCATAAATTACCTCATTTATTACAAAAGGCAGACTCAATAACCTGCTCCATTTTAGATACATATCTAATGGTAAGTCCGTCCAATATTTCATCGGATATTTCCAAAACATCCGCCCTGTTTTCTTCAGGAACCAGAACGGTGTTTATACCGGCTTCCTTGGCCGCAAGGAGTTTTTCCTTAAGGCCTCCTATGGGAAGGACATTTCCTCTTAATGTTATTTCACCTGTCATGGCAAGATTTCTCTTTACAGGCTTTTTAATAATTGCTGAAAGCATAGCGGTTGCCATGGTTATTCCGGCACTGGGGCCGTCCTTTGGAACCGCTCCCTCGGGAATATGTATGTGAATATCATTTTCATTAAAGAATTTGGGCTTCACACCATATTTACCGACTATGCTTCTTACATAGCTAAGGCCTGCAAGTGCTGATTCCTTCATAACATCTCCAAGCTGTCCCGTAAGCTCTATCTCACCCTTTCCGGGCATTACACTAACTTCCACCAAAAGTGTGGTACCGCCTACCGATGTCCAGGCAAGCCCTCTCACAGCGCCGATTTCATCCTTCTTTAAGATTGATTCAGCCCTGTATTTTTCCTTGCCAAGATATTTCTCCAAATTCTTTCCGGTAACACTCACACAAGTGTCCGAATTTTCCAGAACCTCTCTTGCCACTTTTCTGCAGACTGTGGATATTTTTCTTTCAAGATTACGAACGCCTGCCTCTTTGGTATATGAAGCAATAATCTTTTTAAGGGCACTGTCTGTGAACTTAAGCTGTTTTTTGTTAAGTCCGTTCTTTTCAAGCTGCTTTTTTACCAGAAAATCTCTGGCAATATGCAGTTTTTCATTGGCCGTATAGGAATTAATCTCTATGATTTCCATACGATCATATAAGGGTCTTGGAATATTATCGGCATCATTTGCTGTAGCAATAAACATGACTTTAGATAAGTCTATGGGAAGCCCCACGAAATGGTCCACAAAGTTCATATTCTGCTCGCTGTCTAAAACCTCCAAAAGAGCCGCGGAAGTATCCCCTTTATAATCACCTGAAGTTTTATCTATCTCATCAAGAAGAATAAGTGGATTCTTAACTCCTGCCTGTTTTATACCATTAACAATATTACCCGGCATAGCCCCGATATAGGTTCTTCTGTGACCCCGTATCTCGGCTTCATCCCTTACACCGCCAAGGCTGACTCTTACATATTTTTTGTTAAGAGCCCTGGCTATGCTTTTTGCTATGGAGGTCTTACCGGTTCCGGGAGGTCCCACAAGACATATTATAGGGCTGTCACCATTAGGATTTAGCATACGAACAGCTAAAAAATCTATTATTCTTTCCTTAATATCTTTTAAACCGTAATGATCCTCGTCAAGAATTTTCTCTGCCAAAAGAAAGTCCTTTGAATCTTCGCTTTCATTGTCCCAGGGAAGCTCCAAAAGCGTATCAATGTAATTACGTACTACCTGTGCCTCTCCTCCGGCACCATTTAAGCCTGAAAGTCTGTTAACTTCCTTCTTGAGTTTATTCTTTATATCATCCTTTGCGTTTAGAGCATCAATTGCCGCAAGGTAATTTTCTTCTTCGGATTCACTTCCCTCACCAAGTTCCTTTTTTATGGTAGCAAGCTGGTCTTTCAGATAGTATTCTCTCTGAATTTTTGAGACCCGCTCATGGGAAGCCTTTTTAATATCTTCCCTTATTTTTGCAATTTCGATTTCCCGCCTGATACCATCAAAAAGTACAAAGAAACGCTTTCTAACATCCAGTGTCTGCACAACAGAAATCTTAAGTTCATAGGGAAGTGGTGTGTTTCCTGCAATTTCATCAACAAGTTCATAAAGGCAGTGAGTCTCCCTCAATTTAACCGGAAGACTTTTCGCAAGCTTAGGATTGGCGGCATTGTACTCATCAAAAATATCCCTTAAGTTTCTAAGCATTGCTTCCTTTTCATAATTATCAACAGTCTCGTCAGATTCATAAATTTCTTCCACACGCATAGTGGTACAATCAGCGTCAAGAATTTCCACCAGTCTGCCTCTGTTTGTGCTAAAGAGCATGAGCTGTAAAGCCTGATTCGGAAGCTTATTTATCTGTCTTATTCTTGCCACCAGACCTATTTCATAGAGCGAGTCCCGAAGAGGTCTGTCACCGTTTTCTTTTTGATTTATTACAAAGACAAGCTGATCCTTATGCATAGCATCTTCACATGCTTTTGCAGCTTCCTTCTTAATGACCGAGAAATTAACGTTCATATTCGGAAGCAGGGTAATGTCCTTTATAATAATTGCAGGCATATCTAAAAAATTGCTCATTATCTTCTCCGTTGCGATAGCAAAAAGTGCGCTACATGTATCCACGCAGCGCACCTAATCATTTTGTTTAAGCCCTTCTTTCTACCAAAGGCTCACTTTCTCCCAGCACACATGCTTTTGTGATAGTGCACTTTGTAATGGAGTCATCAGAAGGTATTTTATACATTACATCCATCATAATGCTCTCAAGAATAGATCTAAGACCTCTTGCACCGGTTTTTCTCTCCATTGCCTTAGCTGCGATTTCTTCAACAGCCTCGGTTTCGAAGACAAGTTCCACGTTGTCCATCTTAAAGAGTTTTTTGTACTGCTTAACAAGAGCATTTTTAGGCTCTGTAAGGATACGAACCATTGCGTCTTTATCAAGGCCTTCAAGAGTAACATTGATGGGTACACGACCCACAAACTCAGGTATTAAGCCAAACTTGATTAAATCCTGAGGGGTTACATCCTTTAATACATCACTGATTTCTCTTGTGGACTTCTTAACAACAGGGGAGTTAAATCCCATGGAGCTCTTATCAAGTCTTGACTCAACAATCTTCTCAAGACCATCAAAAGCACCACCGCAAATAAATAAAATGTTTGTGGTGTCAATCGGTATAAGTTCCTGATGAGGATGCTTTCTGCCACCCTGGGGAGGAACATTTGCTTCCGTTCCTTCAATAATTTTAAGCAGGGCCTGCTGTACACCTTCTCCTGATACATCTCGTGTAATTGAGACATTTTCACTCTTTTTAGTGATTTTATCAATTTCATCGATGTAAACAATTCCGTGGGAGGCTCTGTCAATATCATAATCCGCTGCCTGAATAAGTTTAAGAAGTATGTTCTCAACATCTTCGCCCACGTAACCGGCTTCAGTAAGAGTGGTGGCATCCGCGATTGCAAAGGGTACATTAATAATCTTTGCAAGGCTCTGGGCAAGATATGTCTTACCAGAACCGGTGGGACCAACCATTAAAATATTAGATTTTTGGAGTTCTACGCCGTCATTATCATCATGACCCGACATAATTCTCTTATAGTGATTATAAACTGCTACGGATAAAACCTTTTTAGCAGTTTCCTGTCCGATTACATAATCATCAAGGAATGCTTTAATCTCCGCAGGCTTTAACAATTTAATATCATCAAGGTCCTTTTCAGAGGCAGTATTGCTGTCCTCAAGTTCGTCCTCGATTATATCCGCACAGATTTCAACACATTCATCACAGATAAAAATGTCATTAGGTCCGGAGATAAGCTTTTGCACCATGTCCTGAGTCTTTCCGCAGAAAGAACAGCACTTAGGGCCGTTATTTGAAATTCTTGCCATTAAAATGCACTCCGAATAATTAGTTATTGTGGTTGTAGATTACTTCATCCACAAGGCCGTATTCCTTGGCTTCTTCAGCACTTTTCCAGTTATCGCGCTCGGTGTCAACACAGATTTCCTCGTAAGGTCTTCCGGTGTTTTCAGCAAGCATTCTGTTTAACTTTTCTTTGGTGCGTAAAATATGCTTTGCAGCTATTTCAATTTCGGTAGCCTGACCCTGAGCACCTCCAAGGGGCTGGTGGATCATAATCTCAGCATTGGGAAGAGCATATCTCTTGCCCTTTGCGCCGCCTGCAAGTAAAAATGCACCCATGGATGCAGCCATTCCGATACAGGTGGTGGACACATCGCATTTAATAAACTGCATTGTGTCATAAATTGCCATTCCGGCAGTAACAGAACCACCGGGGGAATTTATATAAAGGTGAATATCCTTTTCAGGATCTTCAGCTTCAAGGAAAAGAAGCTGGGCAACTACAAGGCTTGCGGTTGTCTCATTTACTTCCTCTCCAAGGAAAATAATACGTTCTTTTAAGAGTCTTGAGTAGATATCGTAGGAACGTTCTCCACGGCTGGTCTGCTCAATGACATAAGGTACTAAGCTCATAGTCATGCTCCTCTCTGAGTTCTATAAGGAATCAATTAAGCTTCCTTTGCATTTGATACTACAAACTCAACAGCCTTTGTAACTGCAAGGTCTTCCATAAGCTGTTTTCTTGCATTATCATCAATCATTTCTTTAACCTTATCGATTTCCATCTTGTAAGCATCAGCGATTCTTTCAAGTTCCTTCTGAAGGTCTTCTTCTGTTGCTGCAATATTTTCAGCCTTTACTACGCCTTCAAGAACGAGTCTTGACTCAATAGCCTTCTTAGCCTGGGGCTCAACCTGCTCTAAAAGTTTTTCTGCGGTAAGACCTGTGAACTGGAAGTACTGTTCCATTGAAAGGCCGTTCTGCTGGATATTCTGAGCGAAGTCCTGAATCATCTGACGCTTCTTGGTATCAAGCATAGCTGCGGGGATTTCAATTGTTGAATCCTTAATAATAGCTTCGATAACAGCATCTTCCTTCTGGTTCTTAGCATCTGCAATCTTCTTGTCCTGAAGGCTCTTAATTGTAGCTGCCTTATATTCGTCGAATGTATCATATTCAGATACTTCTGCTGCAAATTCATCATCAAGTTCGGGAAGTTCCTTTTCCTTAACTTCCTTAACTGTGCACTTAAATTCAGCTGCCTTACCCTTTAAGTCATCTGCATGATAATCTTCAGGGAATGTAACATTTACGGTAACTTCCTTACCGATTTCAGCGCCGATTAACTGATCTTCAAAACCGGGAATGAATGAACCTGAACCGATTGTAAGAGGATAGTTCTCACCCTTACCGCCTTCGAATGCAACACCGTCAACAAAACCTTCAAAGTCAAGAACGATTTCGTCCTTAGCCTGAACTGCTCTTTCAACAGAAATGCTTCTTGCGCTGTTCTCACGTTCCTTTTCGATAACAGCCATAACTTCGTCATCGGAAACTGTGGTCTCAATCTTATCAACCTTAACACCCTTATATTTGCCAAGCTTGATTTCAGGCTTTAATGCAACAGTTGCTGTAAAAATAAAGGGCTTTCCTGCCTCTAACTGAACCACGTCAACTTCGGGAGCTGAAACGATTTCTTCCTCACATTCGTCATATGCCTTCTCGTAAGCATCGGGAATAATGATATTTGCAGCTTCTTCATAGAAAACTTCTGCACCATACATTTTCTCAATCATCTTACGGGGAACTTTACCCTTACGGAAGCCGGGAACAGAAATGCTGTTCTTCTGCTTCTGGTATGCCTTTTCAATTGCCTTCTCTAATTCTTCAGCAGGAACTTCGATGGTAAGTTTAGCCATGCTGTTGTCCAATTTTTCAACTTTTAAACTCATTAAAATATCCTCCTTAATGGCTTATTAGCCACAATCATCGAGTTATTATATCACACATAGTCAAGCATTTCTATGTATTTATAGAAATTTTAGACATAACAAAAGGCCCCGCTTTTATGCAGGACCCTTTGTTGCTTTTATTATTCGAGGAAGGATTAATTCTTAGCAATCCACTTGCCGCGCTTTGATACTACGTCAAAGATAACTGCTGCAAGAAGAACCATACCTTTAACAACCTTCTGCCAGTTCTGGTCAACACCCATAAGTGACATACCAAGGTTGATAACACCCATAAGAACCGCACCTACGATAACGCCGGGAACGGTACCAATACCGCCGTAAGCTGAGGCACCACCGATGAAACATGAACCGATAGCATCCATTTCGTAGTTCTGGCCGTATGTGGGCTGTGCTGAAGTAAGTCTTGCGATTGTAACCATACCTGCAAGTGCTGAAAGAAGGCCCATGTTGGTATATGCAAGGAAGTAAACCTTGTTTGTATCAATACCGGATAACTTTGTAGCCTTTTCGTTACCACCTACAGCGTAGAAAGCACGTCCGATTGTTGTGTTTGAGGTAATATAACCGTAAACAAGTACAACAAGTACAACCCAGATAAGAACTGTGGGAATACCTTTGTGCTGTGCAAGTCTGAATGTGAATGCAAGAATAACTGCACTGATTAAAACAGTTTTTCCGATGAATACAAGCTGTGATTCGGTTTCGTAATTCTTCTTAATCTTTGTAGCTCTTGACTTAACCTGTGTAGCAACAAAAACGAGTGTTGCAACAACACCTACAAGAAGACAGGTTCCGTTGATTCCGTTAAGTTTGAAAATGTCGGGTATAAAGCAGTTAGCACCGCCACCGAATACATTTACGAATGTTGTGCAGTCCTTGATTGAAACTGTAAGACCCTTAAGGATAACGTTACTTAAGCCTCTGAATGCAAGCATTCCGGCAAGTGTTACGATGAAAGGAGGGATACGAACGTATGCAATCCAGAATGCCTGGAAAGCACCGATTGCGGTACCAACCACAAGCATGATAATGATTGCAAGGAACATATTCACACCCATCTCTGCCATAAGTTTTGCGCCAACCGCACCAACGAAGCAGACAACAGATCCAACCGAAAGGTCAATGTTACCACCGGTAAGAATGCAAAGCAGCATACCGGTTGCAAGAATAAATACATATGCGTTCTGTGAAATCAAGCTCGAAACATTCATGGGAAGAAGAATCGAGCCTCCTGTAGTAATTGTAAAAAGTACAATAACCAGGACAAGAACAATTATCATCGTATATTTTTTTACAAAATCCAAAGCTTTTGAGTTTTTCATGTTCTTTCCTCCTAACCGGCCTTGATAATGTGAGACATAATGCTTTCCTGAGATGCATCCTTTGCATCAAGCTCTCCCACAATCCTGCCTTCATTCATAATGTAAATTCTGTCACACATACCAAGGATTTCCGGCATTTCCGAAGAAATCATAATAACGGATTTTCCTTCTGCAACAAGCTGGTTCATTATGCAGTAAATTTCGTATTTGGCACCTACATCAATACCTCTTGTGGGCTCGTCGAGAATAAGTACATCAGGTGTTGCAAACATCCATTTTGCAAGAAGAACCTTCTGCATATTACCACCGCTTAAGTTACCTACGTTCTGTTCAACGGAAGGGCACTTTATAGCAAGCTTTTTCTTGTAATCAGCAGCTGCAGCATATTCGCTGTCCTTGTCGATTACTTTTCTCTTACTTACACCGTTAAGGTTTGCAAGGGTTGTATTAATCTTGATTGAGTTAGAAAGAATAAGTCCGTTACCCTTTCTGTCCTCGGTAACATATGCAAGCTTATGGGCAATCGCTTCCGCAACGGAATTAAGTTCAACCTGTTTTCCGTCAATATACAATTCACCGCTTATGTTGTCGCCGTAGCTCTTACCGAATATGCTCATTGCAAGTTCGGTTCTGCCGGCACCCATAAGGCCTGAAATACCAACGATTTCACCTTTTTTAACATTGATGTTAACGTTGTCAACAACTTTTCTTTCGCTGTATATCGGATGATAAGCAGTCCAGTTTTTAACCTCTAACTTAACATCTCCGATATGACTTTCTCTCTTAGGGAAACGGTCTGCGATTTCACGTCCAACCATGCCCTTAATGATTCTGCTTTCAGAGAAGTCGTCCACGCCCTTAATCATATCTTCAATTGTGGATCCGTCTCTGATAACGGTAATCTTGTCAGCTACGTAGGAAACCTCATTCAACTTATGAGAAATAATAATTGATGTAAGACCTTCCTTTTTGAACTTAAGAAGAAGTTCAAGAAGTGCCCTGGAGTCCTCTTCATTAAGTGATGCTGTAGGCTCGTCAAGAATGAGGAGCTTTGCATTCTTTGCAAGTGCCTTTGCTATTTCTACAAGCTGCTGCTTACCAACGCCTATATCTTTAATCAGAACCTGCGGCTGTTCTTTGAGACCTACCATTGCAAGGTATTTTGCCGCAAGATCATTCGTTTCATTCCAATTGATTCTGAATTTGCTTCCGCGCTCATTGCCCAGAAACATATTTTCGCCGATGGTCATATAAGGAATAAGTGCAAGTTCCTGGTGAATAATTACTATTCCCTTGGCTTCACTGTCCTTAATTGTATTAAACTTACAAACCTCACCGTCATAAACGATATCTCCTTCGTATGTTCCGTAAGGATATATTCCGCTCAAGACGTTCATCAAAGTAGATTTACCTGCACCATTCTCACCAACAAGAGCAAGTATCTGTCCTTCTTCTACCTTAATATTTACGTTATCAAGTGCTTTTACACCGGGGAAGGTTTTGGTTATGTTTTTCATTTCCAATAATGTCTTAGCCAACTGTGATCCTCCCTTCAAAAATGGTTCTCTTAAAAATCGCAGGCGGGTGTTACCCGCCTGCAAAAGTTTTTTCTGATTAGTTAATTATTTTAACTGATCTTCTGTGTAGTAACCAGAGTCAATAAGTAATGACTTGTAGTTGTTAACGTCTGCAAATACGGGCTCGCAAAGGAATGAAGGAATAACGCCTGTTCCGTTGTCGTATGTCTTTGTATCGTTAACGGGAGCTTCCTTACCCTGAAGGATAGCATCAACCATTTCTACAGTCTTGTCAGCAAGTGTACGAGTATCCTTGAAGATAGACATTGACTGCTTACCGGCGATCATGTTCTTAACGTTTGCAACGTCACAGTCCTGACCGGTGATGATGGGCCAGTTTCCGGTGTAGTTAGCTTCAAGAGAGTTTGTAACACCCATAGCTGTTGAGTCGTTAGAAGCCATAACAGCATCAAGCTGAGTTCCGTCACTGTAGTTAGCAGCGATGATAGCATCGAATCTGTTCTGAGCTGTTTCTGTTGACCAGTTAGCTGTAGCAACTGTAGCGAAATCTGTCTGGCCTGACCTTACAACGAGCTGGCCGTTGTCGATGTACTTCTGAAGAACATCCATAGCGCCGCCAAAGAAGAATCTTGCATTGTTATCACCGGGGTCACCTGTGATAAGCTCGATGTTGAAGGGTCCCTTGCCTGATGCAAGACCTAACTGAGCTTCAATGTATTCGCCCTGCTTTGTACCAACCATGTAGTTATCAAATGTAGCATAGTAAGAAACTGCATCTGAGTTCATGATAAGACGGTCATATGCGATAACCTTGATGTCTTTTTCCTTAGCCTGAGCAAGTACTGTTCCAAGTGAATCACCATCGATAGATGCGATTACAAGAACCTTACAGCCTGAGTTAATCATGTTTTCAATCTGTGATACCTGTGTAGCGATATCGTTTGAAGCGTACTGAATGTCAACTGTGTAACCAGCTTCTTTAAGCTTTGCTTCCATGTTAGAACCGTCCTGGTTCCATCTCTGTAAATCCTTAGTGGGCATTGCCACACCAACTTTTGTGCCGCCTGATGCACCCTTGCCGCAGCCTGCGAACAAGCCAAGAGCCATTGTGCATGCGAGGATTACACCTAAAAGTTTCTTTTTCATGTAATTTTTCCTCCCATTTAATAGGTTTTCTTTGTTGTAAGATGATATTAACACAATTAACAGGGAATTAATTTCCCGCCATCTTGACATTTTTTGGTTCTTTTCCCTGCAAAGAAAGAGCCGCCTTGTACTTTATTGCGGTACATGGCGGCCGGTGCAAATATTTACTATTCACTTTTTGGCATTCTCTCGGGAACGTTAAGATAAACATCTTCCTTTAAATGGAAACCGTTTCCGATTATTACTTCATCGATATTGTCTTTGGTAACGGCAATAGGTTTCAGACCGATGTACTGAACGAGATACTTGCCATCATCTATTGCGGAAACATCCTCGCCCGGTATCTTTTCACCTCTTGCAAGGGCTATAGCGCATTCCGCCGCTCTTCTTGCAAGTTTTTCCACAGGCTTGTATACGGTCATTAATTGTGTGCCTTCAACAATTCGCTGACAGGCCTCCAAATCCGCATCCTGACCTACAACCGATATTTCTCCCGCAAGACGTCTTTCCGAAAGAGCTCTTATTACCTGTCCCGCAAGATTGTCATTTCCGCACATAATTGCATTTGCTTCCGAAACCTTGTCAGGATTTGCATATACATAATCAGCTGCAAGTTCGGCTCTCCAGCCGTCACAATGTATGGAATCGATAACATTTATATCGTTCATGGAACAGACTCCCAAAAAGCCGTTTTCCACAAGAGGAACATTGTTATCAAGTGGCGAACCACCAAGCATTAATACATTCCCGCCGGAAACTCCCTTGGCAACAAAGGCCTCTGCCATAAGTTTCCCGACCATCTCGTTATCAAAAGAGATATATAAATCCACATTTGCATTCATTATGGCTCTGTCATAGGCTATTATTTTAATGCCTGCGTCCCTGGCTTTCTCGACAACACCCTTAAGGGAATCCGAATCGATACATACTATTACAATTACATCCATTCCCTTTTTCACAAAATATTCTATCTGCTCTATCTGCTTTTTAACGTCTCCGTTTGCATTCTGAACATTAACAATTGCTCCAAGTTCCTTGGCGGTGGATACGAAAACATCCCTGTCTCTTTGCCATCTTTCAATAACAAAGGAGTCAAAGCTCATACCTATGTTAATTTTGTCATCGCCCTGACCGGTTTTTTGTTCCGACTCTTTTTCCTTGGAAGAGCATCCCGTAAAAAGAAGCAGGCACACCATAAAAAGGCATACAATCTTTTTCATATTTACTTACCCTCCCTGTATTCGGTAGGAGTGACACCCACATTTTTCTTAAAGGATTTACTGAAATAGTTAGGATCCGAATATCCTGACATGGAGCATATCTCTTTCATTGAATACTGGGTGGAGCTTAAGAGGTCCTTCGCCCTCTCGATTCTTAACTTTGTAAGGTAGTCTATAAAGTTCTCTCCTGTACTTTCCTTGAAAATTCTCGAAAGGTAGTACGAACTTATGTTAACCTCCATGGACACATCCTCAAGAGTGATATTTTTTGTAAAGTTAGCTTCTATATAGGCTTTTGAAGCGGCTATCACATCATTTGAACTGGTGGATTTTCTCTCGGAAATATGTCTGCAGGAAAAAATAATACGCTCTCTTAACCACTCCCAAAGTTCTTCCGTATTATTTGCTGCCATTATGGTAGGAAGATAATCATGTCTGTTTTCGAGACTGTAGGTCATTCCTCCGCTTGAATAGGCAAGTGTTTCGGCTCTTATGGAGAATTCCAGAACCTTAAGCCGCACATCCATAATGTCTCTTGACTTAACCCAGTCAAAAAATTCCCTGGCAACATTTACCGCAGCCTCGATTCTTCCCTTTTCAATTTCGTCAAAGAGTCTTGATTCAAGTTCGATGGGGTAATCCTCTGTATACTCACAGCCTATGGGAAGGTCATCTGCATGCGCTACAGTATTGGTAGTGATGCCAAGTGCATCAATCGCCTCCTTATAGGAGCTTTCAAGTTTGTGAAGTTCTTTGACTTTACCGATGCCGCATCTGAAAGCTATATCCGTTCTTTCGCTTAACTTTCTTACCATTTCTCTCGCTTTAAGGATAGTTTCCTCACGCAGTGAGTAATCCATTTCCGGGAATGAAAAAGGCACCAGCACCGCTATTTTATTGCCCATTACGGAGCCTACCACCGCATTGAAATACAGTTTGAGCACTTCCCTTATTTCTCTGTAGTCTCTCTGAAGCCTTACGCTGGAGCCAACAGCATTGGTCATATGATTTCCTTCTTTCGAATCGCCTGATACCAGAACCAGCATATAACCGTACTCCGTGTCAAGATCAAGCATGGTCTTGTAATTATCCACATCATCGTCAAAGAAATCCCTGAAAAGAATGTTGTAAATGAGACCGTTCTCAAGAATCGGTACGACCGTTTCAAGTTTTTCCTTGATAAGAAGGTCGTTGGAGCGTCTGTCCTTCTCCGCAGAAACAATATCCATGGCCTTTCTTAAGGCTGAAAGCATTTTTTCTTTTTGCATGGGCTTTGTAAGGTACTCTATTGCCCCAAGCTTTATTGCCTCCGCCGCATAATCGAATTTGTCGTAGGCAGACATAACTATAAATATAACGCTGTCATTGCTCTTTCTTATTTCTCTCATGGCTTCTATGCCATTGATGCCCGGCATCTGTATATCCATAACAGCAATATCCGGTCTGAATCTTTCTGCAAGTTCGATTACATTTCTTCCTGTTTTTGCAAATTCAATGACACATTCATCTCCGAATTCCTTCTCAATGATGAATTTAAGGGAATCGATAACTATTCCTTCGTCATCAGCCAGCATTATCTTATACACTCTCTGCCTCCTTTCTGTCCAGATAAATTGTAAATCTGGAACCCTTCATATAACCGTCGCTTTCAATACTTATGACATCATCACAGCCCGCAAAAAGTCTAAGTCTGGCTATTACATTATCCATACCTATACCGTTAGATTCCTTCTTTTCCGAAGGTACCGGAGCTCCGTTAAGAAGTCCCTCTACCGTTTTCTCATCCATGCCGACACCATTGTCCTCAATTCTTATGCAGGCAGTATCGTCAATGGCATAAACACTCATCTTAATGAGGCCCTCACCCATCATTTCCCTTATGCCATGGTTAACACAGTTCTCCACTATGGGCTGAAGAATCATACTGGGCATTTCAACATTTAAGAGTTTCCTGTCTATAACCTTCTCATAGTGAATTTCTCCCGAAAATCTTACATTCAGAATATATATATAGTTATCTATAAGCTCAAGCTCTTCTCCTATGGTAACAGACTGAGAGCCTTTTTTTACATTGTATCTGAAAAATTCCGACATAACCTGCACATACTCATAGGTTTTGTCAGCACCCTCCATCATTGCTAACTGCGCGCCCGCATTAAGGGTATTAAAAAGAAAGTGCGGGTTAATCTGAGCCTGAAGATACTTAAGCTGGGCATCCTTAAGATGGGCTTCCATCATAAGTTCCTTTTCCTTAAGCAGTCTTTCGGTCTCAGCGCTCTCACGCATTCTTTCCACATACTCCCTGATGCTTATAACCATCTCATTAAAAGTCTTTGTAACGACACCGATTTCATCATCGGATTTAACAGGAAGCTTCTCTATTGAAAGGTTACCTTCTGAAACCTCTCTTGCAGCTCTGGTAAGTGAAGAAAGGGGCCTTACCAGTTCGGCGGTAAGTCTTAAAACCAGAAAAGCACTGACTATAATTACCACAAGCATAATCACGTTGCCGATTCCCTCAAATCTGTTGAAGGCAGTAACCATGGTTCTGTAGTCCTTGGAGTTTTCCTTGAACTGCTCGTTGTTCAGACTGTATATGTATGTATTAATATAGCCGTAGAGTTTTGTCGCCTCTTCATAACGACCGCGGTATTTTTCAACATTTCTTCCACGCTTCCCCTCAATTGTCTGTTCAACCTCTTCAAGGTACTTTTCAGACATATGCTTGATGGAACGCTCCATTCGGCCCAGGGATTTGCCGGTAACAGAATCGCTCAGGCTGTCCACAAGCATTGCAAAATCACCGGCACTTCTATAGTAATTTTCTAAAGCATCGCTGGTTTTTGCGTTAAGATATTCCGTCATATTGGTCTGAACATCCTTTATCTCAGCAGACAGTTCGTTAAGCTGCAGATTTGCTTCATAAACCGTATCAATCTTACCGGACATGCTGTTCATGGAGACAAGGAGCAGTATGCTTATCGTAAATACAAGCAGATTAACCGCCAGGGATATGATTGTAAGCTTAATCTGGAGGGGCAGATTTCTAAGTTTAGTCTTCATTATGTCCCACCTCCCTGTATGTTTCGACATTATCCTTGTCGATTACAAGGATGTCCGCAGGATAATACTGGCTCGTATTGCCTAACTCGTAATATTCGGTAAGAGCATCTATACAGTAGCGTCCCATCTGGGCTGTATCAATTGAAACGGTGGCATAAATAACATTTCTTTCAATACCTTTTATAATCGAGTCCGAATCATAATATCCGAGAATATTTACGAGACCTACTTCATTGTAATCTACAACAGCCTGATACATGCTGGTGGTGTCGGTTTCGCTAAGACACACCACAATATTGGGAAGCTTGCTTTTACTGGTAATAAAAAGATTTCTTACAGACTCCTCAATTGAAAAGTTGTTTGTGGGATCCACTGCAAATAACGATACTTCTATGGGTTTGTGACCGTCCTTGTTTACTTCGTTATCTCTGTCTATGGTTTCCTGAATGGCGGCAGCAAGAACGTTTTGTCCCGAATCCTCCGAATTGGCATCAATAAGCACACTTACCTTAATGGTGCTTCCTGAAAAGATTTTTGTATTTGCCATTTTTATTAAAAGATTTCCGTATTCCTTACCAAGGTTATAGTTTCCTATTCCCACAAAACTCAGTCTCTCTGACTGGGTATTATCCGTATAAAGGGTTACAACAGGAATACCGGCTTTATAGGCTTTATTAATAAGCGCCGTCATTTCTTCGGATTCATTGGCCGCAACAATAATGCCGTCCACACCTGAGGCAATTGCAATCTCCATCATTTCAACCGGAGAATATTCTCTTGAAAGATTTCCTGACATTAGTTCCACATAGGCATTCTGCTCTTTACCTGCAGCAAAAGCAGAATCATATATGGACTGCCACATTGATGTACTTCCACTCTCTGTAATCATTACATAGTAATGGTCGTAAAGTTCATCCTTTTCTGACTTAACCAGGGCCTTACTGTAGGAAAAGAAAAAGAACAAAAGAAGACCGATAAGCACTGCAAGCAAACCGGTAACTGACAATATAACGATTGAATTCAGGTTCTTTTTAATCGATTTCAACATTTTACCCCCATACTATATCTAAGGCTATTATAAAAACATAGTCACATAAGCGCAACAAAGAATCCAAAATGCTTGAAAGTACATTGGAGTTATCGTATATTAACCTAAGCGGGCAAACCTGTCACCGGTTCGCTCTCAATTTACAAGTGAATGGAGAATAAGATGAAAAAAAATCTCTCAGTTAAGCAGATTGCCATCGGCGGCGTGCTTCTTGCAATCCTAATTGCAAGCCAGTTTTTTAAGAATCTTTCGGTTTATATCACAGGCCCCATTGTTAATGCGGTTCTCCTGATTGCAACTCTTACCCTTGGTCCTGTTGTCGGCATAATACTTTCCGTAATTGCCCCCATAACATCCTTTATCATTACAGGCGGTTCTCCGATTTTAATAGGAATTCCACTTATCATTCCCGCAATAATGATTGGAAACAGCATTCTTTGCGTGGTTACCTGGTTCATATACAGCAAATTTAAGTTTAATGGTAAACTTGCCTGCGGTCTTATAGCAGGTTCCCTTTTCAAAGCTGCCTTCATGGGTGCAGTCATTGTTAAGTGCCTGCTGCCTCTTTTCTCATCAAACATCAAGGTTCCTGCGGAAAAACTTCCCATGGTACTTGCAACTGCCAGCACAACCTTTTCTGTTACCCAGCTTATAACAGCACTGATTGGTTCAGTATTTGTATATATAATCTGGCTTGCTGCAGGAAAGTATCTTGTAAACGAAGCAAAATAATATCCTATACATTAATAAACATGGCCGGTGAAGTTAAACTTCACCGGCCATATTTTATACCTGCAAACATATTTTAATATCAGTTACCCTGCTTAAGTTTTGACGCAAGCTCCTTTAACTCCTCTGACTGCTCCATAATATTGTCAACATCCTCAATGTTCTTTTCACAGGATGCCACAGTTTCGTTTGCGTGGCGTGAAACCTTTTCTGTAATAGCCGATACGCTTGTGATGCTGCTCACAATCTTCGCATTAACATCCGCCAGCTTATCGATTGTAGTGGACAGTTCCTTGGAATTTGCACCTATATTTGAGGTCTCACTCTCTATGGTTGCAAATCCGTCTGCGGTAACTCTGATTTCATTTTCCTGATTATTAAGCTGATTAACCATTTCCGTGGTAACACTGAACACATCATCAATTGCTGCTGTTATTTCCGCAATCATGGATTCAATATCGCTTGTTGCCGACTGTGTATTGCTTGCCATGTTCTGTATTTCGGAAGCCACAACCGCAAAGCCTCTTCCTGCTTCACCGGCTCTTGCCGCCTCAATACTTGCATTAAGTGATAAGAGATTTGTCTGTGTTGCTATATCGGAAATGATAGTAATAACCGATTCAATATTTTTAACGGACTGATTAAGATAATCAAGCTTAACCTTTACCATGTTGCCGTTTTCTTTCATCTTTTCTGACTGGGCAACTAACTCATCGATGTTACTCTTACCGCCCTCAATTGCCTTAATCGTATTTTCAATGCTTTCTTCAATCTTAACGTAACTTGATGAAACCGCATCAACTCGTCCGGTAATATCAGTTGTAAGTTTAAGCTGTGCCTCCACATTTTCCGCGGTTTCCGAGGCACCAAGGTCAACCTCTCGCATAGCCTCGGCAGTGGTTCTTATGGATTCTCCAAGTTCACCAACTATTTTGTAAAGTTCATCAATTGTGGAATTTGTGGAATCACCAATCTCAAGATTCTTATCAAGAAGCTGTCTGGTTTTTTCGTTTTCTTCTGAAATTCTTTGTTCGCGGGCATTATTATTCTGCTCCACCATTTTAACGGACAATGCCTGGAAAATGGTTATTAAGAACACGATAATAATATGAATTTCCAAACTCGCGGTGTTACTGCCGTCATATACACCTATTTTCAGGAAATATACCACCTGAATAATATTAAGTACTATAACCGCGACAGACTGCAGCATTGAATACTTTGCATCAGCATATGCGGAAAGAATAATAATTACAGGTATCGCATAGGTGAAGGTAAGTGTATTTTCGGTTGTAAAAAGAACAACTGCATATAAAATCGGAAAACCGATTCCAACCACATATTTTATTTTATCCGAGTCTTTTTTTCTTGAATAAATAACCCAGATAGTGGCTGCAAAGGTTGCGAATGCAACAGCAATTCCCGCAGAGTATGCAAGGGTCCTTGCCTTCTTAACATATTCCATTATGTAGGCAAATACGATAATAACGCATTCAACCGATACACAGACAGACACTAACCGATTGCTTCTAGCAACTTCTTTGTTAAATTTTTTTACTATATCCATATAGCCTCCCCGGTTTCATTACTTTTACGTATACCGTTTTCTTGTAAACGCCTTAAAAAAAGCATATAATTATGTTACAAACTGTAACATTCAAAGATTTGCCGGCAGTTAAAAAAAGGCCCTTTTTTAAAAGTTGTGACAATAATGGAGTTTTTGTAACATGGAAATCTTAAGCAACACCCCATATATTTATGCAAAGGATTACATTTTAACAGCTTTGATTCTTCTTTCCAAAGAAAAATCTTTATATGAAATTTC
The DNA here is from genome assembly GCA_045598365.1 of Lachnospiraceae bacterium. Classification (GTDB taxonomy): domain Bacteria; phylum Bacillota; class Clostridia; order Lachnospirales; family Lachnospiraceae; genus UBA1258. Next base: position 37,346 of record JAZLLV010000030.1, read on the forward strand.
CGTGTCTGAGTTATGTTCAAAGGCCGGAGTTTCAAGAATGTCCTTCTACAGAAATTATTCTTCCATAGATGATGTAATTGACAAAAAGCTCAATGAACTTTTTGAGGGCTATATGGCCTCCGAGAGAAATCTTAATAATTTAGATTCCTGGACTGTAAAGAAAGCACATATCGAGCATTATTTTGACTATCTTTACGAGCATCGGGATTTTATCGATATGCTGATTTCCTATGGAATCGACACGGTTTTTTTAACCAAGCAGACAGAATACATGATTAATGTATATAAAGACCAGCGGGATCTTTTTTCAATGACCGCCTTTGCCGGTTCAATCTACAATCTTTACAGGCTCTGGTCCAAAGATAATTATACCCTGAACAAAGAGCAGCTGATTTCATCAGTAGTATCCATCTTCAGCCCCGGTACAGATAATCAATAAGAATGATGCATTATGTTTGAAGCCCATAAAAAGGTTCATCAAAAACTTAAAACCCCTTGGGAAGATATGCTTAAAGCCTATCCTTCCAAGGGGTTTAGTTCATATAATCTTATGCTCTTAATGTTACGCCAAACTTGTCTCCAAGATTCTTTAAGATACTGTCAACAAATCCGTCAATAACCTCTGCCGTAAATTCCACATCCTTTGGTGTGAATACAACTGAGAATGCCATACTCTTCTTATCAACGCCAAGCTGAAGGCCTTCATAAATATCGAAGAGTTCAATGCTTGTAATATAATCACAGGATTCCTTCATGGTCTTCTCTATGTCGTTACAGGTAACACTCTTGTTCATTACGAAGCAGAAGTCTCTCTTCTCTTCAGAATATTTAGGAAGAGGAATAAACTTTCTGTCCTTACCGTAATATTTTGTAAGTGCTTTAAGATCAATTTCAGCAATGTATCCGGGAACACGCATATCAAGTTCATCCTGGATTTCATAAAGAATCTGTCCAAGATAACCGATTTCTTCTCCATTGCAGGAAACCTTTGCGGTTCTGTAGGGGTGAAGGAAGGTTTTCTTTGAGGCTTCATAATCAAAGGTGATATCCAAAGCCTTTGCAACAGCATCCACAAGACCCTTGATCGAGAAGAAGTCTTCATTCTCACCGAATACTCCGATTGCAATGGTTTCTCTTTCGTCAGGATACTCCTTAAGGGGAAGCTCTCCTGCAATGAACTTGTTACCAAGTTCGTAAATCATACCACTTAAGATACCATTTTTCTGATTTCTTGCAATTGCACTGATCATCTGAGGTGCAAGAGTGGTACGCATAAGAGAAAGATCTCTGTTTATAGGATTAATAAGCTTTATTGCATGTCTTTCCGGAGCATCCTCGGGAAGTCTTAACAGGTCAAGGTCAAGGGGTGAGAAGAAGGAGTAGTGAACACCTTCGAAAGCACCTGCTGCACATAAAGCATTCTTAATCTTAAGTTCTGTTCTCTGGCGAAGATTAAATCCGCCGGATGTAACCTCTGCGGTAGGAATGAATGTTGGAGTAATGTGATCGTAACCATACATACGAATCAGTTCCTCTGCCACATCCTGGTAGGTTGCCATGTCTTCTCTGTAAGCAGGAATCATAAGTGTGAGTTCGTCACCGTTAAGCACAGGCTTGAAATCAAGATTTGTAAGGATACGGATTATATCCTCATCGGGTACTGTAATACCAAGTACACCGTTAACCTGCTTTACGCTTACTTTAAGTTCTGAAGGCTCGATTGAGTTACCGGTATTCACATCAAAATGTGTGGAAGAAACCTTACCGCAGCCAAGCTCCTCTATAAGATGAAGAGCTCTCTTTAAGGCCATAGCAGTTGAATATTCGTCTACACCCTTTGCATAACGCGAGCTGGCATCTGAAATCTGACCAAGAGCTCTTGAACTCTTACGAATGTTATCTCTTGCAAACTTTGCAGATTCAAACATAACTTCGGTGGTGGTGTCTCTGATTTCTGAGTTAAGACCACCCATAATACCTGCAAGAGCTACGGGCTTTTTGCCATCGCAAATAACAAGATTGTTTGTATTAAGGGTAAATTCCTTACCGTCAAGTGTCACAATTTTTTCATCCTGACAGGCACGTCTTACATTAATTGCATCAGCCTCAAGGAAGTTATAGTCAAATGCATGCATGGGCTGACCAAGTTCCTTCATAATGTAGTTTGTTATGTCAACCACATTTGAAATAGCGGAGCAGCCTACCAAAGCAAGACGTCTCTTCATCCATGCAGGTGACTCAGCAATCTTTATGTCATATACATAGTGAGCACTGTATCTGGGACATAAATCGGGGGCTTCAACGGTTACCTTGAAATCCTTCTTAACATCGGTTTCATGATATTCCAAAGAAGGTGCCTTTAAGGGAAGTCCGAGAACTGCAGCCACTTCTCTTGCAATACCGAAAATACTCTGACAGTCGGGTCTGTTTGCGGTAATTGATACATCAAAAATCCAGTCATCAATTCCAACAATAGGCTTTACATCGCTTCCCGGAACCGAATCCTCAGGAAGAACAAGAAGTCCATTATAGCCTGCACCCGGGTACATGTCTTCGGAAACACCGATTTCAACGCCTGAACAAAGCATGCCAAATGAATCATATCCGCGAAGCTTACCTGCTCCGATTGTCATAACGCCCTCAACTGTCTTATGGTCTTTTGCTGTTGCATAAACAGTAGCGCCCACAAGTGCCAAAGGATACTTTCCACCTGCCTTAACATTATCTGCGCCACAGCAAATCTGTAAAACACCGTTTTCACCGGCATCAACAGTGCAAAGATGAAGGTGGGTATCGGGAATGTCTTCGCAGGTTTTAACAAGACCGACAACAACTTTGCTTACATCTCTTCCCACTTCATATTTTTCTTCTACCTCAAAGCCGCAGGAGAAAAGTTTTTCCTCCAGCACATCGGGAGAAACATTAACATCAACATAATCTTTTAACCAACTAAGCGGTACTAACATTGTCCTCTCCCTCCTTTAATCATCAATCTGATCGAGTACTCTTAAGTCTGACTCGAATAATAATTTAATGTTATTGATACCGTACTTAAGCATGGCAATACGCTCAATACCGATACCAAAAGCGATTCCCGAATATACATTTGAATCAATGTCACAATCTTCAAGAACCTTTTTATTAACTACACCTGCACCAAGTACTTCAATCCAGCCTGTTCCCTTGCAAAGCTTACAGCCTGCACCCTTACACTGGAAGCAGCTTACATCAACTTCAACAGAAGGCTCTGTGAAGGGGAAATATGAAGGACGAAGTCTTGTCTTTGTTCCTTCACCAAAAATTTTACCTACAAATACATCAAGAAGTCCCTGAAGGTCACAAAGAGTAATTCCCTTATCAACAACAAGTCCTTCCATCTGTGAGAACATGGGTGAATGTGTTGCATCATCATCAGAACGGAATACCTTACCGGGTGAAATGATTTTAATGGGAGGCTTTCCGCTTTCCATTGCATGAATCTGTCCCGCAGAGGTCTGAGTTCTCAAAAGAAACTCAGGGCTTAAATAGAATGTATCCTGCATTTCTCTTGCGGGATGATCCTCGGGAATGTTAAGGGCGGTGAAGTTATAGTAATCTGTTTCTATTTCCGTTCCCTCGTATACTTCAAAGCCCATGGAGCCGAAAATATCAACTATCTGATTTTTAACGGTTGTGATGGGATGGAGATAACCTCTCTTACGCATTTTAGGGGGAAGAGTAACATCAATCTTCTCGCTTTCGTAGCGAAGGTTCATCTCTTTTTCTTTTAACTTAGTTTCAATTTCATCAAACTGAGTCTGGGCCCAGGTTTTGATTTCATTTACTTTTTTGCCGTATTCAGCCTTAAGTTCGTTGGGAATCTTTCCCATTTCGCGCATAAGAGTACCGATTTTACCGGTCTTTGAATCCATAAGGCCCTTTCTGTATTCAAAGGCACCCTTGGAACTCTCAAGCTTATCAAGTTCTTCCTTAATCTCCTGTCTTAACAAAGACAGTTTCTCGCTTAATTCATTAAGGTCAGCCATGATTTTCCTCCTTTTTTTCCGATATAAAAACTATATATTACCGTTGCCGGGAATAAAAAAATCCCATGGCAACAAATTGCCATGGGACGAATAAATCGCGGTACCACCCATGTTCGGACAAATAGAAACTTGCCCGCACTCAAATGCCGGTATGACGGCTGCATCCGCTTATGGAAAACCTTTCGCGGAAAGCTCCAATGTTGAAATTCATATATGTGCCTCTGTGTTGTGCTTTCAGCCGGTGACACAACTCTCTGTAACCTCATCACATATACTACTTACGCACCTTCATCGCTTTGTGTGATTATACCTTTGCTTTTTATGAAAGTCAATACATAAGAAAACAGGAAATTACTGAGCCATATCTTTCAATGCTTTCTCAGATTTCTGAGAATGCCAGGTGCCGGGGAAGAGTTCTATAACTTTATTATAGTTAAGCTTAGCTTCGTCCGTTTTGTCAAGGGCCTGATAGGATACTGCAAGGTAATACAAAGAATCCTTATGTGCCGCGTCAAAGAACAGAGCTCCCTCAAAATATGCTATGGCATCAGCATATTGTTTTGACTTATATGCTGACATTCCTTCGTTGTAATAAGCTGCTGAAACCTTCGGAGCCACAGTAGCCTTTAATTCCTTATAAAGCATCTTGTAGTTCTCACTGGTTTCTTTTGTCCAGGTGGACTCATCAACCTCTCTTAAATAATCCGCAACCTCTAAAAAGCTTTCCGGATTCTGAAGATAAAGACCTGCTGCCTTCAAAAGATTCTCCATGGACTGAAGGGTACCTTCAGTGCCTGCATAAGCGCTCAGGGTCTCTGTAAGATTTGTAATCTTTTCATTCTGATCGCTGATCTTTTGCTCCATCTCATTGATGGTTATATTTTTTGCATCAAGCTGGTTACAATAGGATTTTGTACTCTCCTGCGCAGCCATACGCTCCTTATTAATACGTCCCGGAACCACTAACATCATGGTAAGAGCAAAACCGATACCTATACCGAATACTATATTAAGAACAGTATTGGGACCTTTTTTCTCTTTAGGACCGATGGGCTGAATAATCAGCTGATTATCGTCCATGTAAGAAATGGAATGTGTACCCGCATCAGACTTTTTAACCTTAGGCTCATCTACAGGATTTAAGAGTCTTTCCACTTCGGCATAATATCGGAGTGTAGTGATGTTATTTACATCAATAGCCTTACATTTATCAAGCTGACGCCTTGCAGCTTCAGGTTTTTTGACCTTGATAAAGCAAAGAGCAAGAAGCTGAAGTGCTCTTACAAACTTAGGGTTGTCACGAAGTGCTGCCTTAAGCTGAATAATAGCAAGATCAACACCATCCTCACCCTGACAATACTCAAGAGCTTTATTATATTTCTTGATGGAATCGTTTATGGTATCAAGATTGGAAGAATTCGTCTGTAAAAGTTCAAGGTAATCCGCTGCCATATTTTTCTTGGGCTTAATGTTCTTGCTTATAACCCACTCGCTTAATGCAGCAGGCACTTCGCCCATTTCAAAATATATAAGTCCCAGGAGATTTCTTGCCTTTATATTGCTTTTATTAAATTTTAAACTCTGTCTAAGGGATACAATTGCTCCGGACAGATCTCTGACCTTTGCACGTTCCAAGCCCTGATTATAAAGAAAATTCGATGTACGGATTATTTTCTTGTATAAAGCCACATCAACGCCGCAGTTGGTACAAAAAGTATGTTCCGAAAGCTCGCACCCACAATTGTAACATCTCATCGGGCTTAATTTTCCTTGTCCTCTTTAATCATACGAATAAATAAATCCGCAACGTCGGTTATATCCTGCTTGTATATTGCATCGCTTACATCTTCAACCTCTAAACTGGGGTTAAATTTCTTAATTTCTTCTTCAAAGTTAATCATATCAGTCACCGAATTGCAGCTTTTATCTCTCCCACAAGATACAGAGAGCCTGCTGCATACAACATTGAATTATCTGTTTCAAGTAAAGCTTTCAAGCCGGCTTTAACGGTATCAAAGTACTGAACCTCTTTTGCCTCATTGAAAGCTGCTAAAAGTCTTTCCTTGGCGGCCGCTCTGTAGCTGTTAAGACTGCAAAGAATAATCTTATCAAACAGTCCGCTTCCTACGATAAGTCCCGCAACTTTTTCTATATTCTTATCCGAAACCCCGCTGAAAAGAAGGGTTCTGCGATTACATCCGTCAATGGCTACACTCTTAAGGAAGGCTTCTATTCCGTCCTCATTGTGGGCGCCGTCTATGACAAATCTCTCCGAAATCCTTTCCATACGCCCCGGCCAAACCATATTTAAGAAGCCTTGTGAACATTTTGAAGCACATATTTCCTTCTTAAGAATTTGTGACAGAACCATAAGGGTTTCGAACGAAACCGCAGCATTTTCCACCTGATACAAAGCTTTTGTATTAAGGGATATTTTGACAGATTCATCATACAAAGAATGCATTGAAAAATCAATCCCCGCACCAAACGTTTCTAAATTCTTAATATTTTCTTCCGACACAAAATATGCCTTTGAGGACAGTTCCAACGCCCTATTGTATATTACTTCATCATAGGGTTCATTCTTACTCCAGTGTACAACAGGAACCCCTGGCCTAATGATGCCGGCTTTCTCTCCTGCAATAAGTTCCTTTGTGTTTCCAAGATATTCCTCATGGTCCAGGCCGATTTCCGTAATAACAGACACCACCGGCGAAGAAATACTGTTTGTGGCATCAAGCCTTCCGCCCAGTCCCGTTTCAAGTACAATAATGTCCGGACGCTTACTCATAAACCACACCGCAGCCATAAAAAATAAATACTCAAAAAAAGTAGGATGGTAATTTGAAAAGCCGGGTTTATCATGAATAACATCGACTTCTTTCCTTACATATTCGAAAACCCTTACAAACTCATCAGAAGATATCATGCTGTTTCCAATCATAAATCTTTCCCTTATGGAAACAAGATGAGGAGAAGTAAACATTCCAACACTATATCCGTTCGCCTCAAGGCCTGCTCTCAAAAAAGCAGATACCGAGCCCTTTCCGTTTGTGCCCGCGATATGAATGGTTGAAATATTTTTCGAAAAATCTCCTAACTCCGCCAAAAAAGCCTTTGTTTTTTCAGGCTCATTTTTGGATGTGAATCTGGGTATGTTGAGAAGATACTGCTCTACTTCAAGTTCAGTCATAAAAATCCCCGTGATCATACGATATAATTCAGTACAACTTTTATCGCATATGTTTTTAAGAAAGTATAACACTTCCTATCTTCTTTGCAATGCAAAATAAAAACTCACGGACAGAAGCCTTAGCAAAATCCGTGAGTTTATACTATTTGATTGTTTCGCTGTGATTAAGAACCGATGTGCAATATAAGAACAACACATCAGCACCGTTAAAATCAATAAATTTGTCAAGATATTCAGGGTTTATATACCTTATGTCCACAAGGTCTGTCTCTTCATATGCTTCAAAAAGATATGGTGCAATGCTGCTTCCAAAGGAGTCCCTGAAAATAATAAGTTTTTTCCCGTTCGTTTTATTCGGGTTTTCAATTTTCATAAGAGAAATAGGGCCTGACAGGAAAAATTCATAAGGGTCTCTTCCCTTTGCTTTTTCGAAATCATATACACCGCCTTGGGTTCCCTTTTCAATATTATCCACCACCAAAGCACTTATTGTGTCATTTTCAATATAATTAATGGTCTCTGGCTTAACTAAAAAAGCTGACTGGCCCGCATATGTTCCGACATAATCCACATCAAGACTTTTTATTTCATAGGTATCTGTAATGTCTGCACCCATCCCGCCTGCAAGGGTCTTTGCAGTTTTACCAAGCTTTTCGACCCGCCAGTGAGGGTCTGTACTATAGTAGCAGGATTCATCAAGTGTATCAAAAATATCAATATACCCGGCAAAATCCATCTTGGCTTTCATAATATCGGTTAAGGCCTCGTAATCCATGTGTGGACATTTTTTTGCCTCCGACAAAAAATAACCCTTATCCGGAATTATTGAATAATATATATTATTTACTTTGCCGACCATATACCTGTTATAAATATCCGAAAATCTCTTTGCCGCGTAGTTAACAGAGGATTCGTTAAGCGGATAATCAAGTTTCGCCAATGAGCCGTTTACAGCGTATATTTCGTGTGAATCAGATCTTCTCAGTATATCCGCAGAAAAGAAGGTTGCAAGTTTTCTGTTTTCCTCTCTTAAAGGGAACTGATCCTTTGCATAGCCTTCAAAATCCTTCATAAACCGTGAGCTGAGAACATTTTCCACAGAAAGTTTCGGCATCTGAACCAGCTTTCTTTTTTCGCTTACGGAAAAATCATTAGGCTTATTAAAAATACACATAAGCATAATTCCCAAAAAGGCAAGACCCAGGACACAAAGCGTAAAATAATCTTTTATTTTTTTCATCATGTCCCCCCTTAAAACCTAAAATACAGGAACGGATTAAAAGAGCCGTCCACAATGAAGCTTCCGCACAATATTAACAAAATCACAAGTATTATGGGCTCCACCACCACAAGTATGTTTTCAACATATTTGTTTTTAACGATTGCTCCGTAGACCTTCTTTGGAAGCGGTGTTGCTCCGATTGCACCGATTATCATAATAAACATGTAACTTTTTAAGAAATATGCGAATTCCGCCGTAGCAAGGGGAAGACCTCCGAGGCCGAACATATTTCCTATTACCAGGAAAGCATCCTTTAAGCTTACAGAATCAAAGATGACAAAACCTATAATTGTAAGTATCAGAGTCAATATGGTTCTTAATGGTTTAAGCCCCGTCACATATCTGTTGATAACATATTTTTCCAAAAGAAGAAGCAGACCATAGTACAGTCCCCATAAGACAAAGTTCCAGGAAGCTCCGTGCCAAAGTCCCGTAAGGGCCCACACAATGAGTATATTTCTAAGATGTTTATATATGCCTCTTCTGTTTCCTCCTAAGGGTATATAAACATAATCTCTGAACCAGCTTCCGAGAGTCATATGCCATCTTCGCCAAAATTCCGTAATACTTCCCGATACAAAGGGATAGTTAAAGTTTTCCGGGAATGAAAAACCAAATACAGACCCAAGGCCTATTGCCATGTCACTGTAACCCGAAAAGTCAAAGTACACCTGCATGGAATAGGAAAAAGCATATGCCCAGCAAAAAAGAATGCTCTTTTCGGTCGAAGCATAAAAAACATTACAGAATTCCGCCAAAAGATTTGCCAAAAGCATTTTCTTTGAAAGGCCTATAATGAACCTTTTGCCGCCATAAGCTATTTTTTCTACCGAATGTTTTCTTTCTTTCAGCAAAAGAGCTATGTCACCGTATCTTACAATAGGGCCTGCAATGAGCTGCGGAAAAAAAGAAATATACGCCGCAAGATCAATATAGTTCCTCTGGGCTTTTTCTTCTCCGCGATAAACATCCGCAAGATAACTGATTAACTGAAAAGAGTAAAAGCTTATGCCTATGGGAAGCGCTATGTTTTTAAGAGTCACATTGGAAAAGCCAAAATTTTTAATGGTACTCAGGAAAAAATCCGTGTACTTAAAATAGCCTAAGGACAAAAGAACGCAAACCACACTGATAACAAAAACCGGTGTGGCATTCTTCCTTTTTTGAAGGCAATGCTCTATTGCCAGTCCGAATCCGTAGCCCATGGTAATTGTAACAAGCATCAGAAGAACATATTTAGGCTCTCCCCAGGCATAAAAGAACAGACTTGCAATCACAAGCACAAGATTCTTTATGACTTTCGGCGATACTGCATAGATTAACAGTACCGCCGGTAAAAAGTAAAATAAAAAGGTAATACTTGAAAAAAGCATTAATTAACCCTCCAGAACAGGAGCTTCAATAACAAGTTTTACATCGCTGTCTGCCTGGGTGCATTTGTTCTTAAATGTCTGGATTATGCTGTCTTCACCATAAGCAATTATCATAACATCGCCATCCGATAAAACAACAAGTGTATCGGGGAATCCGCACATCCACATATTTCCCTGTACTGCTGCTTTATAGGTATCTGCCATAGTTGCAATTTTAGAAGCATCCTTAACCTTATACATAGCACTGCAGAAGGTGTTTGCATTCATCATATGCATTGCTGTAATAACATCTCCGGTAATCTCAGCCTGCATATCATCGGTTACAAGGAAAGTGCTTGTAAATGCATCTTTGTAAGCCTCAATATCATAAACATCCGGCTTTTCCATATTCTGCTTATCAAAGTCACCACCTGCCATAGGGAAGAAATCTTCTTCACCATATGAAGCCCAAACCTTCTCAAACAGTTCTGAAGGGTTTACCTCCTTTGAACCTGCGGGAGCCTTTTCTCCACCGTCCTTGCCACAGCCTGCAGCAAAAAGACTTACAAATAACAGTGCAAATGTGCAAATAATTCCAACAGTTTTTTTCATAACAAATCCTCCTTACTCAATAAATTCAATTGTTTCATCTTCGTTACCGTAACTAAAGCCCACAACATTTTCCCCACAGAAGATTAAAGAAAGGTTTTCTTTATACGCAAACATTTTGTCGATTATGGGTTTGTAACCATTCGCAGGCTTCTCTCCAAGATTTTCAAAATGTTTTTTTAGATACTTAAGGACAATGCGCCTCTGAGGAGCCGTATCATCTGCAGGATACTCAAGAAGAAGTCTTCTTTCGAAAATTGTTTCATCTTCCTCAAAGAAGAAATTGGCAAAAGAAGATGCCTTTCCTGTGTCATAAAAACCAAGTTTTTCGTGAAGAGCAATTGATGCTGCATTTTTTGCGCTTACAGAAGCCTCGATATACTCCGCCGCGTAAAATTCTTCCACAAGTCTGATGGCTTCTTTATACATACAGGAAGCAATACCCTTTTTCCTGTAACCCAAAGCGGTATGTACATCACAAAAATACCATTTGGTACGATACTTAGGATTCCTTAGTACCCGCATCACACCTACCATTTTATCTGATAAGTATGCGGCGATTTCAAACCATTTTACTCCGTACTCAAGTTCATACTCTGTGTAGAAGTCTCTGATTCGCTCAGCTCCGGCAGGATTTTCGTCATTTGACGAATCACTGCCCCATACATTTTCTTTATAAAATTCAGAAAGTTTTTCCCAATAATCCTCCGGAAGGTTTCTGTGGGAATCCGTAATAACTATCTTCGGTTTCACACCTGCTGCCTCTTAGCTTTAGTACATCATTATTATACAATCTGGTTATTATCTTCTCAATTAACCCGAGAGAAAATTCATCCAAATTTAATAAACAATATATGATTTGTATATGAAAAGAGCAGGCTCACTGCCTGCTCTTCTCATCACACATATCAAAACAACTTAAGTTTATTACTGGATTTTCTTTTTGCAGATTACTGCGCCTAAAGCAAATGCTGCTGCAAGTGCAAAGAAAATGAAGGATTCTGAAATCTCTCTTGCACCTGTATCGGGAACACTGTCAAGTTCCTTCTTGCCGTTGTTACCGGGCTTTGCTGCGGGTGTTATTACGGGTGTAGATGAATACTGACCCTTTTCAATAAGAGCAATACCGTTTGCATCGCCTGTGCACTTACCTGCTGCTATGTCATAAATGGTTCCGAAATAACTTTCTGAACTGTCGTTTCTGTACTTAAGTGTACCCTTCTTTACAGTACCGGAAACACCGAACTTGGGAGCTGTTCTCTGGCTGTCATAATGAGCCTCAAAAGTATTTACATTACCGATAATCTGAAGTGTCTGTTCCGGATATATATCAACTTTGTTTGCTGTATCCACATGAGCCACCAGCACGCCTGAACCTGCAACATAAACATTCTCTGCATAAGGAGCGTATACAATACCGTTTCCGCCATTTGTTACACAAAGATCGCCAACCTTTTTGGTAACGGTTATTTCAACTGCAATATCACCGCAAACATTATCACCATTAATAATGATATGATCGCCATCCTTCATGCCTGAATCAACAGCATTAAGACCCTCAGTCCACCAGTCTCGCTTATTGCTCGAAACATAATATCTTGATCCCGAAAAAGTAACATACCATGTGGTTACATCGGATTCTTCCGCACTGGCAGATACCTTCGGTACCATTGTCATAGCTACCATAGTAACAATTGACATTGCAAAAGCAAATACTTTTTTGAGATTCTTCATAATGTCCTCCCTGAACCTTTGTTTATGAATATTAATTAGTTATCCTGTACTATTTCAAGATATTGATCGCCGGGTTCGATTTCCTTACCAACGACCACGAACCTTCCGTTCTCCACATGACTTGAGCATGTAGACAGGGTTATCAGTTTGTCTCCGTATTCTGCGGTAACACCCGTATCATACAAAGCCAGTTCTTTTACATTGTCGTAAAAATCCTTAAATTCCTCTTCGTTTGCAGCATTGAAGAATTTATAATACTTAAAACAGGTATCCGTAGTGTAATATACCTTGGACCGAAACACTGCCATTACTTCATATATATGTTCATAATCCTTACCATAAAGATAAATGTAAGGATGCTCTTCCATGTAGGACTTGTTCTTGTAATTCAAAAGATCATAAAACATTATTCCCTTAATATTATGACCGTGAATTATAAGATTCGTTGAAGTAGGGTACATGGTACTGTCCGTATCCAGAATCGGACAGCCGCCACGGCTTTTCTTTTTATCTATATCCTTGTAAAGATAATAATTTTCATCCTCCGGCGTCCACATGACCGGAAAATCCACAGGTGTTTCGGGAATCTTTAACCACGCCACCAAATCTGAATTTTTAAGGAACATATCTTTATAGGGATTTTCAACCTTTACTACTTCCGGTTCCGCCACTTCAGGTTCAATAACTTCAGGCTCAACAGTTTCCGGCTTATCGGAATCTGCATCTTTCTCATCAGCCTTTATGATACTTTCCTCTGTGGGAACTTTATTTGCCAACTCATCCGCCGAAATTGCCGGTCCTGAAGAACTTAAATTACCGTCTTCCAAATGAGTTTCTTCTGAAGTATTATCTACTATAGTTATTATGTCCGGATGATCCAGTACAAAGAAAACGACACCGGCAACAAGGCACGCTATACTAAGTACCCAAAGCAATCCCGGAAGAAAGTTTTTCGACTTTTTCAACAGATTGTACCTCTAATTTACATAACCACAACTTTAATTTAACATAACTTTTCTCTTATGTAAACACATATATTGTATGTTTTTAACAAAAAAGCCACAATTTTTAAGGTTTTTATCCAATATATTGGGATTTACAGCATTAACATTGGATAACATAATGTATCCTAGTAAATTAACATAATTAAGGAAACTCATGAAAACCGCTTCAATTGAAATGACCCAAGGCTCCATAAAAAAGAATATGCTTCTTTTCAGCATCCCCCTGATTTTTTCAAACCTGCTTCAGGTTCTTTTTAATATGGCGGATGTTGCTGTCTTAGGACACTTTGCAGGAAGTAAGGCCCTTGGAGCCGTTGGCTCCACCACCACGCTTGTAACACTTTTTGTGGGCTTTTTCATAGGAATTGGGTCCGGTGTAAACTCCCTTACTGCCTTATTTATCGGCGCAAAGGCCGAAGAAGATGAGAGGGAAACCGTACATACATCCTTTATTTTATGTATAATCCTTGGGTTATTTATGATGATTGCCTGCGAACTGTCTGCAGATTCGGCGCTCAGACTCCTAAATACCAAGGAAGAACTGTTTGAGGGTGCAAGCCTCTACCTTCACATTTACTTTTTAGGGCTGCCTGCTGTTTCCATATACAATTTTGGTAACGGGGTTTACTCTGCTGCCGGAAACACAAAAAAGCCCCTCACCTATCTGACAATTGCCGGCATTACAAATGTAATCCTGAATCTTATCTCAGTAATTCTTTTAAGCCTCGGGGTTGCAGGTGTTGCCATTGCCAGTGTGTTTGCCCAGTACGTTTCCGCAACTTTAGTAGTCATTTCACTGTTTTCCTCAAAAGAACACTATGGTTTATACAAAGAGCATCTTAAATTTACCAAAAACAAAGCCACAAGAATTCTTTCTCTCGGAGTTCCCGCAGGACTTCAGAATGCAATCTTCCAGTTTGCAAATCTTTTCCTTCAGGCAGGCGTTAACTCCTTTGATGCGGTTACCGTGGAAGGAAACTCCGCCGCAGCAAACGCAGACGGTATTGTTTACAATATGATGAATGCTTTTTATGTGGCCTGCACCAGTTTTATAAGCCAGAATCATGGCGCAAAAAAGCGAGACCGCATATTAAAAAGCTACTATGTCAGTCTCGCCTATTCATTTCTTGCAGGGCTGATTCCCGGCGTTCTGCTTGTAATATTCGGAAGAAGCTTTTTATCCATCTTCACAGTGGATAGTGCAGTCATCACCGAAGGACTAAAGCGACTTACTGTAATGGGCTTCTCCTATTGCATTTCAGCCTTCATGGATAACACTATAGCAGCCGCCAGAGGTCTTGGAAAAACCGGCATCCCCACTTTACTTGTAATTCTTGGTTCCTGTGTTTTCAGAATCATATGGATCTATACAATATTTGCATATTTCCACACAATGGAATCTTTATATCTTCTCTATGCCTTCTCCTGGACCATCACCGCAATTACGGAAATTATCTACTTTGCCATGATTTTCAAAAGATTATCAGCCGGCAGCGTCAAAGAATGATTCGGCCTTTATGGCTTCGGGAGTAACATGCAAAAGGGTTGCCATTGCATCTATAACATGCTCCATATTTCTGTCAACATTGACACATCTCCACTCTCTTCTGTAATTGTCATCACTCATAGATTCAAAGGTGAATTCCATCCAGATTACGCCACCTTCGCCATGGGATATTCTAATGGGGTCATAATTACCTTCAGTAATATCTTCTTTTAATGCATTGTAAATAAGAAGAGCGTCTCTTTCATAAAAATTTCTGTTATTAGGATCGTATGAATACTCGTTTCCATACTCATCAACGGCAACTGCGTTTCCAAACTCATCATAATAATAGTCTTCATATAACTGCGCTTTTTCCTGTCCCGGAATGTGAGGAATACTTACATATGCCTGAACCAGTTCATATCCTTCAGGTACTTCAAGTGAATTTAAGCATACTTCCTTTTTGCAGAAAAAGTCACCCAGGTCATTTTCAACAAAGTGCTTTCCTTTGTCATCCATGACATAACAGGTTCTGTACTGTCTTGCCATTGTTGAACCGTTATCAAGGTCGTAATAAATACTTATGTATGCATAAAAGACACGCTCATCTTCGCCAACCGGTCTGTCAAATCTTTCAGCCACATCCGCAGCATTTAAGATAAGCTTTCTGTGAAGGTCCGTAAATTCCTTTATAAGCTCATCATCCCTGCCGGTCTTAAATTCATATTCCTGACCGTCATAATGAACTCTGATATCCTTTACATTTCCCACCGGTATTCTGGTTTCAATGCCAAACACATCCAGCCTGCATATAACCGCAAAAGCTACTGCAGCAACAATTCCGAGTGCAACTTCCACAGCGGTTTTTCTGTTAAAGATCTTCGCACTTCTTTCAATGAGAATCTTACCCGTAATGCATCCGATAACAACAGCAACAACAAGACATACTGTAAAAGGAAGCAGCTTATATGCAGAGGTTGAATAGAAAAACAAAGCATAAAGAACCATTGAGCCCACGGTTCCAACTATTATGGTGTAAACAACGGCAACAACAGGTTTAACTTTACTGAAGGCAATGGTATTTCCGGCACTCTCACTTTTTCTTTTTACATACAGTAAGTATGCTGCTGCCGCAATAAACAAACCTGCGATTCCGTAGATTACGATTACATAAAAGTTCTCAATTGAACTTAAATATGTAGTGTATTCGTATGAGTCCATTGCAACAAATATGGGACTTGAATAATCATGCTCAACCTTTATGCTCTTAAACAGCTGCATAATGGGCGAAAAGAATAAAAACCTGTTATCAAACTCATAATCCACACCGTAGCGGAAACCGTCATAAACAGCAGTTAAAGCGGCCTGAATAATCGCCTGTAAGAAATTTAACAGCATGTACACAACCGGAAGAGCTACAATGTTTCCCACAAGCTGAGCTGTAAAGGTGGCAATCGAGAAGAAAAGAATGCTCTCACAAATGACACCTGCAATCAGATAAAAGGTTGCAACAGGAACTCCCTTACCAAAGGCTGCAACGATGGCTATTGTTGCTGCTCCGCCCACAACATAAGGAATTAACATAAGGGTAAGTCCCGATAAATAATTTGTTACAAACAATCCGATTCTTGAAATGGGGTAGGAATGCATCGCACTTACGCTTCTGTGGAAGTATAAATAATTCCACACAGCCATGGCAGCTATTATTGCAGTTCCCATAGCAACAATAGGTGCTCCGTTTCTCAAATATTCATTGTAATCAAGTACAATCTCACATACATCTATTGCTCCTGAACCTGTTCTTTCTACGCCGCGCACAAGAAGGTAGATGGGAAATAGAAGTCCAAGGAAACTTCCAAAGCCCCATATGGGCCAGAATCTTCTTAAGTTTTTTAAGTATAAGGTTTTATTAAAGAACGATGTCTTTGACTGCATAGTTCTCACCTCCAAGTTCATAAACAAATATTTCCTCAAGTGTCAGAGGAATAGCATCCACCACAAGAGGTGAATAGGTTGCCAGAGCTTTCTTTGCTTCTTCCGCATTCATACGAAGAATCATGGTATGAACTCTGCCAAGCTTAGATGTATGTAATACAGGTATACTTTCAGGTACCTCGGTTATGTTTTCTCCAAATACCACCTGGAGCTTAACCATGTTGTCCTGAAGTTCCGAAAGATTTCTTTCAAGTAAAATTTTACCCTTATCCATAATACCCACATGATCACAGACATCCTCAAGTTCTCTTAAATTGTGGCTTGATACAAGAACTGTTGTGCCTCGTTCGGCCACATCCCCCATAAGCAGGCTCCAGACCTGTCTTCTCATTACGGGATCAAGACCGTCTACAGGCTCGTCCAGAATCATATAATCAGGCATAGTCGAAAGAGCAAGCCAGAAAGCAACCTGCTTCTGCATACCTTTTGAAAGGTACCTGATGGTTTTCTTCTCGTCAATGGGAAACACCTCCTTAAGCTTTTCGTAACGCTCTTCAGAGAAGTTCTCATAAATTCCCTTATAAAAGCTCATCATTTCCCTAATGTTTGCGTTTGCAAAGTAATACCAGTCATCGGGTATTGATGCACACCTTTGCTTTATCCGGTTGTTTTCCCATATTCCTTCGCCATCAATAAGGACATTTCCGCTGTCCTGCTTATATATTCCGAGAATATGTCTTATAACAGTGGATTTACCCGCACCGTTTGGTCCCACCAGTCCATATACGGAGCCTTTGGGAACCTTTATATTTGTACCATTAAGGGCAGTAAAACCATCAAAGGTTTTTACCAAATTATTTATCTCTATCATGGTTCAATTACCTCCCTAACCAATTTCTCAATTTCTTCATACTTTATCCCAAGATATTTAAGTTCCGTAAGTAGTTCTTTGATTTTTTCCTTAATTTCTCCAACGCGCTCTTCATCATGTCTCACATCGGGGCTCACAAAACTACCCTTTCCCGGAATCGAGTACACATAGCCCTCACTTTCCAGTTCGTTATATGCTCTCTGGATTGTGTTTGGATTTATTGACAGTGTCATGGCAAGACTTCTTACCGAAGGAAGCTTTTCGTTTTCTGTCATTGCCTTACTGATAATAAGATTCCTGATACAATCCTTTATCTGCTCATATATGGGCCTTGAGTCTCTGTAATTTAATTCAATCACTCTCCCGCCTCCTTTCTTCGTTCTCCTCACTAACTGTATTAGCACAGTTAATACAGTTGGTCAACAGATTTTAAGTAATCTTAAGAATTCTTAAGACTAAAAAGCCCCCGGGAGCAACTCCCGGGGGCTTAAATTATAAAACTACGTACTATTTAAGTGATGCAAGTCTTTCATTTACATCATTAAGCATCTGCTGGTACTTTTTGAGTTTTTCTTTTTCCTCATTTACCTTTGCTTCAGGTGCCTTTGAGATGAACTTTTCATTGGAAAGCATACCATTGGAACGCTTAATTTCGCCCTCAAGTCTAGCCTGCTCCTTTGTAAGTCTCTCTATCTCTGCTGAAATATCAACAAGCTCTGCAAAAGGCATATAAAGGGTTGCGCCTGCTATAACCGCAGAAACCGCATCCTCGGGAATACCTGCCTTGTCTTCTTTGATTTCAATTTCAGAAGCATAGGATAAGGGCTTAAAGTAAATCTCGCCGTCCTTAAAGATTCCTCTTATGGCAGCATCGGCACTTACTACAAATACCTTTGCTTTTCTTGAAGGAGCAACGTTCATTCCTGTACGAACATTTCTGATGGCACGAACGGCTTCCTTAATGGTTTCGATTTCTTTTTCCTCAGCAGCAAAAGAAAGCTCTTCAGTATATTCAGGCCACTTTGAAATCATAATGGATTCCTCTTCGTCCTGAATTGTTGTGAATATTTCTTCTGTAACAAAGGGCATATAAGGGTGAAGAAGCTTTAATGCATCAATGCAAACCTTTTTAAGGGTGTAGAGTGCAGCATTCTTGGATGCCTTATCTGAATCTGAGTAAAGACGGGGCTTAACCATCTCAATGTACCAGTCACAGAATTCATCCCAAATAAAGTCATAAACCTTCTGAACCGCAACACCGAGGTCATACTTTTCCATATTGTCGGTAACATCCTTGATAAGGGTATTGCATTTTGAAAGAATCCACTTATCAACAGGCTCAAGTTCACTGTCAAGAGGCTTTGTGGGCGCTTCATCTCCCATATTCATCATAATGAAACGTGAAGCATTCCAAATCTTATTTGCAAAGTTTCTGCTGGCTTCAACTCTCTCCATGTAGAAACGCATATCGTTACCGGGTGCGTTACCGGTAATGAGTGTAAGTCTTAAAGCATCTGCACCGTACTGTTCGATAATCTCCAAAGGATCGATACCGTTTCCGAGGGACTTGGACATCTTTCTGCCAAGGTTGTCTCTTACAAGACCATGGAATAATACTGTGTGGAAAGGTCTCTTTCCCATCTGCTCATAGCCGGAGAAAATCATTCTGATAACCCAGAAGAAGATAATGTCGTAACCTGTTACAAGTACATCTGTAGGGTAGAAGTAATCAAGTTCTTCTGTTTTTTCAGGCCAGCCCAGGGTTGAGAAAGGCCAGAGTGCTGATGAAAACCAGGTATCAAGAGTATCCGGATCCTGAGTAAAATGACTCTTGCCGCACTTAGGACATACTGAAGGCTTTTCTTTTGAAACAACAACTTCTCCACAGTCATCACAGTAATATGCGGGAATCTGATGGCCCCACCATAACTGTCTTGAAATACACCAGTCACGGATGTTATCTGTCCAGTTAAAGTATGTTTTTTCCATACGCTCGGGTACAAGCTTAATGTCACCGTTCTTAACGCCTTCAACAGCGGGCTTGATAAGCTCCTGCATGTTTACGAACCACTGCTTTTTAATCATGGGCTCAACGGTTGTATGACAACGGTAGCAGGTACCTACGTTGTGTGAGTAGTCTTCAATTTTTACAAGAAGGCCAAGAGAATCAAGTTCGGCTACTATGGCTTTTCTTGCTTCATAGCGGTCAAGTCCCGCAAACTTTCCACCGTTTTCATTAATGGTAGCATCATCATTAAGGATATTAATCTCGGGAAGGTTATGACGCTTACCAACTTCAAAGTCGTTAGGGTCATGGGCGGGTGTAATCTTAACTACGCCTGTACCGAATTCCATATCTACATATGAATCTTCAACAACAGGGATAGGCTTATTAACAATGGGAAGCCAGAGCTTACGTCCCTTTAAATAGCTGTATCTTTCATCTGCGGGGTTGATTGCAACCGCAGTATCACCGAGCATTGTCTCAGGACGGGTGGTTGCGAATGTAAGGAATTCTGTCTTGGAAGGCTCACCGTTTTCATCAACAACAGGGTACTTAATATGCCAGAAATGTCCTGCCTGCTCCTCATATTCAACCTCAGCATCGGAAATAGATGTGTTACATACGGGACACCAGTTTATAATTCTTGAGCCCTTATAAATATAGCCCTTTTCATACATTTTAACGAATACTTCGTTTACTGCCTTGTTACAGCCTTCATCCATGGTAAAGCGTTCTCTGTCCCAGTCACAGGATGAACCGATTTTCTTAAGCTGGGAAACTATACGTCCGCCGTACTCTCTCTTCCAGTCCCATACTCTGTCAAGGAATTTCTCACGGCCCAGGTCTTCCTTCGAAAGGCCTTCCTTCTTAAGCTGTTCAACAACCTTTGCCTCGGTAGCAATTGAAGCATGGTCTGTGCCGGGCTGCCATAATGTATTATAGCCCTGCATTCTCTTAAATCTAGTAAGAATGTCCTGCATTGTATTATCAAGAGCATGTCCCATGTGAAGCTGTCCTGTAATATTCGGAGGGGGCATCACAATTGTGAAGGGCTTCTTTGATCTGTCAACTTCGGCATGAAAATACTTCTTATCAAGCCAGTTTTCGTAAATGCGTTCTTCCATCGCCTTGGGATTATAGGTTTTCTCAAGTTCTTTTTTCATCTTTTCTCTCCTTTTTTGAAATTTGGTTCATCAAAGAGCAATATAAAAAGCCCTTTGCCGAACCAGTCAGCAAAGGGCGTCATTAACGCGGTACCACCTTTGTTCATTCGCTTCTTGCGAAGCAAATCTCATTAACTCCTAACAGAGCCGGCCCTGTAACGTGAGCAGCACGGGTTAAGCTACTGAATTCACCTAACCGGTTCAAAAGCTACCTTCCACATTTTCAGTCTAAACGTTCACACCAAACCCGTTCTCTCTGAAGACCTACAATATGTACTCCTCTTTATCATCACCTTTATCTTGTTTGGATAATATCACTTGTTTTGTCCTTTTGCAAGAGGTAATTATTCCTGCTTGCCGGTAATGGCTTCCCTGTAGACCTTTTCTTTATGATCCATGGAGGAACCTATTATTGTACAGGCAAGAACACCCACCGCAACTCCGCCGTAAGCATTGTCAAAAACAAAGCCTACAATCATACCTGCCACAATACCGATAAACATATAAAGTCCGGTCCAGCTGGTTTTCGGCTTAACAATTGAATAATTCTCTATGGTTCTTGTGGCTTCTCTTATTACAAAGCCCGCCTTCTGAAGTGCCATAATGTAAGAACTGTTTTCATGCTCACTTACCGCAGTGATTTCGAAAACACTTTTATGGTTAAAGGCCCAGTCCACCATTAGTCTTATGGCTGTAGTTCCGTAGCCACGGTTTCTGTCGCACTTATCATATATTTCAATGGTAAAAGGCACCACTCCTTTTGCCTTTTCTCCGGCAAAAGAAACATATCCTATAACTTTTCCCGGATCTTCATCATCATAATTCTTATGAATAAGCCAGGGTTCATCCCATAACTTTTCCTCGTCAGTGGGTACAATCGTTATGGTTCTTGTCTTAAGCTGATACTTTTTCTTCATGCACTTTCCTCGGGCTTATAATCAGTCAAGCTCCTTCTTTCCGGTATAGAGTTCGTAATAACGACCCTTAAGTTTAAGAAGCTCATCATGATCTCCACGTTCAATGATTTCGCCGTTTTCAAGAACTATTATAGCATTTGCATTTCTAACCGTCGACAGTCTGTGGGCAATAACGATGGTTGTTCTGTCCTTCATAAGACGATCCATACCATGCTCAATATGTCTTTCGGTTCTGGTATCAACAGATGATGTTGCTTCGTCAAGTATAAGTATGGGAGCCTTTGAAATAGCTGCACGGGCGATGTTAAGAAGCTGTCTCTGTCCCTGACTTAAATTAGCACCATCACCCTCAAGAAGGGTATCATAGCCTTTATCAAGCCTCATAATAAACGAATGGGCGCTGGCAAGTTTAGCTGCCTGCTCAACCTCTTCATCCGTAGCATCAAGTCTTCCGTAACGAATATTTTCTCTTACGGTTCCACTGAACAGATGCGTATCCTGAAGAACCATGGCAATATTTTTGCGCAAGTAGTCCCTCTTAATATCTCTTATATCAACTCCGTCAACAGTAACCGTTCCGTCATTGATATCATAAAATCTTGTAATAAGATTTGTAATTGTGGTTTTTCCCGCACCGGTGGAGCCTACCAGAGCAATTTTCTGTCCGGGCTTTGCGTAGAAAGAAATGTTCTTAAGAATTGTTTTGTCTTCATTGTATCCGAAGGTAACATTGTTAAGAGCAATTTCACCGCGAAGGGGAGCAGGTTCAACAGCATCCTCCTTATCGGGAACTTCCGGAGCAGTATCCATTACATCAAATACACGTTCAGCACCTGCAAGAGCTGAGAAAATCTCGGTAACCTGCATTGAAAGCTCGTTGATGGGACGGGAGAACTGGCGTGAGTAGTTTACAAATATTGTAAGACCACCGATATCAAAGCCCCTGATAACGCAAAGCACACCGCCAATCATGGCAGTAAGTGCATAGGATACCTGGTTTAAGTTACCCATAACAGGACCCATTATTCCGCCAAAGAACTGAGCGTATAACTGCTTGTTTCTAAGGTCGGTGTTAAGATACTCAAATTCATCCATTGCAGCCTGTTCATGATTGAATACCTTTACTACCTTCTGTCCTGAAACGGTTTCTTCCACATAACCGTTAAGAGAGCCTAAGGCCGCCTGCTGTTCCTTGTAGTACTTTCTGGATTTCTTACCTACCATACCGGCAGCCTTAACCATAAGGGGAGCCATAAGCACGGTTATGATGGTAAGCCATACATTTGTATAAATCATAAGTGCAAAGGTTCCCACAAGGGAAATTACACCGGAAATAATTGATACAATCGTGTTGTTAAGCATGTTGCCGACAGCATCAACGTCGTTGGTGAATCGGCTCATTACATCACCTGTTTCATTGGTGTCATAATACTTTAAGGGCAATTTACTAACCTTTTCAAAAAGCTCGTTTCTGATTCTTTCAAGAGCGCCCTGTGATACTCCAAGCATAATTCGTGCCTGAAGATACTGTGTGATAACACCCACAATATAAATTCCTGCCATGGCAAGAATACCCTTAGCAAGATAGGAAAGAGAGCCCTCCCCTGATGCGAGTGAGTTAACAACAGGTCTTAAAATATAGGAACCGGCAAGGCCTGATATTGTACTTATAACAACAAGTACAAGAACAATGGCAACCTTCCATTTATCCTTTTTGATATATGAGAACAGACGCTTGATACTTGCAGCCATGTTCTTGGGCTTACCCATCTGTCTTCCGGGACCTCTTCCGCCGCCGGGGCCGCCACGCATCATATCATTTGCATGGGCCTTTTTGAATTCCTCGTTTTTCTTTGTATATTTAGCATCGAGGCGTGCATATGTTTTCTGATCCATTATGCGTTCACCTCCTTATCCATCTGTGAGTAATAGATTTCCTGATATGCTTCACAGGATTCCATAAGCTCACTATGGGTTCCTATACCCATTATCTTTCCGTCATCGAGAACAACAATCTTATTAGCTTCAATTACCGAAGATATTCTCTGGGCAATAATAATCTTTGTGGTTTCAGGGCAGAAGTTTTTAAGATTTTCTCTGATTAAAGCTTCTGTAGCCGTATCAACCGCACTTGTAGAGTCATCAAGAATAAGAATCTTAGGTTTCTTAAGCATAGCTCTTGCAATACAAAGTCTCTGTTTCTGTCCGCCGGATACATTTACGCCGCCCTGACCTAAGTCGGTTTCATAACCTTCCGTAAATGAAGTAACAAAACCGTCTGCCTGAGCCATGGCAGCTACTTCACGGATTTCCTCCTCAGTGGCATCTTCATTACCCCACTGAAGGTTTTCCATAATGGATCCTGAGAAAAGAATGTTCTTCTGAAGAACCATGGCAACAGCTTCACGAAGGTTGTAAAGAGAATAGTCCTTAACATCGGTTCCGTCCACAAGGATAGAGCCAGCATCAGGATCGTACAATCTTGGAATCAAAGATACAAGTGTGGTCTTTCCGGAACCGGTGGAACCGATAATACCCACGGTTTCGCCTGATTCAACAGAGAAGGAAATATTATCAAGAACAGGGGCATCTGAGTTTTTGTAGTATCTGAAGGTAACATTCTTAAACTCAACAGAGCCTGACTCAACAATCTTTTCGGGAGCCTTGGCATTATCATCGGAAATATCCACTTCACAGTCAATTATTTCATTGATACGCTTTGCGGAAGCAATGGCTCTTGAACTCTGGAGTACAATAAAGGATGACATGATAAGTGCGGAAAGAATCTGAATAACATAGGTGGTAAATGCTGTCAGATCACCTACAGGCATCTCACCCACAAGAATCTGCTTTCCGCCAAACCATACTATGGCAAGGGTTGTTGCATTCATAAAAAGGCCCATAAGGGGCATTGTGGTAATCATGATTCTGAATGCGCGAAGAGATGATTCCTTTAAATCCCCGTTTGCTTCTTCAAAACGTCCCTGCTCGTAATCTCCTCTTACAAAGGACTTGATTACACGCACGTTTGTTACTGCTTCACGAACTGTGGAATTTAACTTATCAACCTTTGTCTGCAGTATTTGGAATCTGGGAAATGCAAGTCTTATGACAATTGCAATCACCACAATCAAAAGGGGCACTACAACCAATATAACAACAGCAAGCTTTGCATTCATGACAAATGCCATAATAACCGCACCGATAAGCATACCGGGAGCTCTCAAAAGCATTCTTAACATCATAGCCACAAGGCTCTGCACCTGGGTAATATCGTTTGTAAGTCTTGTTACGATCGAACCGGTGCTGAACTGATCTATGTTGGCAAAAGAAAACTTCTGTACATGGTCAAAAGCATCCTTTCTTAAGTCTGCGGCAAAATTAATGCTTGCCTTTGCACTGAAATATGCGCCGCCGATTCCGCCGGCAGCCATAATAACAATCAGACCAATCATCAAAAGACCGGTTCTGATAATGAACGGTACATTTCCGGCACCCGGAACTTCACCAATACCGTCATTAATTATCGAAGACATAAACCTCGGTAAAAATACCTCTCCGCCAACCTCTACAATCATAAGTAAGGGGCCAAGTATAAAGGCGGGAAGATACGGTTTAATATACTTCCAATATCTTCTCATTTCTTAATCCTCCATTTTCACATACACAGTTAGTTTAAGAAGTTTATTTCTATAAGTCAACGAGTCACAAAAAAGTTCAGCAAAATTTCACAATCTCTTGAGAGCATCGACAACATACACAAATTTGTCCATTACATTTCTATTATTATGCCCATAGTATAGGGTGTTTTCTAAAATATCCGCATATGTTAAAATGAAGAAACCATATGGGGAGTGGTTTTTCTTTTCTGCACAAGGACTAGGTTCAAAGGCGGGCTTTATTTATGAGAATAGCCGTATTGATATGCAGTCTGGTATTTGACGCCCAGAAAGCATTTATGAAAGGTATAGAGAGACGTATCAGGGACTGGGGAGATATCTGCTCAGTTTTCTGTTGTCATGTTAATATAGCGGGTAACGACACCTATATAAGAGGTGAATATTCCATATTTGATTTACCCGATCTGTCTTCTTTCGACGGAATCGTTTTTGTAAAAAACACATTTCAGGACTTTGATTTCAGCGACATTCTTGTTAAACGTATTGTTGAAGCGAAGGTTCCCTGTGTCTGCGTCGATTGTTTCTCACCGGAATTTGTTAATATCATAAGTGATGAAGCCGGAATCGCCGAAGAGGTTACCAGTCATCTTTGCGACGTTCACGGTTGCAAAAGAGTCTTCTTCCTTGGTGGTATGAAGGAAAGCATTGATACCGCCCAGCGTCTTAAAGGCTTTTTACATGCCATGAAGGAAAGAAATTTACCTGTTAAAGACGAATGGATTACCTATGGATCCTTTGAATATCCAAGCGGTGTTGAAGCAGCTGATTATTTTCTGAATCTCGAAGGTGGTTTACCCGATGCCGTTGTATGCTGTAACGACGAAATGGCCATCGGCCTTATCACAGAGCTTAAACGCCGGGGCATAAAAGTTCCCAAGGACATAAAGGTTACCGGTATTGACTTCGACTCCATATCAAGAATCTATGCTCCGAGAATTACCACCTGCAAGAGACAGCAGTATCAAAAGGCTGTTACTGCAATAAATGTTCTTCACGAATACAACACTCACTCAATAGGTGAGACAATAACGCTTCCCACTGTTTTGTTCCACGGAGAAACCTGCGGATGCAAACTTGAGGATGAGGCAAGAATCGATATTACAAGCACCAATGCTTTATCCGTAGACAGATATATGCAGTCCGTACTTACCCAGACAGTAAAGAGAATGACTGCAGATCTTATGAGAAAGAGAGAATACTATGATCTTCTTGATTCTCTCAAAGAATACGGCGAGAAAATAGGTCCCGAGGAATTGTACCTCTGCCTCAATGTCCGCCCCGATTATTTAATTGACTACTCCGATTACGCAAAAGCCCTCTCCACCATAGACAGAGATAACCAGGAGGACTACTCCGATGAAATAATCTGTGTTGTTTCCGTAGGAAAAGGCATAGATGCAACCGTTTCCGATGAACGCGAATATTTTGAGAAAAAGGATATCTTCCCGCCGCACGCAAAGGGCGGAAAGGCCGGTGGTACCTACTATTTCTTCCCCATTCACTACATGAACAGAAACTTCGGTTATGCGGTGCTTGGAACCTCAGGTGAACTTGTCAGAAATGACTTTTTCCCCAACTGGTGCAATGCAGCCAGCAATGCACTGGAAAACTCCAGAAAGCGAACCGTTATGGAGCAGATGATTTCTGCTTTGGACAGAATGTGGATATATGATACCCTCACCGGTATTTACAACCGTGCCGGTTTCTTTAAGCTCTCAGAGTCCATTGTCACTGAGGCCATTAAAGATCGCACTCCACTGTGTGTTATCTTTATGGACGTGGACGGATTAAAGGAAGTCAATGACATATACGGACATGACGAAGGAGATGCCCTTATCAAGAGCATTGCCAATGTACTTAAGGATAATAAACGCCACGGCGAAATAATAATGCGCTATGGTGGCGATGAATTTGTTCTTCTGGCTTCCGGCTACAATGATGATGATGCAAATCTCTGTATTGAGAAATTGAATGCCTCAATGGCTCAGTTTAACAGGTCCGGTGCAAAGCCCTATGAGATCGATGCTTCCATAGGCTACTTCATAACCACCCTTGACAGACCGGAAGACTTAAATGACCTGATAGAAAATGCAGACCACGAAATGTACAAGAAAAAATACGTGAAGAAAGCATTAAGAAGCAAAACCGTAAGATAAAAATACTAAAACGCAGAGGTTTATGACCTCTGCGTTTTTTATATCTGCCACTCATCCCAGAACTTTTCGACTGCGGGTAAAATCGTATCGATTCGGACTCTCTTATAGTCCTCCCATTCTCTTGGGAACATTCTCACATAGGAATATTGCAGAAAGCGCTCATCAAGAAGCACCACAACTCCCACATCCTCCTCTGTTCTAATTACTCTTCCGGCCGCCTGCAGTACCTTATTCATACCCGGATATTTATAGGCATAGTCGTATCCGTTTATTTCCTCACTGTCGAAGGTTTCTTTCATTATTTCCCGTTCAAGACATACCTGCGGAAGACCTGTACCCACAATGATGGCTCCGATCAGGCTTTCATGGGTCAAGTCAATTCCCTCGGAAAAAATGCCACCCATCACGCAAAAACCTATAAGGGACCTTTCCTCCTCTTCTTCAAACTCAATATCCGCATCAATGGAATCAAATAACTCAGGAGAATTACGATTTCCCTCAAAGCGTCTTAAGAACTCCTGACGCTCGTCTTCTTTCATACCGGAACTTTGAACAATTATCTCTGTATTCTGCTCTTCGCAGTATTCGTAATCATAGGCGTTGAATACCGATTCAAGAAACCTATAGGAAGGAAAAAACACAAGATAATTGCCGGTTCTTACATTTACCACATCGTGAATATATCTTGCGATTTTTGTATATTCATCCTCTGAACGTCTTGTATACTTACTGGTAACATCTCCCGCAACAAAGAGCCCTCTCCTTTCGGGATTAAACACCGATTCTGCATAGACCTCATAGTCCTCGGCATCTCCGCCACAGAGATTTTTATAATACTGGATAGGCAGAAGAGTCGCCGAAAAGAATATGGTGGATCTTGATGTTTCCATACATTCTTTTAGATTTTTCCTTGGGTTAACGCAGAAAAGCTTCACAAAGAATTCTTCGCTGTCTCCATAAGAGCAGTAAATACAATAGTTCTCATCCACCAGTTCATACATTTTAAGGAAATGGGACACCTCAAAATAGCACTCAAGGATTGCATCCTTTATTTCTTTTGAAACCTTCTTCTTTTCCTGGGGCTTTCTTTCGTCCTTAAGGAACTTTTCCATATCGGAATACAGCCGCAAAAGGGCTGTCACCATCTCATCGATAAACGGATTAATAAAGTAATTCTCACACCGGTGCTTAAGTGCAAGCATTGCCTTATTGACCTTTTCAAGTTTCTTCCCTATGCTCGGAAGTTCATCCTCCACAAGACGTCTTAAGGACATTATTTTTTCTTTTACCATGACCGCAGAATACATTTCTCTTGCTCTGTCCACAAGGTTGTGGGCCTCATCCACAAGAAGAACATAGTCGCCCGCCCTTGTTTCGTCCAAAAAATATCTCTGAAGTCTCGCCCTTGGGTCGAAGGCATAATTATAGTCACAAATAATTATGTCGGAAAAAAGACTGGCATCCAGACTCATCTCAAAGGGACACACCTGATACTCTTTTGCGTATTTGAGAATAACATCGGCAGTTATTGCGTTTTCTTTGGTTACAATCTCGTAGATGCAGTCATTGACCCTGTCAAAATGCCCTTTCGCATAGGGACAGGCCTCGGGATTACACTCATGGGAATCTGTCATACAGATTTTTTCCTTGGCGGTGAGGGTAATATTTTTAATGCTAAGGCCGTTATCTCTTAAAATATCTACCGTATCCTCCGCCACAGTTCTGGTAATGGTTTTTGCTGTCAGATAAAAAATTTTGGAGCCTATACCCTTGCCCATACCCATGACTGAAGGGTAAATTGTCGATATGGTCTTTCCGACGCCTGTGGGTGCCTCCAAAAAAAGCTTGCGCTTTTTATAAATCGTATAGAATACCTGCTTAACCAGTTCCTCCTGACCCGGTCTGTACTCAAAAGGGAAAGAAAGCCCCGTAATGCTGGCATTTCTTATTTCTTTCCACTCTTCTGAGAGCTTTGCCCACTTAACATATTCATGAAGTATGTTCTTTGTGAATTCCAAAAGCTCCTCATATAAAAATGTGTAGTTAAAATAACGGATTTCTTCTGTTTCAATATTTACGTAGGTAAGACGCACCTTAATTGCAGACAGATTTTCTTTTTCCGCAATTATGTATGCATAGAATTTTGCCTGTGCAAGATGTAGAGGCTTTGATTCCTTATAGGCCATCACATCCCCGTAGGTAGTCTTTATTTCATCAACGGTGGTTCCGGTTTCATTCTCTATGACACCGTCGGCTCTGCCCTCCACCGATATTTCGACCTCATCCTCCACATAAGTGTAATTAAGAGACACCTCGGCTCTGTAATCGGATCCGGCTCTGCTCTGAAGCTGCCTGTGAAGTCTGGCACCCTCCTGCATAGCCTCATCTGATGAAGTTCCTATTCTGTTGTCTATATCTCCGGTACGAAGTATAAATTCCACCAGATTTCTCACGCTTATGCGGGTTTTAATCATAAAAAAACTCCCTAATCCTGCCTTTTATTTTAATAAAGCAAAGATTGGGAGTCAACCATATGTTCGATTGCTAAATCAACCTAACTTGCCAATGCGTGTCTGGCCAAAAAGCTTTCAAGCTCTTCGTTGTAGCCATGGTAGGTAACAGTTAACGGCTTGCTCATATCAAGTCCGAGTATACCCACAATCGACTTAGCATCAACGCTGTATCGATGATATCCTGCAATGTCAATGTCAAATTCACATTTGGAGGTCACATTGACAAAATCCTGAACCATCGAAGGTGTCAGACGAATACATGCCTTCATATTTCACATCCCTTTCTGATTTAACTATCCAACTTTTCCCTTTGTAGTGATTATACCCACATCACAGTGTAAGTAAATGTCAATAATACACAAAAGACATCTGAACTGTCTTTTATTTTTTCTCACCTTCAACAATTTTGCACAAACTATCATATAAACCCGCAATATGCTATAATACCGGACATAAGGAGATAATCACATGTACAAATATATTCTTTTTGATTTGGATGGAACAATTTCCGATCCGAAAGTCGGTATCTGCACCAGCGTTCAGCAGGCGCTTAAGCGTTTTGGCATAGATGTTCCCGACATCAATACCCTTACACCCTTTATCGGACCTCCCTTAAGGCACTCTTTCAGGGATTTCTACGGTATAAGCGATGAAGACATGGAAAAATGCATATCCTACTACAGAGAACGTTTCTCTACTGTAGGCCTTTTTGAGAATGACATCTATGAAGGTATGGAAGACCTTCTTGTAACGCTTAAAAATAACGGGAAGAAGCTTGCACTTGCTTCAAGTAAGCCAAGAGTCTTTGTTGAAAAAATACTAAAGCACTTTGGAATCGATGAGCATTTTGATGTAATAATGGGATCCGAGTTAGATGGCACACGAGAGAACAAGCTGGAAATCATTGATGAATGCTTAAGGCTCCTTAACATAGACAATTCCGATGAGAAATCACTTTGTGTTATGGTGGGCGACCGTAAGTTTGATATTGAGGCAGCTAACAAAGTGGGGCTTCCCAATATCGGTGTTACCTACGGATACGGCTCCAGAGAAGAACTTTCTTTAGCCGGTGCGGACATAATAGTCGACACGGTTTCCGAATTAAAGGATGCTTTGCTGAAATAACGAAATAATGAGACAAGGGAACGCCTCAAAGCGCTTTTGCCTTTCTCTTCGTTCAACGCAAAAAGGGGCTGTGAAAAAACATTTGCTTGCATTGTGGACGTGGCTTCTGTCGGGTAATTCTCGACAGTAAACCCCGTCCACAGAGCAGCGTTTTTTCACAGCCCCTGTAAATACATAACTACTATAAAAGCGGAATATTCTTTTCCGCAAGTTCCTTAACAACATCCTTGGGCCATAAGGAGCACTGAACTTCTCCGATATGAGCCTTTCTTAAGAAGAACATGCAGATTCTTGACTGTCCGATTCCTCCACCGATGGTATAAGGAAGTTCCTTATTAAGAATTGCCTTCTGAAAGGGAAGCTTTGCACGCTCAGGGCAGCCTGCCTTTTCAAGCTGTGTCTTGAGGGAATTCTCATCTACACGGATACCCATTGATGATAACTCAAGGGCAATATCAAGCACAGGATAGTATACTAAAATATCTGCATTAAGTGCCCAGTCATCATAGTCGGGAGCACGGCCGTCATGACGTTCGCCATTCTCAAGCACATCACCGATCTGCATAATACAAACCGCACCCTTAGCCTTTGTGATGTAGTATTCACGTTCCTTGGCTGTATATTCGGGGAACATGTCAAGAAGTTCCTGAGATGTTATGAAGAAAATGTCTTCAGGAAGGATCTCTTTAATGTAATCATACTGAATTGAAAGATACTTTTCAGTCTTTCTGAGAACTGAGTAAACCTCTCTTACAACCTGCTTAAGAGTGTCCACATTTCTCTGCTCTTTGTAAATAATCTTTTCCCAATCCCACTGATCAACGTAAATTGAATGAATGTTATCGGTTTCCTCATCTCTTCTGATGGCGCTCATGTCTGTGTAAAGACCTTCACCAAAATCGAAGCCGTACTTTTTAAGAGCGTATCTTTTCCACTTTGCAAGTGAATGAACGATTTCTGCAGTGTATTCCTTCTGCTCCTTGATACCAAATGTAACGGGGCGCTCAACACCGTTCAGGTTATCGTTAAGACCCTGAGCAGGATCCACAAAAAGCGGAGCTGAAACTCTTAATAAATTCAGTCTTTCCGAAAGAAGTGACTGAAAGGCGTCCTTCACGGTCTTAATCGCAATCTGCGTATCGTGGAGGTTTAACGCCGGCTTATAATCCTCAGGAATTAATGTCTTTCCCATAGGTTTATCCTCCATAAAATAATATATTCCATTAAAGTACAAAATTGTCTCTTTTGCAAGAACAATCAATACAAATAATAAACTATGCGTTCATGAAATCTACGAAATCGTTAAATCTTTTATCGGCCTGATTATAACCTGCCGCATAATACTCTCTCAAAACATTGGGATCCGACTCATTATTGGATAAAATAATGTCCTCCGGTCTGAACACAAAGGCCTTTCCTTCCGATTCAAGCTTTAAGAGTTCTTCAATCGAATTATTGTATTTTTTAGGTCTCTCATCAATGGCCTTGAGTAATCCCGGATATTTTCTGTATATCCACTTTACAAGCTTTGAATTGTAAATATCACCCTTCGGGCTCTTTCTGTAAGAAGCCTCTCTTGTGAATACAACAACGATTTTTTCCCAGCCTTCTTCCAAAGCCTTCGAAAGGGGAATTGCGTCGCACATACCACCGTCCATCATAGGCTGGCCGTTAATATCTCCCACCTTTGCAAGAAGAGGCAGGGAATTTGCAACCCTGCAGATATTGAGGAACTCGTCCACATTGTCAAAGTCCTCAAAATAGACCGCATTTCCTGTAATGCAGTCTATTGCACTGGTTATAAATCTCTTTCCCGAACGCTTGAAAGCTTCAAAATCAAAGGGGCAGACAAGCTTGGGAATCTTGTTAAAAAGAAGATCCATATTGAAAAACTCACCGGTCTTCATAAGCACACCCGGGCCAAGAAGCTTTTCCGTTTCCATGGGCTTAACCACGGAATCAAGTATTCTTCCCTTCTGTCCTGAAACATAGTTCATCCCCGCATAAGCCCCTGCGGAAACCGCAAGAACATTGGGTATATCGATATTCTTTTCAAGGAAAAAATCCATTATCCCTGCGGTGAAAATACTTCTCATTGCACCACCTTCAAGGATAATACCCGTTTTCTTTGCCATTAATATACCTCATATGTAAAACAAACTCTTAACTATTCTATCACAAATGTATCATTCAATGCAAAGGAATAAATAAGCATTTCTTCAACAGATAGCCCTGTAAGTGTATGAATAGCCTGGGAATAATAAACAAGTTGTTTCTTATATCGCTTTATCAGTTCCTCGCCTGTATTTACCCTGTCTGTTTTATAATCAAGAACGGTAACCATTCCGTCCTTAATGAAGTATACGTCAATAACACCCTGAACCAGCACAGTTTCGTCCTCGGGAAAATCCTCTGACACTTCGGATGCGGCAACTCCAATGACAAAAGGCTGCTCCTTAAACAGTTTGCCGTGCTTTGCAGCTTCTCCCATCTTTGCCCCGGTATCCGACATAAGAAATGTTACTATCTTTTCAAGATTAACCTTCTCAATGTCTGAAGCAGACATTCTTCCGCCTGCAACAATAGCATCAATCTGAGCATTAAGAGTTGCCTTATATGCCGCTTTGTCACCGGAAAACTCCTCAAAACGAATCAATTCAAGCAGATTATGGTATGCAGTACCTCTGTCGGTACCCTTTGTAACAGTGGCTCCGCCCGCAAATACGGGTATGGTTTCTTTCGGCTCATTTTCCTCGAAGGGGTGGGCAGCCTCTGCCTCTTCCTTTTCAATGGCAGCCATTTTAAGTTCGGAAACCGTGGTCTTTGTGTAAAGTTTCTTTAAGCCTTCGTGAGGATATACGAAAGAAAAACGATTGTTCAGTTCTTCCAAAAGATTGGCATCCGCAGCATTTTTCCTGTTTTCAAGCTCTGTTCTTAAAAGAGCTCTTGACATATCTTCCTTAACAGCCTCCTGAACCAGTCCCTCCGGCTTCACAGTTCTTTTTACAAATATATCCTTTTTATCCGTATTTACAGCTTCCATAATCATGTCAAGGTAGGTTGAATAGGAGGTTGGAACGGTTTTTTCAAACCATAAATCCGCATCTTTACATATTCCCATGAGAATCAGCTTCTCTTTGGCTCTTGTCATGGCAACATAAAGAATTCTGATTTCCTCACCGATGGTTTCCTCTTTTATCTTCATGATTACGTTAGACTTTTTCAGCGTGTTACGCTTAAATCTTTTTTCAACGTTAATGAAGGGCACACCGATGCCAAGGTCCACATCGCAAACAACCTCGCCGGAAATATCCTTACCAAGAATTGACTCATCAATTCCCGGAATTATACAAACAGGGAATTCCAGACCTTTGCTTTTGTGAATACTCATAACCCTTACAACATCCGAGTTTTCGTCAAGAACGCCGGCTTCTCCATCATCCTGCTCCAGCTTCTTTATCAGCTCTAAGTATCTTAGAAAATTGAAAAGTCCAAAGAAGCTGGTCTTGCCATAGTCCGCAGCCTTAAGGATGAGCATATTGAGATTTGCCATTCTTTGCACGCCGTCCGGCTTTGCAAGATATGCCTCACGGATTCCGCTTTCTTCATACAGTCTTTGTATCAGTTCATGAATAGGTATAACCTTCGAAAGTTTTCTGTATCTGTCAACCTTCGAAAGAAAATCCGATACCTTGCCATCTTCAGGATTGTAAGCGGCATAGTTTTTCACCCTTAAGAAGAAAAATCTTTCTGCGCCTACGGAAAGAGCCCTGATTCTTGCGCATTCCTCATCGGAGAATTTGCCAAAGAAGGAGGTCATTGCCGCATAACAGGCAATATCATCCAAAGGATTGTCAAGAAGTTTTAAGAAACTTATTACTTCCTTAGCCTCAGTGGTATCATACAGTGTTCCCGTTCCCTCAAGATAAAATGGAACGGAATATTTATCAAAGGACACCTTTATGGCATCCTGCCATTTTCTGGGAGCTCTGAAAAGAACTGCAATATCGCTGTATTTTGCCGGACGGAGGCCGCCGTTTTTGTCGCTGACCTGCATATGTCCCACTATACTTTTTATCTTTTCGGCCACAAGATCCGCTTCGTAGCCACGCTTAAGTTCTATCTTCTCATCCGTATCAAGAAGAATTATCTCTGTTTTATTTTCCTCTGTGTCCTCGGTGAAAGTACCACCTTTGTTAAGTCTTGCATCTTCATCGTATTCGACTCCGCCCACAGCCTTGTGCATTGATCGTTCAAATACCGCATTTACGCTGTCTATGACGCTCTGCCTGCTTCGAAAGTTTTCTTTAAGAGTAATAAGGCGGCTTAAGGCATCCGGTTTTCTTGAATAATTATCAAGCTTACCCATAAATATTTCAGGTCGGGCAAGTCTGAATCTGTAGATGCTTTGCTTAACATCTCCCACCATAAATCTGTTGGGGTGCTCTGTATCGTCTTCTTTGGATACACTTCGAATAATCAGTTCCTGAACATGGTTTGAGTCCTGATACTCATCCACCATTACTTCCGCAAAATAGTCCCTGTAGCTTTTTGCCACATCGCTTATGACAAGATTACCGTCCTTATCAAAGCTGTCCACAAGTATTTCTACAGCCATATGCTCCATATCGCCAAAATCGATTATTCCCCTGTCCCTTTTGACTTTAGCAAAAGAATCATAAAAATCCTCTGCAAGATCCACAATTTTTCTTGTGATTTTCGATGAATCCACAAGATTTGAAACATACTCCTCAACGGGAAGTGCAAAGAATGATGCTTTAATTTTTTTAATTCTGTCCGTATACCTGCCTCTTATTTCCTTGAAATAGGCAATTTCTTCCGGTGCACAGGAATTCTTTCCCGACAAACGATCAAAGGTATGGGAGTTAAAAGAAAAATAATTTTCCGAAAAACTCTGAATGGCAGTCTTTTCTTTAAGTTCCTTAAGCTTTTCATAATCAGACTCCACAATATCAACGTAGCCGTCTGTGCCTCCGGGGGTGAGACATCTTTCACGAAGCTTATCTATAATAATGAGAACTTCATCAAGTTCCTTCTGTATTGCCGCGATTATATCCTTGGCAAGCTGGCTCTTTTCAAATTCCTCCACCGTTTCAAAAAGAGTTTCCTCTCTTTTATCCTTTAACCAGGCTTTGGGATAGGGATAACTCATGGCAAAATTGAAAACTTTCATGATGATGTCTTCAAATTTGTCGTCATCCTTTTTTGAAAAGCAGTCAATTGCATGATAAAAGTCCTCATCCTTAGACTCATACGCTCTTTTCATGACATCCTTCATGACATCTTCTTTGATAAGTTTGATTTCGCCGTCGGAAGCATTTCTGAATGTGGGATCCACTCCTATTTTTGTAAAATGATTTCGCACTACGCTTAAGCAAAAACCGTCAATTGTGGTTATCTGGGCATTATGAATAAGAGCCGCCTGCTTTGCAATGTGGCTGTCATCAGGGTTTTCTTTTATAGCCGCGGAAAGTCGTTTTCCTATACGTTCCTTCATTTCCCTTGCGGCTGCCTTTGTGAAGGTCACCACAAGAAAACGGTCTATATCAATTCTGTCCTTCTTATCGCCAACAGTACCCAAAACCCTGCCGACAATTCGCTCGGTCAAAACACTGGTCTTACCGGAGCCTGCCGCTGCAGACACAAGAAGGTTCTGATTTCGTGAGTCTATTATATTCTGTTGATCAGTCGAAAAGGTATATGCCATCTTGACCACCTCCCAAAACCTTTGTTTTTGCAGTTTCAGAATCGATTTCTTTACCGTCCCTGCAACTGTATCCGGGTATTTTTTCATCATATCTGCATATCATGTTATAAGAACAATACTGACAGGCATTGTTAGTATCCGACACCTGCATGGGATTTATGCTCTTGTCGCCGGAAAAAATACGCTCTCCCACTGATGTGGCAAGCTTTTCCACATACTTTAGTATTCCTTCCATATCGGTTTTTGAATAAAGCTTTCCCTTTGAGTTTTCGTTAAGTTCCCCATCCTTTTTGAAGGAAACCCTTAAAACCTTGGAGCCCTCATAAACATTCTTATCATAGGCCAGCAAATTCTTGCTGCTTTCCTCTGCAATTCCCTTCATGCGAAGTTCCGCACTGATGCCATCCTCAAGCATCTCATCGGTTACCGAGCCCTCTTTAGTAAGCATGGGATCGTTTATCGTATAATAGAACAACCCTGACGGAATAACCTCCTTGCCGGGATTTGCAGCCTGAGTCCTGTATACAGCCTCAGCCATATACAAAGCAAGCTGCTGCTCTATTCCGTGATAGATGTTGGTTATATCCACATTTCTGTCGCCGGATTTATAGTCGATGATTTTCACATAGATCTTCCCGTCTTCTTCAAAAAGGTCTATTCTGTCCACTTTACCGTTTAGCACCATTCTTCGGTTTTCGGAAAGCTTAACCTCCCTTTCAAAGGAATACTCATGGCTTTCCTGTCTGAATTTGCCAAGATTCATCTGAAGTCTTAGGGTATCAACGGTTCTTGTCATTATTTTCAGTATTTTCTCGACCATGTAAGCATTCTTCTCGTCATCCTCAAAAATGCCCTGTTCATAATCTGCGCAATAGGCCTTAACAACCTTCTCAATTAACTCATGGCCCTGTTTCTCAGAAAAATCATTAAAAGAAAGATTGTTTCTTGCAAGTTCCGTTGCAAAAAGATCCAATACACCATGATAAATGGTTCCAAGATCGGTTTTTTCCAGGGTGTATTCCTTTGCTTCTTTTAATTTCATGCCATATTTTAAGAAATGTCTGTAGGCACAGCCTGCATACATCTCCATTCTGCTTATGCTGGCGTATAAAGTGCTTCCGTATATCATTTTAATAATTTCTTCCGACAGGGGCTTAGCAATATATTCAAAGAAACCTGCATCGCAAATTTCCTCACCAAGAGCATATTCCTTGTCAGAGTATGCTCTGAGTAAAGCCGCTGTGAGTGCTTTTCCATCCTCATCAAGCTTTCCCTCAGCATATTCCCTTATGAGAGATGCAAAGAAGCGCTTGCTGTCCGAAAGGGAAATCATCTCGGAAATTGCCGGAGTTAAAGAAGGCACGGTAACCTTAAGTTCCGGGAACATTTCAGTAATTACATCGATAAGATATGAGGGACGGATGCCCTTTCCTTCTGTGTCGGTATCGCAAAAACTTATAAAGAGTCTGCCCGTAGGCTTACAAAGTGTCATATAAAGATACAGTCTCTGTGTGAACATTTCATCTCTTCCGGAGGGTGCAAGGTCATAGCCCGCATCAAGAAGCAGCTGTCTTTCCACACCTGATAAAATACCACCCTTCTCGCCGGATTTTGGCACATTTCCGTCATTAACACCGGCAAAAAACAGAGCTTTCACCTCGCTCATACGGGTCCTCTCAATATCACCCACCACAATTCTGTCGATGTTTCTGGGAATTGTGCCCACTTCAATTTCCCCAATTCCCGCTTCAAGAATCTTTATAAACTCTTTAATGTCCATCTTCTCATCACCGATGAGAAGCACGATTGCGTCAAAGAGGTCCATTATGCACTTATATATCTGGCCGTATTCCCTGGCCTTCGACAAATCGTTTATTTCCTCAAACCACTTTTCATATTCCGAAAGTTTTTCATAGGATTCGTTTGTCTTGATAAAAGCATACAGCCCTTTAACATAATCCCCTGCGGTTTCCAAAGGCTCGTTTAAGGGCGCAAAGGACCCGTAAAATCTTTGTCTTATATCCTCATGAAGAGACAGCTCACTCTCCGCAGTCTCCCTGTTTGAAAGGCCCTTTTCAAGTTTCTTAAAAGGCTTTAAATATGCACTCTTTCCTCTGATCCCGAGGCTCTTAATGTACCGTTCAAAACGGTCCGCTTCTTCTTCGGAGAATTCCGTAAAACCCGAACGAAGGAATCTCATTACAGAGTCAAAAGAATAATCATTGCTTATAACCTGCAATGAACTTTTTATATATTCGATAAAAGGATTCAGAACAATGCTGTTTGTCTTATCAATGAACACCGGCATATCCAGTTCGCGCATACGGCTTTCAAACAGTTTTCCGTAAGTATCCAGATTACCGGTTACCACCGCGATATCCTTGTATGCATACTCACCGTTTCTGACAAGATTGTTTATCTGAAGGCATATATTTGAAACCTCTTCCTCGGGAGTTTTACATCTGAAAATTCTTATTTGCGAAGGGGTGCCTGTATAGGTTACGGTCCTTTGTCTGAAAAGATTTGCCTCCATATGGGCAAATTCCGGTGCACCCGTAAATCTGTTCACGGGTGAATTTACGATGATGTCCTCATCCACAGGAATTTTTAAATCCCTTGCAAAGCTTTTTAATCTGTTGGCACCCTTTCTGCTAAGATAGAAAAGTTTTTCCTCTGCGCCCACTTCAAAGGGAAGTTCCGGCGCAGACAGATTAAAGGTTATGAGCACCTTTTTTGCCAGTTCGCAAAGGCGCAGTACAACTCTTTCCTGAATAGGTGTAAAGCCTGTAAATCCATCAAAAACAATGGTGGCATCCTTTATGAAGGCTGCCTTTTCAAGCTTCTTACACAATAAGTCCAGAGTTTCTTCGTTGGTAATGTATTTTTCATTTATATAATTGTTAAAGGCCTCATAAACAACGGCAAGATCGTCAAGCTTTGACTTTAAGAGCCCACCGGATACCTTTCCGGATATGTTCTCTATGTCCTTAACGCTTAAGCCATACTGCATAAATTCGGAAATGGAGGATTTTATCTCGTGGATAAAGCCTGTTTTATTTAGATTTCTTCCTAGGAAGGGCATCCTGTCAGCAACAGAAGCCGCAACCTTTCGAAGAATAAGGCTCTTTCCCGTATCATCAAGGACCGGTACTTCAGGCTTACCCGCAACAGAAAAAACTCTGTAAGAAAGTCTTCCAAAGCTTAATACGTCAATATTCAAAATACCACCCTTGGGATGTCTCTTAACAATATCCATCTGGGTCTGCATGGTAAACTGATCCGGCACAATCAATAAGAAGTTTTCTTTGGGAAACTGCTCAGACTGAGCTATCAGATAATTCTGCACATATGTACTTTTTCCGCTTCCTGCAGCGCCAAACACAAATCCAATACTCATGTTTTTTCCTCTCTTCCATATTAAGAAAATTATACCACAATAAACTGCTTTTCACTCACAGCATATGCATTTATGAGTACATAAATCCTCCCTTGGACAGCGGTGGTTGTATCCCACCCCACCCCTGTGATTAACGTGTGATTAATTGTAAAAAATTAGGCGAAGCATAAGCTTCGCCGAAAATACATGGGTAATCAAACTTGTTGAGGGGCATTCTTTTTGAGGAGCATCCTTTTTGAGGAGCATCCCCTCAAAAAGAATGGCTCAAAAAGGAACTTTTCCTCACGACTGCTCCTTAAACAGTTTGGCAATGCCTCAAAAAGAAGGATTGACATAGAAAAACACGGCAGCACTAACCGTGCTGCCGCGCAAAAATGATTCTCCTGTGCATTTTATGATATCAAACCATCTCAATACATCGATTTCCCCGTATTTTGTGTTTCCCGATATACTAAATGCACTCTTTTAGGTCAAAATCTAGTATCGGCGCCCAAAATCCTCAAAAGCAAGAAAACTAGTCGTAATCCGTCGTTGCCGGAATCTAAAGCCGGCCCCCAAAATCCCCGAAAGCAAGAAAGCTAGTCGTAATCCGTTGCTGCCAGTTCAACCATTTTGTACATTGATTTCACCTTACATCGCACTTTCCGATGTAAGTCTCATAATAAATTAAATCTGTCCCAAATACATTTTTTCCAACAATTTATAATCTACTTTTTGACTTGTTGTAATTGGCAAACTCGATACAAAAATAATATCTTTAGGTTCATAATATTGGGGAGTATTTTCAGATATTATCCTTATCATCTTCTCTTTTACACTTGAACTATCCACGCCCTTTTTGATTTCAGCAAAAACAACCGGCACATGTTGCCTTTCTTTATCTTTTACGCATATAACGCCAACATGATCTATATCCACTAAGTACATCCCTGGTTTTATTTGATACACCATTCCATCGACAATCCTTAATTGATTATATATGAATACCATTCCTCATCGATCTGTTTAAATCCAATTGCTTCAAACATTCTTCGACTTTGTGTATTGAACGAGTAAATGTTTGCTTTTATCTCCGGGATTTTCTTTTCCTTAGCCAGGTTTATCATGGCTCCGATACAGCGCCTGCCAATGTGTCTATTCTGATACTCTTTGCAGACTACAATACACACCTCGTTGTTGTCGCGAAGCGCAACATCGCCTACAAGTTTGCCACAATAGCTTATGTAAAAACAATCGCCGTGGGTACTAAGATAAGTGTACATTGCCACCAGTGTTTCCATGGAATAAACATGGTCAATATTATCAACCTGCTTACACACATCTTTGTCCTGATACCATGCAATAGTCTCATCAAAATTGGGATAATATGGTACCAGTGTTAATTCTTCATCTATTACTATTTCTTTCATTGTTATTCCTTAATTCTTCCGTCTGTTACTATGTGCTTTACCCCAGCAGAACAGCTCGCTAACCTTAAATTTATTATCTTCCTTTTCTCGTAATCTTATTTGTTTTTGAAATTTCTTTAAATTTCGCACGCTTAGATTCCAAGTACTGACTTCCGTCTGCAGCAAACTCATTCTCAATTTTTAGTTTAAGATATGATTCCCAACGCAGCCTATCTAGAGTTCCTTCATTTAGCGCTTTCTGCACGGCGCAACCGGGTTCTGTTCTATGGCTGCAGTTAGAAAACTTGCACGAATGAGAAAGTTCTTCAATATCAGAAAACGCATTATCAATACCACTTTCATTGTCCCACATTCCAAGTTCTCTCATACCTGGTGTATCAATTAAATAGGCGCCATTATCTAATGTAATGAGTTCTCGATGTGTTGTTGTATGTCTTCCTTTATCATCTGCACCTACATCACCAGTTGCAATTTTATCGATCCCTACTAATTTATTAATTAGAGTTGACTTACCAACACCAGATGATCCTAAAAAAGCAATTGTTTTTCCTGGTAGAATATAATTTAAGACTATATCGTAGTCATCTTTTTCGGAAGAAATTGCCAACACATCCACGCCCGATGCTATATTTTGAACCTCAGATATTTTAGTATAAACATCTTCACACAAATCTTTTTTTGTCAAAACGATTACAGGCTCTGCTCCACTATCATATGCAATAGCAAGGTATCTTTCCAAACGTCTTAAATTATAATTATTATTTAATGACATGCAGATGAATACAGTATCTAGATTTGCTGCTACTACCTGTTCTTTCTTTCCTGGTCCTGCCGCCTTTCTGATAAAGCAGCTTTTCCTTGGAAACAAGCTTTGAATCACCGCATTGCTTTCATCCTCAGGCCACTGGGCTATTACATAATCCCCTACCGCCGGATAATCAGACACTGTGCTTGTTTCATATCTGAATTTTCCTGATACGGATGCAAGCTTTTCTGTTTTACCATTACTTAATCTATAGATGCTTTTTTGCTGTGATATAACTCGTGCTCTAATTTCATTCATATTAACTCACCCCCAACTGTAAAATGAATTCTATTTCGTCATCATTGTAAATACCAAAAGGCTGACACTGGTCTCTATAGACATATGCCTGCGCCAGACTTCTTACAGGATGTGAAACAAACACCTCCTGCTCCTTTGCTAATTTCAAGTTGAATGCTTGTACAAAATTTTCTTCTGTGATTTTTTTAAGATTAATCATAGATACCTCCATAACACGTACTTACTCAGTTAAAAAAGTCTTGTATGAACATCTATGAAGATCCTGAGAATTCCAAAAGGACAAAAAAAGACCATGGTAATTAACCACGGTCCAATAGAATTCTTATTTAGATATAACCGAGGTCTTCAACAGATATCCAGTTTTTAAAACAATTTCTCTATTCATCATAGTTGAACACCTCACTTTCGTAATTTTATGAAGGTAGTGTACTCCTTTTTTTAATACATATCAATATTAAATTCAAATTTGTTATCGTTCTAAAAAATTGAATTTAGCTTTCTATAATCAGCTTCTTACCTGCATTTTTGAATTGAGCAATAGCGTTTTGTATTAATTGGCTTGTCTTGCGAAAACAAACAGCACGGCAGCTGCCTGCCGTGCCAATTCAGTTCCATCCCTTCCAGACATCGGGCATATAGCCTAATGTGGACTGCTTTCCGTTTCGTACAACGGGGGTTTTGATTACGGAAGGGTTCTCAAGGATTTTTTCCAGTTTGTCTTCCTCGGCAATGTATTTAATAAGTGCCAGGGTGTCCTTGTCCTTTCCGTTCCAGTCCACCATGCCCTCAATGCCTCCGTTGGCGGCTGCCACAGAGGTGAATTCGCCCTTGGACATGCCCTTTTCCTTCATGTCAATGAACTGGTATTTTATTCCACGCTCCTTAAAGTATCTTTCGGCTTTCCTGGTGTCGTTGCATTTTTTTGTTCCGAAAATCTGTATGTTCATAGACCCTCCGCTGCCATGGAAGCGTTAATTGAATCTTCGGAAGCAGCCATCGCCTTAAGAGTCTTGTCAAGCAGTTCATCAAGTTCCCAGCCAAGCTGCTCAGCACCTCTTGCAATTACCTCTCGGGAGCATCCTGCGGCAAAGCCTGTGGACTTATACTTTTTCTTAAGTGACTTAAGCTCCATATCCTTTGTACTCTTTGAAGGACGCATAAGCGAAGCAGACCAGATAAGTCCCGTAAGTTCGTCCGCCGCAAAAAGAATCTTTTCCATCTCATGCACAGGTTCCACATCAATGGTGGTACCGTTTCCCACAGTGATGCCGTAGCCATGGGAGCAAACCGCATGAATAATGTCTTCGCCAACGCCTGCTTCCCTTAGAAGTTCGGGGGCTTTAAGACAGTGTTCCTCAGGATATATTTCAAAATCGATGTCGTGAAGCAATCCAACTATTCCCCAGTACTCCTCATCTTCTGAAAAGCCCTGCTCCTTTGCAAACCATCTCATAACAGCCTCAACCGTA
This sequence comes from Lachnospiraceae bacterium, assembly GCA_045598365.1. Lineage (GTDB taxonomy): Bacteria > Bacillota > Clostridia > Lachnospirales > Lachnospiraceae > UBA1258. The sequence continues at coordinate 81,462 of JAZLLV010000030.1, forward strand.
AGAGCATGCTGAATGTGGAAGGCGTCCTTATTATATTTTTTAAGAAGTTCAAATGCTTTGTCTCTTGCTATGTAATCCATTTTTTCACCTTTGCCTATTTATTATTAAAATAATCATTTATGAAAGTTTCTATTTCTTCGTAGTCATCCGAAAAAAGAACATGTTTCATAGTGCCGGGATAAATAAAACCTGCGGTTTCCACCCGGAAGAGCCACAATACACTGCTATGTTCATAAGTCAAAATCCTTAAATCGGTTTATTTTTTCTGGGTATATGGCGGATCTGCAGGATAGCTTCCTCTGAGTTTCTGCATACCTCTTCCCACCGCATCTCTTGAATTTTTCCAGTCAGCGTCCTTGTTTTTATAATCAAATTTTTCAATAAGCCAGCTTATGTCCTCATAAACGCGTTCCATGTTTTCTTCCATAAGCTTAAACATCCGAGGGAAAAACTCCTTTTTTTCGTTGTCGGAAAGATTCATTTCAGCAAACTCGCAAAGATCTCCGAAATGGTGAAGGCAAAAGCCCTTTCCGTTATCCACTTTATTTCTGAACTCATTATCCTCCTTATAAAGATAAAAGAAGGTATCAAGGTATCTTCCGTACATTTTATCAAACTCCGCACAGATGTAACAGGATTTGTCTCTTGACTTAACCCAGTTTGCGATTGGATTCTTAAGGGCATCGGGCTTTGAAAGCCTTTCCTTAAAGGATATTTTTGCAGGTGAGTATTTTTTGAACTGACTCTGCATTTCCGTAATCATGTGCCTGTAATGGGTCTTTAAAATCCAGCCGTTACCGAGAGTGTTTCCGTAATCATACATTTTACGGATATGCTCTCTGCAAAAACCGTATTTATCCGTAACAGCTCTGGTGTCTGCCTCCATATATGAAGCCGCAGAGCCAAGAACATAATCCATAAGATCGTGCTCCACATTTCTCTCTATATAGCAAAAGGGACATTCATCATTTGCATTTACCGCATCATTTAAGGGAATTGTATATAGCTTTTCTTTCATGTTTTCCTCTCTCCAAATCATTAATACAATTATATTGTACTAAAAAATCCACAAAGTATTCAAGCAAAAAGAAAGAGCCTTCAAAATGAAGACTCTTAATTAATACCTTATTCAGTTTTATTCTGTAGGTTCCTTCTCTTCACATGAAGTTTCTGCTTCAGCTGCTGCTTCAGCCTCTCCATCAGATTCTGTAGGATCCTCTGCCTCAGCGGGCTTTCTGTCATCAAAAAACTCTTCAACCTTGCCGGCTGCGCTCTGGAGCTTTTCGCCGATTACTGAAGCTGCCTTATCAGCAGTATCCGCAACCTTTGTAACTGCCTCCTGAACCTTTTTCTCAACAGTATTGAAGTCAAGAGATACATATGAACGCTTGCTCTTTGATGAAGCTTCCTCTACATCCTCTTCGAAATTATCAAGGTCCTCATCATCCATATTCTCGGGAATTTCTTCATTTTTCTTCTTAAAATAATAATATGCACCTGCTGCCGCAGCACTAATCACAACGAGGGGTAAAAGCTTGCTTTTCTTTCTTGCCATAACAGTTCTCCTTTCAAACCTTTATTGCTATGTTAATTATATCAGCATTTCAGCAATTTTAAATATTAAAAACCTAAATTTTATATAAACAGTTCTTGAAGATACAATTAAACTATGCTACCATTGAATTCGACTAACTAAGTCAACCAGGTACAAAGGGGATTTTTAATGAACGCTAAATTTTTTGATTTGAAGCAGGAAAAGCAGGACCGCATGGTGAATGCTGCACTTAAGGTATTTGCCTTAAACGGCTACCTTCATGCCAGCACCGATGACATCGTTAAGGAAGCTCAGATTTCCAAAGGACTTCTTTTCCACTATTTTGATTCAAAAATAGGCGTTTATTCTTTTATATACGATTATGCCGTAAGATATATCTCTTTAGAGCTTTCCAGCGCCGTAGACCCTTCCGAAACTTCATATTTTGAGTTATTAAGACAGATTGAAGCGGCTAAGATGCAGGTTCTCAAGAGTTATCCTTATATGTTTCTTTTTGTTTACAGAGCGGCCAAAGAAAACATAACCGAGGCCCTTCTTGCTGTAGAGTCCAGTAAGGAAACCCTTCAAAAGAATTTTCAGACGGTTTTAGAAAAGGCTGACAAGACTTTTCTTGCAGGGAACAAAAATGCTGCAGATTACTTAAAGATGCTTACAATCACGCTTGAAGGAATAATGGAGCAGTCCCTTAAGGATGCTTCCTTCAATGCAGAGGACAATTACAAAGAAAACATTAAATTTATTAATATAATAGAGAAGGTTATTTAATTATACAGTCTTTAATATTGCAAAAGGTCCGACAATGTCGGACCCTTTTTATTTGCAACCATGAAGGTGTTAATCAGCTTTTTTCTTAACGGTAAAGAGCATCACCACTGAGCCTGCAAGTGCCAGAACCGTTCCGAACAGTAACATACTGTTTACACCGAAATTATCAATAATGTTTCCGCCCACAAAGGTTCCTATTACGCTTGCTATGGTATACGACATACCTGCATAGGCCTGTCCCTGGGCTTTATCGTTCTCACTCACAAGATTGTTGACGTAATAAACTATGCCGATGGACATTATTCCCCAGCCAAACATCTGAGTAACCTGAATCAGGTAGAAAAAGAAGACATTAGGCACTATAAAGCTTGAAAAAATCTTGATAACAAAGAAAAACGCGGATAGTTTCAGCATGCTCTCAAGTCTGAAGCGCTTTAAGTATACAGGGAACAGGAGCATTGTTATAAGCTCACACACCGCCGCAATTGCCGTTGCGGTTCCCATATCCGAACTGTTGCCGTTCTTTGTTAATATAATCTGCAATGTAAATGTGTTAATCAGTACATGGCTCAAATAAACAAGTATGAGACCCATCAGTGTTACTGCAAACAATTTATATTTTGAAAGAAAGAGAAAAGGATTCTCTGTCGTTATTTTTTCCTTTTTATCAACTAAAACAGGCTTTTTCACCGGATATATTACAAGAAGAATGCACATAACAGCAAAAGCCAGTGAGAAAGCAACGGGAACGCTTTTTGCTCCAATCATTACGGAAACACGGCCAAACACCGCCGAGCCCAGTGCATATCCCAAGGAGCCCATGCTGCGGCCAAGACCGAAACGTATCGGGTAACCATAGTTTATTGCATCCATTCCAAGGGCATTGAGAAAAGGCTGTGCAAGCATAAGGAGCATTATTGTTATCCCATATATCATGGTAGTAAGCTTAAGGTTTCGTCCGTTCAAAGCAATCAGTACTATTCCAAAGGACAGTATCAATACACCGATTACCAGCAAAACCTTTTTCGTGGAAATTTTAGGATTCGTATCTATCATTGCGCCAACCGGCGGCTGCAGTAATACAGATATCATGCTGGCTATGGCAAGAAGTGTACCCACCGCCCGATTACTTAAACCAATATCCAACAGATACAGGCTTGAAAAAGCAGACATTGAAACATAGCCGATTGAGTAAACGGCCATTATCAGTCCATAGTATATTGTAACATTTTTCTTATCCGTATTATTGCCCGACATATTATTCTTCCTTTGCAATAAAGGAGCTGTTTTCACAGCCCCTTTATATTTATGCCTTTATTGTACAATTTTTTTATTAATCGGCCAAGGGGGTAGACAAGACTTCCAAAGGCAAAGTTGCCAAGTCCGTGTACAAAGTCCCAGGGAAGACCTGCTATTATCCAGGCTACCATGCCCTTAAAGGACATACCGAAAGCAATGGCCTGAAACGGAGCATATAAGGTTCCGTAAAGAAAGCCATGAAGAGCACAAACAACCATGTATACCGGTGTTGCAATCTTAGCCGGCATGTTCTTTGGAAGAAGAAGTGTAACGAAAAACAAAAGAGGCCACAAGTAAAGATATGGTATCCACCACATACTGAAGCCCACAAATGCTCCTTCTAACATTATGAACACAAACACGGGGATTATACCCTTTTTTCTGAAAGCCACAGCAAATACCATGGTAAACATTCCAAGCATATGAATGTTTGGAAGAAATTCCAGTAATTGCTTGGATGTGAACATTATTGCTCCGAGAAAAGCAAAAATTACAAGCTCATAAACCGATAGCTTTTTCACTTAGCCCTCAACCTTAAACATATATGTGGCACCATCTTCTACATTGGTAGAATCAACACCTGTGGTAGCGTACTCGCCGTTGATGTAGAATGCCCAGTAGGTCTGATCAACTTCCCACTTTGCCTCGATGCCGTTAACCTTTGTAACATAGAGACCGTATTCACTCTGATCGCCTTCAACAAGACCCTCATCCACAAGAGCTTCACCTACGGTTTCCTTGTCGGTCTTAATGTCAAACTTTGTCTCGTTTCCATCCTTGTCTACAGCAATGAAGGTGAATGCATACTTTGCAGTGTTTTCTTCAACTGCAGTATTCGCTTCTTCGCTTACAACAGGTTCGCTTTCTGTTGATACAACAGATGTTTCAGGCTCCTTCTCATTTACGGTTTCTGAAACAGAAACGGGAGTCTCGTCTTTGCTTACAGGTGCTTCCTTTTTGCCGCATCCTGCAGCCATTGTCATGATCATAGCCGCAATAAGAATCAATGACGAAAATTTTCTAACAGTATTTTTCTTCATATGTTTCCTCCATAAAAAAATCTATATAATGCAGTTCCGATATGTCATAAATGATTGCAGCACTCGTACAATTCGTAAAAACTCTCATATCGGGCAGGGCTAAGTCTTCCGGCTCATATGTATATCCCTATGTGAATCCTTCTCGGGTTGCCCCAATGGATACCTTGGTCCGTTTTTGTCTGCGGCGGCAAAAGCGTTCACTCGGGCCTCATATTTACGGCGACGGGCTCGCTCAGGTTTCTCACCTGCTTCCTTACTCCCTTAACTGACATTTTCATACGCTCAGCGCGTTTCAAAAAACATAAACAGAGCGTGCTCAAATCGGCACGCTCCAATTAGCAAAAATTAGTGATGGAACAGTCTTATACCGGTAAATGCCATTACCATATCATACTTGTCACAGCACTCGATTACAAGATCGTCACGAACTGAACCGCCGGGCTGGGCAATATATTTAACACCGCTCTTGTAAGCGCGCTCAATATTGTCTGAGAAGGGGAAGAATGCATCGGAACCAACCGTAACATCCCTGTTGCCTGCCAGCCATTCCTTCTTTTCTTCTCTTGTAAATACTGAAGGCTTTGTCTTAAAGCGCTTCTGCCATTCACCTTCGCGTAATACATCTTCGTACTCATCACCGATGTAAACATCGATGGTATTGTCTCTGTCTGCACGTCCGAGGGTGTCAAGGAACTCAAGGTTAAGAACCTTGGGGCACTGACGAAGATACCAGTTATCAGCTTTCTGACCTGCAAGGCGTGTGCAGTGAATTCTTGACTGCTGTCCTGCTCCGATACCGATTGCCTGTCCGTTTTTAACATAGCATACGGAGTTTGACTGGGTATACTTAAGTGTAATCATCGCAATCTTCATATCAATAAGGGCATTTTCGGGAATGTCCTTATTCTTTGTAACGATATTGGAGAAAAGGTCTCCGTTAATATCAAGTTCGTTTCTGCCCTGTTCAAAGGTAATTCCGTATACCTGTTTTCTTTCGATTTCGGCAGGCTTATAGGAAGGATCAATCTTAATAACGTTGTAGTTACCGTTCTTTTTCTGCTTAAGAAGTGCAAGAGCCTCATCTGTATATCCGGGAGCGATTACGCCGTCGGAAACCTCTCTCTTAATAAGCTTTGCGGTATCCACATCACAAACATCTGAAAGTGCAATAAAGTCACCAAAAGAAGACATTCTGTCTGCGCCTCTGGCTCTTGCATAAGCTGAAGCAAGGGGGCTTAATTCACCAAGGTCATCAACCCAGTAAATTTTTGCAAGTGTCTCGTCAAGAGGAAGACCTACTGCTGCACCTGCGGGTGATACGTGCTTAAAGGATGTTGCTGCGGGAAGACCTGTTGCCTCCTTAAGCTCTTTAACAAGCTGCCAGCCGTTAAATGCATCAAGGAAATTGATATATCCGGGACGGCCGTTCAATACTTCAACGGGAAGTTCTGAGCCGTCTTCCATAAAGATTCTTGAGGGCTTCTGATTAGGGTTGCAGCCGTATTTTAACTGAATTTCGTTCATGATTATCTCCTGTTATTTTGTATTCTTGTTAACGATTCTTGTTTCCCACTTACCGGTTTCAAGATCAACGAAACGGGTAAACAGTGAAACCTTGTTTTCAAAGTTTAAGCTTTCCCAAAGGTTATTTGTAAAGGAATCAATATCTCCCTTGATGTGAACTACTTCAGGCTCGCCTTCGAAGCTGGGAAGGGGTGAATCATCCTTCATGTATGTGTGAATGAATCTGCCCTCACCGATACGGGGCTTATCATAAAAGAAATTGTAACGGTTGCAGGCGCTTCCGTCTCCGTTATTGGACTTTAAGATGTTCATTTCGTAGGAGAAAGAATCTCCCTCAAAGTGAAGAATACCTGAAATTCTGGGTGTGTAGTTAGGTTCGTCGGGCTCGAATTCTCTGGAACGAAGAGCCACGTCAAAGCTCTTTCCTGCTCTTAAACCATCATAAACGGTATCTGTCTGGTCACCGTTTGTAACTATTGTATGTGAACCGAATACTCTTACGGGAGCATAAATGATAAGTGAAGGATCTGACATCTTTGTGGGATCAAAGGCTTCTGTACGAATGCCTTCGCCTTCTTCAACGAAAACACGGTTACGTGAGTTTACGCTTCTACCCATGATAAAGTAAGCGATAACTGCTTTTTTACCATCCTCTGAGCGGCCGATTACAATACCGCGGCCGGGATAGGCATTTGTTTTTAACAACTGTGATAAATCAAAACTTCTCATTTCTGCCTCCTTGTGTATTAGCAATTAGTCAAAAAAAGCCGACAATCTGAGCGGCTTTGCCCAGACGGTCGGCATCAGTCATCTATACTCCCCGTGGTCAATTCCACTTCCGTCAGTCATATAGACCTTATAGGTAAAGATTAATATTGTTTATTATTTGTGTCAATTGTGATATTTCACATTATTTATGGGCTTCTGCCCTTTATAATGCGCCATTTGCCTTAAGAGCCCTGTCGATTTCTTCTTTTAAGTCCCTTGCCATTTCCTTCATACGGTCCTTTGCAACTCTGGACTGAAGAATGGTACTAATCATCTTCTTAGACACATCAATGTTACCGGTCTTTATTGCAAGTACCGCAATGATATAGTCCACTGTTATTTCATCCATACCGCACATAGGGAAATATTCATTACCAACCGCAGAAACAAAACCTGTATATGCATTCTTTAAGTACTCATTTTCCAAAGCCTTAATTTTTGCATATTCTTCGTTTTTTTGGCCGATTTCTTCACATTTGCCTCTTGCAACCCAGGCCGCCTTAAGACATATGTATGCCTTTTCACTGGCCTTTGCTCCCTTAACCACTGCATTTACAAGTGCAAGCTTGTATCTTTCAAGAGCTTCATCGTAGCTGTATATTTCTCCCGTAAGGGGCTTGCCCACATAGGAGCGGGAAATCTTTTCCTTAATTCTGGTTGCCTGAATCTGAATAAGATTGGGAAAATACCCGGTCAAAGCGGTATAGCCGCAGCAGGGGCAGGACACCACATCATACTTTGTAACATCCAGTTCCTTATATACCGGCCTTAAATCCCTGTCGGTATGGTCTAACTTTGCCTTACCGGTTTTTACTATTTTGTTCTTAAATTCCGTATCGCACAAAGGACACTTAAAGGTCTTATCAAGAAGAAAATCCTTTTCTGTGATGACCGGTACCGCACTTTTTACAGGTTCTGCCGTGGGTTTTCCGTCCTTTTTTTCCTCTTCATAAAGGCTCATGCCCTCAAGTCCCGATATACCAAAAGCCTCAAGCCCGGATAATAAACCGTCTCCCATCACATTCTCCTTACATTACATATTTCTCTTCAAATTCGTTCTTACGCATGGGCCTGTCAAAGAAGAAGCCCTGAATCATCTTAATCTTCATACCCTCAAGAACCTTTATCTGCTTTTCTGTCTCGATACCTTCCACGCAGATATTAACACCTATTGTTTCTGCAAGTTCCGCAACCATTTTAATAAATGACTGGGAATATGCATCCTCAGCAAGGTCCCTTACAAAGCTCTGATCCACCTTTATTACATCAAAAGGTATTTCTCTTATGTGATTAAGGGAAGAATAGCCGGTTCCGAAATCATCAAGTGCAAGCTTAACGCCCAGCTCCTTAATGCTTCCAAGAATCTTTTTCATTCTTTCCATATCATTTATTGCAAGACTTTCCGTAACCTCAAGAGTCAGATTCTTTGGATTAATGCCTGTCTCTTCAATGGTCCTTTTAACAATTTCCACAATGTCAGCCTGAAGAAGCTGTACCACCGAAAGGTTAACATTAACCTTATAGTTCGGATGGCCGTTGTCATTCCAGTGCTTACAGGTTTCGCAGGCCTTTTTCAATACATGGTTACCGATTGGATTGATAAGTCCAAGATACTCCGCCAAAGGAATGAAATCTCCCGGTGCAATGAATCCAAGTTCCAAAGAGTTCCAGCGGATAAGTGCCTCTGCACCCACACACTTGTTGTGATCGGTAACATCAATAATTGGCTGATAATATACTTCAAATTCCCTGTAACCTGCTGCCATGGCATCACGCATATTCTTTTCCATGTCAAGACGCTCATTGGACTCAGAAGCCATCTTGTCAGAGTACTCGGCCACACGGTTCTTACCACCCTTTTTAGCATCGTACATGGCAATGTCGGCTTTCTTTATAAGTTCCTGCACGCTTTCACCGCCGTCAGGGAATTCCACTACACCCATACTCATGGTGCAATAATAATCCGCATCCTTAAGATACCAGGGCTTTGAGAAAATGTTCTCGATTTCCTTAACGATGTTCTGGAAGGAACCGTAGCTCTCCGGAGGAACAATGATGACAAACTCATCACCGCCCATTCTGTAGCAGGTATTTCTGATACCCTCTATACGCTGAAGGGAATGGGATATTGCTTTTAACAAAACATCGCCGTACTGATGTCCCAGGCCGTCATTAATATGCTTAAAGTCATCAAGATCAAGGTACAAAAGGGCACCCTTTGTGCCGTTGCTTCTGGCACTGTCAATGTGCATACCCAGATCTCTTTCGCAGCACATACGATTGTAAAGACCTGTAAGGAAGTCTGTGTATGCCTGCTGTTCAATACGTCTTTGATAGCTTTTTTTATCCGTTACATCATAAGCCGAGCAAAGGGATACTTTCCTGCCGTCCACCCAGTTTATGTAGGTATAGTTAAGATCATACCAGCGGTTTCTTGCAATATGCTTTACTTCATATATTCCGCTGGCGGAGTTTACGGGAATTGCGTTGTCAAAAAGGCTGTCGAGACTTCCTTCCGAAAGCTCCTTTGCAAATATATTTTTAAGAATTCTGTTGGCAAAAAGAGGGGAGCCGGTTTCTATATCTCTTACATAGATTGCGCTTCCTACATTATCAAGAATTGCTTCAAGAGAAGCATAGGAGCTTGCCAAAGAATTCTTCTGTATTCTTTTTGTCAATATGCTCTGAAGAACCTTCATGGAATCATAAAGGAACTTAACTTCATCCGTACGCCACTTTTTGTCCCTCTTACTGTCCATGAAGCAGGAATACATTGCCACCCCATTGCCAATCTGAATGGGAAGTACACAAAGAGCCGTAATATTTAACTCACGCATAAGACGCTTGTCTTCTTCATCCACCTCTGAATCATAGGACAAAACGAGGGGCTTCTCTGTATAAAGAAAGTGAAAACGTCTCTGGTCCTTCTGTCTGTCAAAAATAGAAACCGATCCGGGAGCATTCCACTCCGACGCAATATCCATGCTGTCTGTGCCCCTCTTAACTCTTGCAACAAAGGCACCTGTAATCTCAAGATACTGTCCAACGGTTTTAAGCATCTCACTCATGATAATTTCTATAGCATCATTTGACTCAAGAAGAGATACTACCTCAGAGGTTGCTTCGACACGCTTTAACGAGGTCTTTGCTTCTTCCTCTGAATATTTTGATCTTCTGCTTTCTGCCTCTGCGGATGCCAGAGAAAGTCTTGAAGAAATAATCTGCTCGGTGGCGTCTCTGATTATGTCTATTGAATCGATAAATTGTTCATAGGTGGTGTTTTTAGCGAAATCACTTATAGAAATACTGTCTTCCATGGTGCAGTATTCGGGATCGGATATTACTGCAATAAGAATCCATGTGACAACAGGAGCATGATTTACACGCAAAGAAACCCCCGCAATCTTTATATTAGGAATGCGAGTATCCTCCACTGCCTGAACCTCAAGATCGTCTCCGGACACTCTCTCATAAAGAGCATCAAGATTCTCTCTTCCCACAAGTTCCACCAGTCTTCTGTTCTCTGCGGGTTCACCGGTTAATTCGCACAGAGTTTCACCGTTTGCATTAACACCATACATATAGAGTCCTGCAACCTTGCTGTAGCGAAGGGCCATTCTCTTTATTACCTTGATGTCAATGGATGATTCTATGTTTACAAAACCGTTTCCACTGTAGAATGTATTATTGTTCTCCACAAAAAATACCTCATGTTCCCCTACGGATTATATTAGCACAGCATCTTATTTGTTACAAGCAAACTCCCAAGTAATTAAGATTTCCTAACATAATCTGTGGGTATAGTGTTCCATATTTAACATCTATTTTACACAGCGGACTTAACAAAAAATAAACGGCACAGGTTTTACCCTGTGCCGTAAAAATTATATACAAATTAGTGAGCGTCTGAAGAATAGTTGGGCGCTTCCTTTGTAATGTGAATGTCATGGGGATGAGATTCACGAAGAGCTGCTGCCGAAATCTTAACAAACTTTCCGTTTTCTTTTAACTCAGGAATTGTTCTGCATCCGCAGTAACCCATACCCGAACGAAGACCGCCAAGAAGCTGGAATACAGTGTCTTCAACACTTCCCTTATAAGCTACACGACCTTCAACACCTTCGGGAACAAGCTTCTTTGCATCAGACTGGAAATATCTGTCCTTAGAGCCGTTTTCCATAGCAGCGATTGAACCCATGCCACGGTAAACCTTGTATTTTCTTCCCTGATATAATTCGAAGTCGCCGGGAGCCTCATCACAACCTGCGAAGAGTGAACCCATCATACATACATTACCGCCGGCAGCAATTGCCTTTGTAACTTCACCTGAATACTTGATACCACCGTCTGCAATAATCGGAATACCATATTCCTTTGCAACTGAGTAGCAATCCATGATTGCTGATACCTGAGGAACACCGATACCTGCAACGATACGAGTGGTACAAATGGAACCGGGTCCGATACCAACCTTAACTGCGTCTGCGCCGGCCTCGATAAGAGCCTTTGTAGCATCGCCTGTTGCAACGTTACCTGCAATAACCTGAAGCTCCGGATATGCTTCCTTTATCATCTTAATGCACTTAATAACATTTGCTGAGTGGCCGTGAGCAGAGTCAAGAACCACAACGTCAACCTTTGCCTCAACAAGAGCAGCCACTCTTTCAAGACAGTTTGCTGTAATACCTACTGCAGCTCCGCAAAGAAGACGACCCTGATCGTCCTTTGCAGCAAGGGGATACTTAATTGTCTTTTCAATATCCTTGATAGTAATAAGTCCCTTTAATCTGAACTCATCATCAACGATGGGAAGCTTTTCTTTTCTTGCCTTTGCAAGAATAGCCTTTGCTTCTTCAAGTGTAATGCCTTCCTTAGCGGTAACAAGGCCTTCGCTTGTCATGGACTCTTTAATCTTCTTGGAAAAATCTGTTTCGAACTTTAAATCACGATTTGTGATGATACCTACTAACTTTCCGTTTTCGGTAATGGGAACACCTGAAATTCTGAATTTACCCATTAACTCATCTGCATCTCTTAATGTATGCTCGGGAGATAATGAAAAAGGATCGGTGATAACACCGTTTTCTGATCTCTTAACCTTGTCAACTTCTTCAGCCTGCTTTTCAATTGACATGTTTTTATGAATAATACCGATACCGCCCTGTCTTGCCATTGCAATTGCCATACGATGTTCGGTAACTGTGTCCATACCTGCACTCATAAGCGGAACATTAAGCTTAATCTTCTTGGTAAGGTATGTAGTTACATCTACCTGGTTAGGAATAACCTCGGAATATGCCGGAACAAGAAGTACATCATCAAAAGTAATACCTTCGCCGATAATCTGACTCATTTCATCTTTCTCCTCTTCTGTTTTTTTGTAAAAGAAAACTGCCGGCAGCAAAATTTGGTTCCGGCAGTTTGTAATTTGCTAATGAATGTATCACACCAAATGTTAGTTGTCAATCACTAAAAATTTTTCTGGGTGCAACATTTTTAACAAGCTTTATGAAATCTTCGTTGGGTTCAAAAATAACCTTTGTCTGTCCGTCATGGTAGAATACATAACGTTTTTCGGGCTGTGAAACAACTCCTGTTGAAACATCAACTTCCTTAAACTGTCTGTTTCTGTAGGAATCCAATCTGTGAGAATTCATGGGAGCCATGATTTCAATCTTCTCAAGTGAGTATGTGGCAATTCGTTTTCTTCTGGACTTGTTCATGACCTTGTCTATGGTAATTTCCTTATCAAGGTAAAGATATTCGTATTCAACATCAGCATTAAGGCCCACAAAATATCCAAGAGCACCGCAGGCAATGGCAAGTATGAAACCTAATAGACCAAATAACCCTTGAAGCACAAAATTCGAAAGGAAAAATACCACAGCAAGAACATATAAAGCATACTGACCTACAACAAGTGCCATGGATTTCTTTCTCTGTACCATTACTTCTATGTATGATTCGCTCATTAAACAATCCTCCAATATTTCCTATTGATACTATAACAAATTATGGTGCTAAAATAAAATGTTTTTCAGCATTTTAAGGTATTTCATAAAAAGTTTAGAAAATATGAACGGAAGCGTCATTGACTAATCAAATTCCTTGCTCAATAATAAATTAGTCATTAAAGAAAGGAGTTACTATGCCTCTTATAGATGATGTAATAGAAAATACAAAAAAAATGAAGGGCAGGAGCCTTAAGGATAAACTTCTGTACTTTTGGGAATATTACAGAGTCCACACAGTAATAGTATTATTTGTACTGTTTGTTGCTATATCTATTATAAAAGCGGCGGTTGCCAATAAGCCCATTGCCTTTGAAGCCATTTACGTTAATGCCTATGAAGTTCCTGATGCCACTCCCTTTGCAGAAAAGATCGGTGTGGATTTATCGAAAAACCAGGTAGTCTTTGACGGAAGCTTTTCCATGAGCAGCGACAGAGATTCCGCCAATGAACTTACATACACCTCCGCTCAGAAAATTGTTGCAGTAGTTGCTGCGGCGGTTCCGGACGTAATGCTTAGTAATAAAGAAATTGCCGAGCAGTATTTTGATTCGGAATTCTACGCAGACCTTCGTGACTATTTTTCAGAAGAGGAATTGAACGCCCTTGGGGACAAGGTTATCTGGGCAGCCCCAGTGGATTATGAAACCGGTGAAAAGATTCATGACGAAATTCCCATGGCAATCGATGTTACTGACGCTCCCAGGCACACGGAAGTTCCCTGCTATTACGCCAATGCGGTTTATTTTTCCGTATTTATCAACACAAAACACCCCGAGCTGGTAAAACCCTTTTACGAATTTCTGTATAATATAGATTAATCCAAAAAGCCTGTGCCAGATTAAAACATATTTCAAAAATGAGGCAACTAATATAGGTACACAAAGTACCTGCATTAGTTGCCTCTTTATTTTAGCCTGCCCGGATTCGTTACAACTTGTAAATGGGCAAAGATCTTCTCATCAATTAAGCTTATATTCAGTTAGCATTCTTGCCACGGCTATATGCGTTCTCACTTCCTTAAGAAGCGGAACCTTTATATTCAACCCGTTTTGCGTAATCACCTTTTCAGTATCAGATATTATCTGCTGAGGAGATGCAACAGCTATCTTGAATAAGTCCGTATAATTCGCAGACGCATAAAGCCTTGCTCTAACCGCTTTCACTCCAGGTAAAAGATACAACTGCTGAAATAAAATCTTTTCCTCTTCGTTTTTACATACTTTCACGATTTCTTTCATTTTGCTTGTTTTTACATCATACATGCACAAAAATGAACAAAACAAATTTGCCATATCAACGTCAGGCAAACCCATTTGAATCAATACATCATCCGAAAGGGATAAGCAAGCTTCCTTTGATAAATATCCGTTATTCAAAAAATTTTGCATCAAAAGTTTTTTATACTGAATCAACGGATAAAATCTTTGCAATATACATTCTTCATTAAGCAAAAAATCTATAGCTTCAATTTTGTAATTCATTCTCTTCGCCTCGAAACTCTGTCAGCCACAGTGCAAATTATGCATTTCACCCGGCGCCTGTCTGGTAAAAAACTAGCCTTTGCCGTTTTTACCAGTGAAAATTACATATTACTTCCGGCGCCTGCCTAGCTAAATAGTAAGCTTTGCATGTTTTACCAGTATAAATCACGCATTTCCTCCGGCGCCTGTCTAGCTAAATAGTAATCTTTGCTCTTTTTACCAGTGAAAATTACACATTTCTCCCGGCGCCTGCCTGGTAAAAAACTAGTCTTTGCCGTTTTTACCAGTGAAAATTACATATTACTTACAGTGCTTGTCTGGTAAAAAATATAAACTACTTCACATATAGTGGACATGAACAATTCCTTTTTCGATGTCCGTCCGGATGGCTATACCATGTGGTAGACAATTTTTTATGCAATTTTTCTTCGCATTGAACTATAGATCAATTGCCATCCCTCGCGAGAAAAACCTAATCAATTCTAATTTCTTACTCTTCATCAGTACTATAGCCTTTATATTTTTCGGTAAACCCGGTAATTGTAAGCTTTTCCTCTCGAAATCTTCCCTTCTTGCCACCCTTACCCTGAATGATAACTTCGCAAAAGTCCGGGTCAACTTGTTCAATGACAATATAGTCTTGTAAGTCAGGATGGTCTTTACCATCAAGATTCATAAACCCATTCTCAAAAGAAAGTTTCAGATTGCCTTCAAAAAATTCTATTCCGTTAATACGAAAATCATGGCATTTCCCGGAAGAAATCGTTACTCGGATAACTTATCGTGTCGCCCCAAGACATTACCTCTTTCACAAAAATATATTTCCTTGCATTTTTAATCGGGAGATTAGTAATAATTATTCACACGGTTCAATTGCTGCGCCTCTATTGAAAACAAAAACCGAATGCACAGAACTTTGCGCATTCGGCTTAATAAATCTATTTCTTTCTGTAGCCACCCATGGGCTTATTATTTTTAGCTTTGTTGTTTCCGGGCGCGGGTCTTGAGGGGGCTCCGTTTCCCATTTTTGAAAGGATTCCATCCATGTACTTACGAATAAAGTCTCTGTTTTCAGGTTTAACAAAATAGTAAACCAAAGAATCCAGATAAAACTCAGGGCTTAATCCTCTTCCCACAATTTTGAAGTTCCTATAACCCATTTTGGAGTATTCGACTATGTCTTTTGTGGACATAAACTGAGGACGCTTCATACAGCCGCTGAACGTACGGGCATCAGGATTTGTATCCGTGCAGGCAAACCATTTTCCGTTGTGCTCAAGCTGGCACTTTGAAATATCACGATAATGGGCTACTCTGTTGGGACAATTGGGCTGACAGGTTTCATTAACAAGTATCTCTATTCTGCCGGCATAGGGAATCAGCTTTTCGATAACCTTTTCATTATGATTAAGATCATAATCAAGAACCACCAGATAATAGTCCTTTTCAAGTTCTTCAATAAGCTTATCGATACTCAGTATTCTTTTTGTGGTGGAAGAAAGAACTTTGTAATCGGGATATGTGCGTCTGATATAGTCTTCAAGAGCGGCACTGTTTACCAGAACCTGATTCATACCGTTGTTTCCGACCTTCATAATCATGTTACAATAGGCATCATCCACATGGGTCTCATCAAGCAATACATTGGTCCAGGTAAATCTGGCAGGTATGCCAAGTGCATTGTAGGATTTAATAATACCTTCAACTTCCTTCTCAGAAGAAGAACCGTTTGCGTAGTTGCGGCCACCGTTCCATATTGCTCCCGGAAATGTACCATAAACCGAGCCGATTTTGTAATTTTCATGGAACATAT
Source organism: Lachnospiraceae bacterium (assembly GCA_045598365.1). Classification (GTDB taxonomy): domain Bacteria; phylum Bacillota; class Clostridia; order Lachnospirales; family Lachnospiraceae; genus UBA1258. The sequence continues at coordinate 97,721 of JAZLLV010000030.1, forward strand.
CCGGAAATCTTTTCATGGTATCAAACCAGACATGATTCATAACTCCGGAAAGGCATAATCCCGGCAAATGCCAGTATATTGTCTCGTCGCTCATCGTAATCCCCCAAAATTTATCTCAATGCGTCTATTTCTTTAAGTTCCTCGGTGGAGAAATAGTAATGCTTCCCGCAGAACTGGCAGTTTACCTCTATCTCTTCTCCGGAATCAATCATTTCCTTCATATCCTTTCTGTCTAAGGATATAAGTCCCTTTGCAAATCTGTGCTTTGAACAGTTGCAATAGAATTCCACAGGAATGGTATCGTTAAATTCAATATCAAAACCCTCAAGAACAATCTTAAGAATATCCTCAGGAGAGTTACCTGCCTCTAAAAGAGCGGTTACCGAGGTAATCTTTTCAAGATTTTTCTCAAGTTTTTCGATTACTTCGTCAGGCGCAAAGGGCATAAGCTGAATTATAAATCCACCTGCCTGATTAACAGTGTTCTCTCTTGTCATAAGGACACCAAGTCCAACAGAAGAAGGCACCTGTTCGCTGCTCATGAAGTACTCAGTAAGGTCGTCCCCTATTTCACCTGTTACAAGCATTGTTTCCCCTACATAAGGATCCTTAAGACCTAAGTCCTTAATAACTGTGAGGAATCCGGGAGCAAGAGCTCCGCCCACATCAAGCTTGCCCTTGGCATTTGGAGGAAGGCATACATCCGGCACTACGGGAAAGCCTTTAACTCTTCCGTGGGAATCTGCGGTTACCGTGAGACCCTTTCCGGGGCCGCCACCCTGAATACGGAGTGTCAGTAAATCCGCATCACCTTTCTGCATAACACCCATAATAGCGCCTGCAGTAAGAAGTCTTCCTAAGGCTGCTGTCATTACAGGGCTTGTATTATGAGCCTGTCTTGCAGTCTCAACTGTATCTCTTGTATTGGCGGCAAATGCTCTTATGCTCGCATTTGCTGCGGTTGCACGTACTATGTAATCGCTCATTTTCCACTCTCTTTTGCTATTATTACTATTCGTTCACTGTTTCTTCCGGGAGCCTGTTTTGTATCCGCATCATATGCTTCAAGGAAAACAAGTCCGGCCCTTTTTAACAGGGTTTTCACTTCAAAAAGGGTATAGCCTCTTTGATAATGAGTTTCCGTAAACCTTCTGAAAAGAGTGCCTTCACGCACAAAGAAAGTCACATCGTACTCATTTATATTTTCCTCCGGGTCATAAAAATTTTCCCAGATAAAGCTTTCATCCTCACGGTTTTCGGCAATAGTACTGTCACCGCAAACATCTCTGTATTTGTGAACCGTATTAAAGTCAAATACAAAAAGCCCGGACGGATCCAGATAATTATTCACAAGCTTAAAAACCGTACAAAGTTCATCCTTATCAAGGATATAATTGACACAGTCACATACACTTACCACCGCGGCAACCGTACCGTAGAGTTCGAATTCCCTCATATCCTGACAAAGATATAAAATGTCAGAGGACTTTTTGGAAGAATCCAGCTTGTCCTCTGCCTGCCTTGCCACCATAAGCATTTCTTCCGAAGAATCAATTCCTATCATGTCAAAGCCCTTATCTCTTAAACGTCTTGTCATGGCCCCTGTGCCCGCACCAAGGTCGCACACAAGCCCATCCTTAATACCGTATTTATTTAGGTTCTCAACAATTGCGTCACACCACTCGTCGTACGGAGTTTCTTCCATAAACTTGTCGTAAAGTGCCGCAAAGTCAGTATAAGCATCCATATATTTACCTTACAGAAGAAAATTCAGTACTCCCAAAACACCTGTACAAATAAGTCCCACAATGGTGCCCGCAAGAATTACGCCGCTGACAATAGCAATAACGCTCTTCTTAAAGTCCATATCAAGAATTGATGCTGCAAGGGTACCTGTCCATGCACCGGTTCCGGGAAGCGGAATACCTACAAACAAAAACAGAGCCCAGTAAACACCCTTTCCGGTCTTTTCCATAAGCGTAACACCACCCTTGTGTCCCTTTTCAAGACACCAGGTGAAAAATTTTCCAATAAGCTTCTTATCCTTACCCCATTCAAGAACCTTTCTTGCAAAGAAGAAAATGAAGGGTACGGGAAGCATATTTCCAACCACCGCAATAACGCAGCAAAGGAAGAAATTTAAGTTAGCTCCTCCGTCAATTACCGCAAGAGCATAGGGTATGGAAGCTCTTATCTCAATAAGCGGAACCATTGATATAAAAAATACCAGTAAATACTTGATTAACATTTTGCACTACTCTCCTAAAATTTCCTTTAATGCTTCTATTACAGCCTGCATTTCTTCATCAGTACCTATGGAAATACGTAAATATTCCTTAATTCGCTCACCTGAAAGGGCTCTTACAATTATTCCCCTCTCACGAAGCTTTGTAAAAAGTTCCTGTCTTGAAACCCTATTATGCTTAACAAAGATAAAGTTGGTCTTAGAGTCACCAAAGGAAAAGCCTAATGCCCTAAGTTCCTTTTTGGTCCACTCTCTTGTATTTATAACTTTTCTGCAACACTCTTCAAAATATGCTTTATCCTTTACTGCTGCCACGCCAAGCTCCAAAGCAGGCATGTTCATGGTATAGGAATTAAAAGAAAACTTTGCATCAGAAAGGTATTTAATAATCTTCCTGCAGCCAAATGCATAACCTATGCGCATTCCCGCAAGAGATCTTGACTTTGAAAAGGTCTGAACCACCAGGAGATTATCATATTTATCAATCAAAGGAAGAGCTGAAACTCCTCCAAAGTCAACATATGCTTCATCCACAATAACAACCGAATCAGGATTCTTTTTAAGCACTTCTTCTATCTCGGAAAGAGGAAGATCCACACCTGTTGGAGCATTGGGATTTGCCAAAACGATACCACCGTTTTCGACCATGTAATCCTTAATGTCCACGGTAAAGTCGTCCTTTAACGGAATCCTCTTATAAGGTATCCTGTGAAGTTCTGCCCATACATCATAAAAAGAATAGGTTATATCAGGGAAAAGAATGGGCTTTGAACTATTGAAAAAGGTTAAAAACGCCATGGAGAGAACATCGTCCGAACCAACACCAACAAATACGTTCTCTGCCTGCACCCCGTAAGCTTCAGCAATTGCATCAATAAGGCTGCTGCAGGTAGGGTCCGGATATTTACGCAGATTGTCAACAGACATATTCTTAAGTGCTTCATATACTCCCGGTGCCGGCGGATATGGATTTTCGTTTGTATTAAGCTTTATAAGATTGGCTATTTTAGGCTGTTCGCCCGGTACATAGGGCTCAACCCTTCTAACGTTTTCTTCCCACATATGTTTCTCCATTCACAGAAAATTCCCCTTAAGTTTAAGTGTTTTTAACCATTATTTCAATACCGAACCTGTTATAACTTAAAAGTAATGCCCTCGTCAGCATATACAGGTGCTTCGTTATTGCCTGTATATATCTTAACCGCTTTCTTCTTTCTGTTAAGGCGATTCCATAAAGACATGAATATCATATAGCGTTTAGAAGGCTTAAGTTTTCCTTCAGGAGCAATAAGTACCAGCGCATCATCACCTTTTTTTACCCTGCAAAGGCAGACTATTTTCTTTTTACCACCCTCAACCACATATATATAATTAAACATGGATATGAACAAAAGGCCTGCAAGAAGCAGAATCACGCCTGCCCACATTGTCGCGCCTCCAAGGGAGGCTCTTAACAGCGTAACATCCGATGAATTATTTTCTGTAAGGGTGTCGATTTCAACTGTGTACTCTGCAAATTCCTGCTCCTCCATAAATCTGTCAGATGTACTGCTGTCCGTTGTGTCCATAACCAGGATGAGATTTCCCTTTTTTAATCCGTCTTCAGACTCTTCGGTTTCCTTTTCAGGATCGGCTTCATAAACATCCGCCAAATCGTCTTCTTCAATTTCGGACTCTTCGTGAGTCTTTTCACTGTTCTTTTTCGAAGTATCGTCTTTTTCTTTAAGTAAAAGAGCTTCCTGCTCCTTTTTTAAGGCTTCAGCCTTTTTTTGTTCCTCTGCTTTTTTTGCGACTTCAGCCTTTTTAGCCTCTTCGGCCTTTCTTGCCTCCTCAGCTTTTCTCGCTTCTTCCGCTTTTCTTGCTTCCTCAGCCTTTCTTGCTTCTTCCGCCTTTCTTGCTTCTTCCGCCTTTCTGGCCGCCTCAGCTTTTTCTGCTGCTATTATTGCGGGATCGCGACCCACATTCGATATTTCAATATAGTCTTCCGACACATTTCCGGCTCTGTCTTTTACCTTTACACTGATTCTTCCATTTGCTTTAACAAGGAATGAATTGTTCGAAGAAAATGCTCCACCGGCAAAAGAAAACGCCATGGAATCAAGACCGCTTTCTGCGTCGGAAGCGTCTACGGTAATGGTGACGCCGCTCTCGCTCCAATCATCGGTATTTTTACTGATGGAGTTAATCTTTGGAGCGGTTTTATCTATATTCTGAACGGTAACCGAAGCCGAAGCGGTTTTTCCTCTTGAATCGGTGACGGTTACAGTATAGGTGCCGTTGTTGCTGACTGAAAAAGTATTTGAGGAAGTTGCTCCGGCACCGAAGTTGTAAGGTGCTCCTCCAAGAGAAAACTCTCCGTCTGTTCCCGTTACATCACAAATTAGTGTAACCTCTCCGTTTGTAGGGGCATCCGAGTCGATTCTAAGTGATACTGTGGCGATGCTTGTGTCACTGCCCTTTGTACAGGTAAGTTCTCTTGCTGTGTAAGTATGAGATGAGGGTGCAGGTCTTGGATCGTCTCTTACACGGGTCCAGCAGACTGAGCAGGAATTTACATAGCCCACATGGTTTTCAGGAACAATTCCGTTGGGGCAGACATCCACATAGTAATGAACATAAAAAGGTTGCATTTTGCCGCAGGTCGGACAATGAAAAGTGTTGTTACCATCTCGTGATGTAACTGTATGATTACATACTTTTGAAACATCACTGTAGCATGCATCCGTATGCTCATGATAAAATGACGAAGCCTCGGCATTTAATTTGGAAAAACTTAAAAACAAAAGAATCAGGATTGCACCATTAATAATATCTCTTACTTTTTTAAGAGAAAAAGAAAAAATAGACATAAAAAAACCTCCACAGAAAAAGTATCCTCCGATATGCGGAAGATAATAATCTCTATGTAGGTAGCAGGGTCAATATATCATATGTAAAACAAAAAAGCAAGGGGGCGGATACCGCCCCCCTGCATATTACGCCCGAAGGCCCTTTAATTCAGTCTCATACTGTATGGCTGTTTCCTCTTCGCCAAGGGCTCTGTACACACGACTCAGCCCCAGAAGAGGAATGTCTTCTTTGTACTTAAGACAAAGCTCCGCTTCTGTTTCATATCTGGCATTGTAATACCACATGGCAGCCTCTTCATAATCCCCGGTTTCTTCATAAAAGGCTCCTAAGATGCTGCACATTTCGCTGCTGCCGTCCCTGACTATATCCTTAAGAGAATACTTTAAGAGAGCAGCCGTATCCTTTAATAAAAGGGCAGTCTTAGCAAGCACTATGCAGGAAGCTTTTAAGAGACTGTCTGATTCGGTGGAAGACGCAAGCTTCGCAAAATAGTCTTTTGAAGCCATAAAATCATCCTTTTCCCCAACCATAAGTAATTCTTTTGCAAACATAAGCGTCAGTCTTTCACTTAAGACGCCTCTAAGATCCGCCTCTCTTTCAAGAATCTCCAGATCCCTCTTACCGTGGAGATTTTCAGGCATATGTATTATATCTATGTCGCTTTCATACACCACCGGATCCAATCTCACCATTTCATGAACAGGCTCGATAAAAGAAAACTCTCTTAAGCGCTTGTAAAGTTTAGGACGGTATTCCTTATCGAAATTGTATACCGTGCCGTTGGACAGCTGGTTTACATAACGCATCTCCACAATTTCAATTTCAGGAAGAAGATTTTCCTTAAGAAGCTTAAATCGCTTTCTGTTTTCTTCATCCAGAACCTCGTCCGCATCCGGCACATAAATATAGTCCATGGTGGCTTTTGAAACAGAAAAGTTTCTTGCCTTGGAGAAATCTCCCACCCACTTAAAATCGAAGATTTTATCTGTATATTTTTCCGCAATTTCTTTGGTTCTGTCGGTGGAACCTGTATCCACGATTATCAGTTCATCGTACAGTCCCCTGAGAGAATCAAGACATCTTGCAAGAACATTCTCTTCATTTTTTACAATCATGCATACTGAAACAGTAATCATTCTTCATCCTCTGATTCGTTCATGGCTTCACCGTAAAGCCTTGCACATTTAACAGCCACATGCCAGCCCTTAAGGAGCTTCTTTCTTGATCCCTCTTCCATTGTGGGTTCAAAGCTTCTTCCAAGCTTCCAGTTTTCTTTAACCTTTTCTCTGCTTTCAAAGAAACCGGTGGCAAGTCCCGCAAGGTAGGCTGCGCCAAGAGCGGTGGTTTCTATGCATTTAGGTCTTTCTGCAGAAAGTCCCAGGATATCCGACTGGAATTTCATCAGGAAATTGTTGGCACTTGCGCCGCCGTCCACCTTAAGGGATTTAAGCTTTATGCCAGAGTCCTTTTCCATAACCTTTAATACATCATAGGTCTGATATGCTATGGACTCTAAGGTTGCTCTTATAAAGTGTTCCTTTTTGCAGCCTCTTGTAACACCTACAATTGTGCCTCTTGCATACTGATCCCAGTATGGTGCTCCAAGACCAACAAAAGCGGGTACTACATATGCACCTGCTGTATCAGGAACCACTGTTGCAAACTCCTCGGACTGTCTTGCATTTTCAAGAACTCTCATCTCATCTCTTAACCACTGCACACTGGCACCGGCCACAAATACGGAGCCCTCCAGCGCATATTCAGGCTTATCGGAAACCCCTGCTGCTATGGTGGTTAATAAGCCATTGTCGGAAAAAATAGCCTTTTTCCCTGTATTCATAAGAAGAAAGCATCCGGTTCCGTAGGTGTTCTTTGCATCACCGGCTTCAAAACAGCACTGGCCGAAAAGCGCAGCCTGCTGATCTCCTGCAACACCTGCTATGGGGATGGGGCCGCCGAGAACATAGGGATCTGTTTCTCCAAAAAGCGTACTTGATTTTTTAACATCGGGAAGCATACACATGGGAATGCCAAAGAAATCACATAATTCCCTGTCCCATTCAAGAGTGCTGATATTAAAAAGCATGGTTCTTGAAGCATTGGTATAATCGGTTGCGTGAACCCTGCCCTTTGTTAAGTTCCACATAAGCCATGTATCAACGGTACCAAAAAGAATCTCTCCCCTTTCAGCTCTTTCTCTTGCACCGGGAACATTATCTAAAATCCATTTTATCTTTGTGGCGCTGAAATACGCATCGGGAATCAGGCCCGTTTTCTTTCGAATTACATCGGCAAATTCGAGTTTCTTAACCTCTTCAATATAGTCCGCGGTTCGTTTACACTGCCATACAATTGCGTTATATACAGGCTCCCCTGTGGCTTTATCCCAAAGAATAACGGTCTCTCGCTGATTGGTGATACCAATTGCCGCAATTTGTGAAAAATTGACATTCACAAGGGCCATTGCCTCCAATGCCACCGCCAGCTGGGATGACCAGATTTCCATGGCATTATGCTCCACCCAGCCGGGCTTTGGATAAATCTGTGTAAATTCCCTTTGTGCCATATTAACAATGGAACCGTTCTCATCAAAAAGAATGCATCTTGAGCTGGTGGTTCCCTGATCCAGTGCCATAATATACTTGCTCATAACCTACCCCTAATCTATATTTTTTGTTGCTATAACCGAAACGCCGGTTCCCACAATATCATCGCAAACCACATCACCGATTTTTACCGGTGCGGATATGGAAAGTTCCATCAAGCCTCTGGCAACCTCCATAACCTTCACTTTTGGCACAACATCGGCGGTTTTCACAGGCGCCACAACATTTGTCCTGTTGCTGACGGATATGGTTCCCGTAACTGTTCTTGTGGGGCTGATAACCTCATCTATGGCATACAGTTCACCCTTTTTACAGGTATTTCCGGTTACCTTAACCGTTTCTCTTTTACCTTTTTCAAATTCAACGCTTAATTCGCAGCCCATGGGGCAGCCGATACATGTTAATTTCTTCGTTTCCATCATATCCCCCTAAGCCAGCTCTAATTTAACTGTGATTTTTTCATTAGCAGCTATGGAAAGAATATCTTCTTTTTTGAGTATCACCTGCTCCATTTCACCGGGAGCACATATATTCTTCTTTCGTCTGCTGATGCATTTATCCCCTGCATATACACATATTTCGGGGTTTTTATAAACATTTCCCACTCTGAATCTTATGGTTGTAAGGTCTTTAACCGAAGACTTATTAATTTTAACAGGCACCGTATATCTGACTCCGAGACCTGTTTCTATGGCAATCGGTGCTTCTTTTGATGCTTTCTTTTTACCAAGGACATACTCTGCAGCGTGCTCGCCGGCCTCTGAAGCTTCTTTTGAAACATAATCCACAAGGTCATGAACATGAAGTACATTACCGCAGGCAAAAACGCCTTCAACAGAGGTTTCAAGACTTTCATTAACAAAGGCGCCTCCCGTAACAGGGCTTAACTCAACCCCAAGTGCGGAGGAAAGTTCATTTTCGGGAAGCAAACCGCAGGACAAAAGAAGGGTATCGCACTCAATCACCTCTTCGGTGCCGGGAATCGGTTTGTTTTTCTCATCCACACGGGCAAGGGTTACACTTTCCACTCTGTCGCGGCCGGTTATATTAACTACGGTAGTGCTTAATTTTAGCGGAATGTCAAAATCATCAAGACACTGTACGATGTTTCTTTTTAAGCCTCCCGAGTAGGGCATAAGCTCAGCAACGGCCTTGACTGTGGCACCTTCAAGAGTCATGCGTCTCGCCATTATAAGGCCTATGTCTCCGGAACCGAGTATTACAACTGTTTTTCCCGGAAGCTTTCCTTCTATATTCACGTATCTTTGGGCTGTTCCCGCCGAATAGATGCCTGCGGGTCTGTCACCGGGTGTATTTAAGGCCCCTCTGGGTCTTTCCCTGCAGCCCATTGCAAGTATCACGGCAGAGGCATCTATATTAAAGACTCCCTTATCCTGTGACATCGCAATTACGGAAAAACCGTTTTCGGTTTTAACTATGTCAATGACTATTGTATTTAACAATCGGTCTATTTTTTTATCATCCGCCATTTTAACAAAGCGGGCGGCATATTCAGGACCGGTAAGTTCTTCCTTAAAGGTATGAAGTCCGAAACCGTTGTGAATGCACTGGTTCAGTATACCTCCAAGAAGTCCGTCTCTTTCAATTATCAAAACATCGTCCACGCCTGCTTCTTTAGCTGAAATGGCGGCTGCAAGGCCTGCCGGGCCACCGCCTATAATTGCAATTTTAGTTTGCATGCTTCCTCCTTACAGGCTCTTATGCTCTGAAAGAAATTCAGAACCGCTGCCGTGTTTTGTAATCTCCGACATATCAACGCCTAACTCTCTTGCCAGTATCTCAACGGTCTTAGGTGAACAAAAGCCCGCCTGACATCTACCCATCCCGGCTCTTGTACGGCGCTTAATTCCGTCAAGGCTTCTTGCGCCGAGAGGCCTGTTTATTGCATCAACGATTTCTCCCTCGGTAACAAGTTCGCATCTGCATATAACATTTCCGTACAGAGGATTTTCTGCCACCAGTTGCTTACGTTCTTCCATGGTTGCTGTTGCCATATTCGGAATGCCTTTTCTTGTTGAAATGAAAGCTTTCTTTTCGGTTAAAGAAAGCTTCTCTGCAATTAAAGAGGCAAGATATTCGCCGATTGCAGGGGCCGCTGAAAGGCCCGGAGATTCTATGCCTGCGGCATCATAGAAGTCCTTCACAGAGGACTCGCCTATTATAAAGTCACCACCCGCTTCTTTTGCTCTTAATCCGGCAAAAGAAGTTATGACGGATTTATAAGGTACGTTTTTTATACTCTTTCCCGCAACCTCCTGAAGAGTTGAAAGGCCCTCTGCAGTGGTGCAGGTTTCTTCCTTATCCTCTGTCGCAAGAGCTGTGGGGCCAAGAAGCAGATTACCATGTACCGTAGGCGTTACAAGGACACCTTTGCCATTCGCTCCCGGAAGCTGGAATATTGTGGAGGAAACGGTTCCTCCGACCTTTTTATCGTATAGACAATACTCACCCTTTGTAGCGGTGATTTTCAATTTATCATCACATAAAATGTTATGTATTTTGTCAGCGTAAACTCCTGCAGCATTAACTATCACGGTAGTCTCATAAACTGAGAAAGCGGTTTTAACCAGGAAACCGTCGTCTGTCTTTTCTATATCCTTAACCTCTTCGTTTAACTTAAACTCCACTCCGTTTACTGCGGCATTTTCAGCCATGGCAATGGTAAGTCCAAAGGGGCAGACAATACCGCCGGTAGGCGCAAACAACGCTCCGCATACATCTTCTGAAAGAGCAGGCTCTTTCTTAAGAGCCTCTTCCCTTGAAAGGATTGTAATGCCCTCTACCCCGTTGGCAACGCCACGTTCTTTAAGTTCCTGAAGTTTTGGAAGATTCTCCTCTTCAAAGCACAAAACCATGGAACCGTTTCTCTTATAAGGAAAATCCAGTTCCTTAGACAAAGCTTTCATCATTTTGCTACCCTTCACATTAAAGAGAGCCTTTTTAGTACCGGGAACAGCATCGAAACCGGCATGTACTATGCCGCTGTTTGCCTTTGACGTGCCTTCACAAATATCATCCGATTTATCCAGCACAGCGCATTTAAGATTATATTTAGACAGTGACCTGGCCACCGAGGAGCCCACAACACCGGCTCCGATAATCAAAACATCATATTTCATTGCAACCCCTCCGAAACGGAAAAATTTACAAAAAACCTGTAATTATTATAGCATATCGGCGGGGTTTGGGCATTAAAAAAGTGCTTTAGGGGGAGTTCCCTAAAGCACTTGTATATAAGCATTTTTATTTATCATCGTATATGAAAGTTTCTATGGAAGCAACCTGCTTTCTTACAATGTATCTTCTGTAAAGTTCCGCACCGAAGGTACCAAGCACTACAATTCCAAGCACCCACTGCCAGCCAAAATTGTCTTCCTTAAAGTTCGATAAGGGTGCACCCTCTTCCGGAATTTCAACTTCTTCGGGCGTTTCACTAAGAGGAGCTTCTTCTTCAACAATTTCAACCTCAGGTTCTTTTGTTACTTCCGAAGCCTGCTCTTCTTCAATAACAACCGGAGATACCAGAACAGGAGGTTTACTTATAAGCGGAACTTCTTCCTCTTCTTCTATTTCAACAATTTCCTCAGAAATTTTCAAAGAAGCCTGTCGTCTTGCTTCTTCAGCGGCCTGTAAGGCTTTTTCATATTCGATTCTGAGTCTTTCAGCCTCAGCTTCGGCTTTCTTAATGCTTTCGGTCTTGGCTTCGATCCGTTTTGAAAGCTCTTCATTTTCACTTGCAAGTTCTTTTTTAGCAAATACAAGCTTTTCCAAGGCAATTTTCGCATCGGAAAGATCCTTTTCGATATTTTCGAGCCTCTCCTTTGCCAAAAGAAGTTCTGAATACTTTTCTTCGTAATCCGATCTGGCTTCATCAAATTCACTAAATGCTGATGCAGCAGTATCGGAATATACGGCCGCCCTGCTCTTTGAAAGCATGGCTTCTAAGGTAAGTGCGGCAAGTTCTGATTCTTCAAGCACTTCGCCTGCCAGTGTTTCTTTATTTCCGATTATTGTGGTTACAGCGGGCATTCCCCAAAGTTCTGCCCATCTGTTATTATATACCGTGTAATTCTTAGCCCACCAGTCAAGGTATTCTCTTTCAATTCTGTCTTCCTGAAGCTCTGCATATAAAACGGTTTCAATTGCGGTGGTGTCCACATAAAGATCTCTTAAATCAGGTCTTCCGATTATTGCTCCGATAAAGAACTTGCGCCTTGCCTCTGCGGCATTTCTCGCGGTTTCATAGGCTGCAGTGCCATAGTCCGAAGCTTTATTATGATCGATTGCCCAGGTGTACATCAAAAGGTCATTATATAACTTAAGATAATCATCTTTATATTCTTCCGTGGTCTTTAACACATCTTCCAGCATACTTTCCAAAAGGGCTACGGCTTCCTCATCAGAAAGACCTTCAACAGCCAAAAGAATATCGTCCTTTGTATATTCGGCAGATTCTCTCTCAGCATCACCTTCAAATGACAAATCGGTTTCTGCCACAATCTCTGCCTCCAATGCAGCATTATCGGCAGCTTCTTTTGCACCATCGGCAGCATCCTCAGCATTTTTTGCTGCGCTTTCGGCTATAGCCTTGGCCTCATCAGCCTTCTTATGTGTATCATCAACATTTTCAGCGGTTGATGCTATTTTTTCATTTAATTCGTCAATTTTTGCCTTTAATGCCTCGGCATATTCTTCCAGTTCTACAACCGATGCATTGTTCTTTTCTATGGCTTTATTGTATTCTTCAACTGCCTGATTAAGTAATTCGGTGGCGTTTTTGTCACCGTCATCAATGGAAGCTATGGTTCTTTCAAATTCATCCTCCAAAGAGAAATTGGCAAGAGAAATCTCATCAAGAGATGACTGAAGTTCCTCTGAAGCACTTAAGTCCACATCTATCTCGCCTGCGACTGCATCCACTTCAGAAACTGCGGCATCGACAAAAGCGGATACCTTTTCGTATCCGTCAACTGCATTTTTGCACTCTTCTTCAGTTTCATCCATAAGGGCTTTTGCTCTTTCTTCGTAAAAAGCGGCGTTTTCGGTGGCCATGACAGCACTTTCGGCTGCAAGACTGTCAATCTCCACAACCTCGTCGGGAGAACCGTATGCACCTGCATATGCGCTCATTGGAGCGCACAGTACCATAGCCGCAGCAAGAAAACAGCTAAGTCCCTTTGCAGACTTACTTTTCATTTCTAACTTAATACCCCTTATCCGATTGCGGAAGCAAGCTCACATTCAGCAATCGCGATTTCTTCTTTAATTCTTCTGATTGTAATCGGAATCTTTATGTCCGTTCCGGCCTTTTTGGAAAGTTCGGAAAGTCTTCCGGCATATTCTCTTCTCTTTAAGAACCATGCAGTAAATGCTGCAACAATCATTAATGCAATAAGAACAAAAAGTGTGGCAATATAATAATTGGTATGCCCTATACCTGCCGCAAGAGGAACATCATTCTCTTCAATTACGATTAAATCATACTCTGCTGCAGAAATAACCATCTTCCTTGATATAGCGGTAAGAGCTGCAATCAATAAATTTAAGCGTTTCACTTTTATCTCCTTTTCACAGTCATTCATAAGTAAAGACTTGTGGTTTCATGTCAATGGTTCAACAAAATGTTGTGGTCATAAAAATTATCAAAGCATAGTAAAGTGAATATACAAAGACACATTATCACAGTCAGGCAAAACCATCAAAAAATGTCACAGTTTTGATAGGCTTTTTATTTATTTGTAATGCCTCATATACTATAATAAAATTGAATATTTATCTTTGGAGGCATCTATGGAAAAGAAGATTCGGAACTACAGAGTAATAAAGGTTGTGGAGTTAATACTTGTTGCAATCTTTGAACTTGCTTTTTCTTTGATAATCATAGTAAACCAGCCACTTCGCTCAAGCATTTTTGTGGACAAAAGTCTTTTCATTCTTTGTGCCATAATGTATGTTCTGGCGCTTTTGTTCCTTGCGGTTCTCATATTCGATTTTGTTAAAATAAAAGCTCTCAAGGCCGCAGATATTAAGCTTGAGACAAAGGCCTTCAGAGATGAAAAAACCGGTCTTCCAAACAGGACTGCCGTTAATATGCATCTTGAACATTTAAGCACTCCCGATTCACTTAAGGGAATCGGCTGCGTTATTTCCGAAATATCGAATATTAAGTCCATTAATGAAAAGGACGGAAACCTTGCAGGTGATAAGGCAATTCAGGAATTCACAAAGCTTCTTGAAAAAAGTGCCGAGGGCTTTGGTTTTGTGGGCCGTAACGGCGGTAATGAATATATAACAATCATCGAGCATTGCGACGGCGGAAAAATGGCAGGCTTCCTTGAAGCACTTAATGTTGCTATCTCAGACTACAACAAAACCGCAGACAATGACATTGATATTCATTCGGAATATGTTCTTTTTGATCACGAAGAAGTATCAAGCTTTTCAGAGCTTGTTTCAAAGGCTTACAGGAAACTTGGCAGATAATAAGGCATATAATTATGGAATACTCTCATACTTATATAGCGGAATTTGTTAAACGTGCTCAGGCAGGTGACAGCAACGCCTTCGCTGAGCTCTATAATATGACCTTCAATAAGGTGTATAACTACGCAAGACATTATTTAAGAGATGAACATCTTGCACAGGATGCCGTTCAGGAGGTCTTTATCTCCGCTCTTAAAAACATTCAAAAACTAAATGATCCCACCCTGTTTGTGGCGTGGCTAAATCAGATTTCTTTTCACGTATGCTTCGACATGGCAAAGGCCAATAAGACAGAGTACGGTGAAATCGATTCCGAACTTTTAGAAGAGGTTTCCGATACCAAGAAGGAATCAAATCCCGAGGCCACCGCTTTGGAGAACGATGAGACAAGGCGGTTAAAAGAAGCAATAGACAGGCTTCCGGCATCTGAAAAGGCCCTTGTTACCATGCGATATTTCAACTCAATGAAAATCGATGATATCGTAAATGCCACCGGAATCAGCAGGTCCACGGTTAAGCGTTCCTTAAATACCATAATCGCCAAGCTGAAACGCTATATGAAAGAATAAGGAGGGAAAGATGTTTCGCAGAAAGAAAACCTATAATATCGATGTTAACACTGCCGGCAAAATGCTTGAAAACGTCTTTGCCGCCTGTGATACAGAACCAAACACCATAGATTTTGAAACAATTTACAACAGAGGAAAGATTAGCTTCGTAAAGGACAATATTTGTATCATTGCCGCCTGCGTATTATTTTTAATCACCTTCTTTGCACCGCTTTTCTTCCCTCCCAGTTCAGTTTTCATGTCTGCCGATGCAAAGTACGGACATCCCTTATCCGTAAGCAGCCACACAATGACCGAAGATTCCTTCAGTATCTCATTTGACGGCGAGGCTTTGGATATATCTAAGTGCGTCATGATCGGCGACGACGGAACAAGTTTTAATCCAAAGGAATACTATCGCGAGGACAACAGAGTGGTTTTCCCCTATGTACGCCAGCAGTACAATATTTATGTCTATGATATAAACGGACGTTGTATTCACCTTCTGCTCAGTCCCAAAAACAGGAGTTAAAACATGAAAAAAAGAAGCCTTTCAGGCATCATTTTAACCATATCTCTTCTTTGTGGCTGTGGGGCAGGTGCAGCTCCTGTGGTTACCATTCCTACGGTTGTTTCCTTTGACAATCCGGAAATGGACACAGCGCTTTCAACCACCATCATTGAACCCACAACCGGAAGGGACAATACACCCCACTACCTTGAAACCGTTGCTCCGGGAACCTTAACCGATGGAAACGAGTATGCCATAATCGACTATTCCAACGCCACTGAAGGCTACATTATGGTTAATTACTTAGGAAGCTGCAGCAAGGTTAAGCTTCAGATTACAGGTCCAAACAAGGTAACCTACAACTACGATATTACAAACGGTTTTGCTGCCTTCCCTCTCACCTCGGGTGATGGTTCCTATGAGATAGGTGTCTGCGAGAACATCGAAGGTACACGCTACTCATTAGCCTTTAAGACCACGCTTACATTCTCGGGAATTTCAGAGTTTGGTCCGTACCTGTATCCCAATCAGTATGTGTTCTTTAACAAGGACTGTAAGGTAATTGCAAAGGGCGCCAATCTTGCAGCTTACTGTAACAATGACCTTGAAGTTGTTACAAGCGTATACAATTACATAATCAAAAACATTTCTTACGATTACGATAAAGCCAACAATGTTAAAAGCGGGTACATATCCAATGTGGACGAGATTCTCGAAAAGGGTACCGGAATCTGCCTTGACTACTCTGCTGTTATGACAAGTATGTTAAGAAGCCAGTCCATTCCCACAAGACTTGAAGTGGGATATGTTGGCGTAGATATGCTCTATCACGCCTGGATAAGCGTATATATAAGTGAAATAGGCTGGATCAACGGAATAATCCAGTTTAACGGTAATGAATGGTCTTTAATGGATCCAACCTTCGGCGCAAGCACCAGCAATAAGTCCTTAAAGGAATATATCGGAGACGGAACAAACTACTCCACAAAATTTGTTTATTAAAGGGGAATATTCATGAATTTACAAAGAAAACTTTCCACAACAGAACTGGCTTCTTTTTGCAGTCAGATTTCAATTATGCTGCATGCGGGAATTGCACCCACCGAAGCCATAAGAATTCTTCTTTCGGATACCGACGACTCAGGTTCAAAGAAGCTTCTTCAGGCATTAATCGATTCCATCAATGAGGGAAACAGTTTTTCGGAAAGTCTTACCGCTGTTGGCGTATTTCCCGATTATGTTCTCAATACCGTAAGGCTTGGTGAAAAATCAGGTTCCCTGGACGAGGTAATGTCTTCCCTTGCTTCCTACTATGAAAGAGAAGCCATAATATCCGAAAACATTAAAAGTGCCATATCCTATCCCCTTGTTATGATAGTTATGATGCTTTGTGTAATCATAATATTAATCACTAAGGTCTTACCCATATTCAATCAGGTATTTGTTCAGTTAGGCTCCGAAATGACCGGCTTTACCGCTTCGCTTATGAAATTCGGTAAGCTTCTTAATTCCTATTCAGTTGTATTTGTAGTTCTCATTGTTTTGATTCTTGCTTTATACTTCTTCTTTTCCAAAACCTATGCAGGAAGAACAGCAGTTAAAAAGATGGCTGCCGGTTCCGGTATTTTCAAAGGCTTTTATGCAGATGTTGCCGCAGCGCGTTTCGCTTCCGGCATGGCTCTTTCAATTTCCGCAGGTCTTGATACCTTTGCCAGTCTAAGAATGGTAAGCGACCTCGTGGAGCACAAAAAGACTGAAGAAAAAATCGAAATCTGCAAGAAAGCAATTGAGCGGGGTGACAGCTTTGCAGAAGGGCTTAAGGAAGCCGAAATCTTTTCAAACGTAAACAACCGCATGGTTGCCGTTGGTTTTAAGACCGGCGAAACCGAACAGGTATTGAATAAAATAGCCGATGAATACGAAAGAAAGAGCGAAAAGAAGATTAATAACATAGTCTCAGTAATCGAGCCCACCCTTGTTATTATTCTTTCCCTCATTGTAGGCCTTGTTCTTTTGTCGGTTATTCTTCCCCTTATGGGAATCATGACAACAATAGGTTAAAGGAGACGCCATGTACAGACTTCGGGAAAAGAATTCCGTATTGAAGTATTTTACGGGTGTCCGCTTATCACTCATCCTTTTTGGAATTCTTTTTATAATATTTATCATTATGCTTGGAAACATTTCCGAGGATACCATAAACAGGCAGGAAGAAAGCCTGAACGCCGCCGTAAGCAGGTGTATTGTGTCCTGCTACTGTGTAGAAGGCACTTACCCTCCAAGCCTTGATTATATGGTGGAACACTATGGGTTAATATACGACCCCGCTATTTTCTTTGTGGATTATCAGGCCCAGGGCTCAAACATTTACCCGGATGTTACCATCATAAGAAAGGTGGGTAAGAATGAATAAAGCCGTAAAAAGACACACCGTGGACATTCTTTTTGTTATCACACTTTTCTTTGTATTTGCTTTCTCGGTAATATCCCTTACCGGTGTTGGTGCAAATGTATATCAGAATGTTGTTGACGATATGAGTGACAGCTACAGCTCACGAATATCCTTCTCTTATTTTATCAATAAGGTTCGCCCCGGGGACACGGACGGAAACGTGACCGTTGGCAGCTACAAAGGCAATGATGCAATTGTTATTTACGAAGAAATAGATAACATCAGATACTGCACCTATCTGTACGCCTATGAAGGCTGCATAAAGGAGCTGTTTGCAAGAGCAGATAACGAATTCGACCCCTCCTTTGGCACAAGTATCATGGAAATCGAATCCTTTAACATAGATAAGATAACCGATTCTCTCATTCGTCTTAATGTAAAGCCCAAAGATTTGGACGAAGAATCCGTTCTTATTCATGTAAGAAGTTCAAAATAAGGAATAGTTATGCAAAAATCAAAATCCGCATTGTTTTTAATGGAACTCATAATTGTAATACTGTTTTTTGCCCTCACAAGCGCTGTATGCATGCAGGTTTTTGTGAAGGCTCATTTAATCGCTGAAGACACCGGCAGCATGAACCAGGCGATTTTAGCTGCTAATAATGCCGCAGAGTGCTTCTTTGAATTCAGCGATGATACAAAAATGGTGGAAAGCGTTATGAGTGAATCCTTCCATTCCACAGATTATACCTATAATCTGTCCTTCACCGAGGATGAAAATTACAGATACATGACCTTTAATTTTTACAAAAACGGCAAGGATGACAGCATCTACACAAGAACCTTCCTAAAGCACATTCCGGAGGTAAGTGACTGATGAAAAATAGACGAACCGAATTTTCATTAAACATTGGAACCTCCTCGCTGCTTTTCATATTTGTTATCCTGTGCCTTGTGTCCTTCTCAATTCTTTCTCTTTCAAGCGCCATAAGCGATCAGAAATTAAGCAAAAGAGTTGTAGAAAACACAAACGCCTACTACAATGCCTGTGAAAAGGCTGAAGAGCTGATCTGTTCCTTTGATGATACCCTTAAAGCCCTTTACGAGACCGACATTTCCCGCTCAGGCTACTTTGATAAGGTGGGCAAGGTAAAAGCCTTTGCAGTGCCCATCGACGACCTAAAGACCCTTGAGGTAGAAATAAAAATCCTCTATCCCGATGGTCCCGGAAAGCCCTTCTACAAAATAACTTCCTGGAAAACCGATATCACCGGCGAGCTTGAGTATGATGACTCACTTGCGGTATTTAAATAACTATATCGTATATAAAAAAGCAGGATTAATCAGTTTTTCAACCGATTGACCCTGCTTTTCTTGTTTAAGCTCTTCTAACTGTGTACTGCCCGGACCTACACCTTATTTGCTTAAATTCTCCTGAAGCACAATTGTTGCACGTTTTTGAATAATTGAACATACCTCGTCGGCAGTCTTCTGGCCGGCAAAAAAAGGTTCTGCCTCTTCAAAAATTATATCGATTATTTTTTTCTCGTATTGATATAGCGGCTTTGCATTATCAATAATTGAGCAAAAAAGACTGACATCACGCTCAGAAGAATTAATGCAGATTTCAGCATCCTTGGTTATTTCTTCCGTTCCCGAATGCAATAGATTAAAAGTACCAATGGCACCCTGTAAGTCTTTTTCTGCAAAAGATTGAATTGTCCACATCTTACCAATTGATGTTTCTTCTCTTTCCTCTACAGTTCTGGCATACCGGTATTTCATGGCATATTCTATAAAGTCATATGCGCCCTGCTTATTATCTGATTCCGAAAAAATTGCAAATACTGAATTGCAATCAATTAGTGCAAGATGGTTCCTATAAGAGTTTGGGAATCCCACAAAAACCAGTTCATCTCCCAGACAATATTCCTTTTGAGCCAATTCATATACCGCCTCAACAATCTCCCGTTTAAGATACTTCATATTCTTATAGTCATGATTTCTTACTAAGGCAACTGAGACATATACACTCTCCTCGTTGTGCATCTGAGGAAGTTCGTATATTCCTGTCAATATCCGGGCAAATTCTTCTGTATTGAAGCTTGCAGAGCCGTTTTCGACATCAATATATTCTTCAATGCTTCCATACAGACAATCCTCCAGGATTGTCTGCTTGGTCATTCCTCCAAGCGCACAGACATCCGGATTTGAACGCAACCAGTCCAGATATTCTTTAGTGGTCCAGCCATCATTAGTCGGCTTAAGGCGGGCCGGTGTCAACAATGTACGGGCTGATATTGCAGTAGGGATAGCATACAAACAATCTTCACCGCCAAAAACGGAAAAAGCTTTTTCATTAATATTTTTTTGAGACAGTTCTTTTGAATCAGTCAAATAAGGAATCAGATTTTCGCAAAATGCATTATCAATATAGTTAAGTGCAGTATCCTGATCGCAAAAATAGATTACATCGGGCTTCTCTTCTTTTAGGAACGTAACCTCAAATGGGCCTTTGTTTTCAACTATTTCAACGAAATAGTTGTTGTTTTGCTCATTATAGGATTTTATAAGCTCAATATCGCCTAAATCTCTTGCACTACCGTCAGTACAAAATACTTTAATTACCTCTTTTTTGAGTGAATCATCCTGCGCATTACTTATTTTTACAAGCATTGGTTTCTTGCTACCCAAATAGTCTCGTGTCACCATATAGAAAATGTCATCTTCGAATGAAAAGGACTGTACCTCTGATGCTGATATTC
This sequence comes from Lachnospiraceae bacterium, assembly GCA_045598365.1. Classification (GTDB taxonomy): domain Bacteria; phylum Bacillota; class Clostridia; order Lachnospirales; family Lachnospiraceae; genus UBA1258. Next base: position 118,142 of record JAZLLV010000030.1, read on the forward strand.
CGTGATAATCAAGATTTACAATTTTTTGCATTGAAAACGTGTCCGGGTCAACTTCAAAAATACATCCGGGGCCCAAAGAATACAACTTGTTATCTGCTTTCGCTATTTGATAGATTGCTGCTTCAGTTTCTACGATTTTGCTCCATTCAGACTTTGCAACATTATACTTTGAAAAACAGTATTTACCGGAATTCGTTGAAAGAACAAGCTCCAATTCTCCATCTTTACAGATAATACCTGTTACCAGTGCCATATTATCGGTATCAACTGTTTTATAGATTGTTCCATCTTTTTTGAATATTAAAAAAGAGCTTCTGAAAAAAACATAAAAGAAATCATCATCGACAAGCAAGAGTTTTGGATATCCATTGCTTTTTGCGTCATATTCATGCACTAAAGCGTTGTTAAGCTGACCGCTGTCATCCAACTTACTGACAGAAAGTGAATCGTAATCAACAGTCATCAAATATACAACTTCACCGGCGCTGTTATCAACCGCATAGGAAATAAATGTTTCATCTTCTATAGTCGCTAACAAACTGCTTTTATGGTTATCTATTTCACTTCTGCATACACCTATTTTGCTTGAATCATCATAGACTGAAATGTAATAGATGTTTTTCCCTAATGACATGAAATACCGCCAGTCATTTCCTATTGATAAATCTAACTTTTCTACTTCTTTCTGCAGATAGTTGTTTTCGAAATTATCCTGTGGGAATTTTTTCCCTCCACAGCCTACAACCAGAAGTAATAATGAAAATAGGGCAAAAGTATACACTTTTGCCCAAAAACCATGATTGCTACTCATCAGTTATTTGGCTCCTCATAAAAGAATTCAACATAGAATACTTTCCGGATTCCACATACACATTCGCGCACAACTCTTTAATCCCTCTATGTATCTGATTCCATTAACAACAAACGATTCTTGCCATTCTATTGTTTCAAAAACGGCTCTCTGCGCATAACGGTGGTCTCCATAGTATACCACATCTAAGCAACTGGCAGCGTATGATCGTAATGAAAAAGACATAATCATATTATATATTATTATCGCCTATACAAATAGGATTATCAACTGCATCTGCGCGAAATGACACTTTTCAAGCATAAAGCGACATATCTGTATTTTTTCTGATACATGTGCTAAATATAATTATTCAATACTCCGGGATATAAATGAGTTAGCACTTTATAAAAGAGAGTAACCTAGAATCCTTTGTGACTTTATCATTTAGGCAATTCTACTTATCATTCATAATTATGGTACCAAAAAAGGTGGACCGCAATTTGATTTATCATTTTGCATTCCACCTTTAATAATTAATAATCCGGTAAATCATTTTCCACCAATGTAAAATCGATTGTATTCATTGAATATTTCTCATAACTTAGCCGGCTTAAAGAAAAAAAACAAGGCAGTTAAAAACTGCCTTGTAATTTTTTATACTGATTATTCAGCATCTACAACTTCTACATCATCAATGATGTCTTCGCTTATGTCTGAGTCTGTCATTTCAACTTCGTCAGCAACATCTTCTGCAATGCGTCCGCCGTTTTCTGCTTCAGCCATTTCTACAAGCATCTGCTCGTATCTTTCATCGGAGCTAAGCTCTACGTCACGATAACGCTTCATACCTGTACCTGCAGGAATAAGCTTACCTAAGATAACGTTTTCCTTAAGACCGATAAGGGGATCAACCTTACCCTTAATAGCAGCTTCTGTAAGAACCTTAGTGGTTTCCTGGAAGGATGCTGCTGATAAGAATGAACTTGTGGCAAGAGCGGACTTTGTGATACCAAGAATAACTCTTGTACCCTCTGCAGGCTCCTTACCTTCAGCTATAAGCTGTTCGTTCATATCTTCAAACTCAAGGAAGTCAATCATTGAACCGGGAAGGAAATCTGCATCTCCGTTGTTCTCGATTCTGATCTTCTTAAGCATCTGACGAACAATAACTTCGATATGCTTATCGTTGATATCAACACCCTGGAGACGATATACACGCTGAACTTCTCTGAGCATGTAATCCTGTACGGCACGAATACCCTTAATTCTAAGTAAGTCATGAGGGTTAACTGAACCTTCAGTAAGTTCATCTCCGGCTTCGATAATCTGGCCATCTGTAATCTTAATACGTGATCCGTAAGGAATTAAGTATGACTTTGACTCCTTAGTCTCTTCGTTGGTAACGATTACTTCACGCTTCTTCTTTGTATCCTTAATGGTTGCTACACCGCCAAGCTCAGCGATGATTGCAAGTCCCTTAGGCTTTCTAGCTTCGAACAATTCTTCTACACGGGGAAGACCCTGTGTGATATCGCCACCGGCAACACCACCGGTATGGAATGTTCTCATTGTAAGCTGTGTACCGGGTTCACCGATTGACTGAGCTGCGATAATACCAACTGCTTCACCAACCTGAACAGCTTCACCGGTTGCCATGTTAGCACCGTAACACTTAGCACAGATACCATTGTGTGAACGACAGCAGAGAATGTTACGAACCTTAATTCTTGCTGAAGGTGATACTTCTCCGTCAACTGAAACAGGATTTCCGTTGATATCGATACCTTCCTTAATGATTCTTTCTGCACGTCTGGGTGTGATGAGGTGATTCTTCTTAACGATTACTTCACCGTTTACACTTACGATGTCATCACATGTATATCTGCCCTGGATACGATCCTGGAGTTTTTCAATTGTTTCTTTACCGTCAAGGAATGCATATACATCCATGCCGGGAATCTTGTCCTTGCCTTCACAGCAGTCGATTTCTCTGATAATAAGTTCCTGAGAAACGTCAACCATTCGACGGGTTAAGTAACCTGAGTCAGCGGTTCTGATAGCTGTATCGGAAAGACCCTTACGAGCACCGTGAGCGGACATGAAGTATTCGAGTACGTCAAGACCTTCACGGAAGTTTGACTTAATAGGAAGCTCAATGGTACGACCGGTTGTATCAGCCATAAGTCCACGCATACCTGCAAGCTGTTTAATCTGCTGGTTAGAACCACGGGCACCGGAGTCAGCCATCATAAAGATGTTATTGTACTTATCAAGACCGTTAAGAAGGTCCTTTGTAAGCTTACCATCGGCTTCTGTCCAGGTCTCAACTACAGCACGATATCTTTCTTCTTCTGTAATAAGACCTCTTCTGAAGTTACGAGTAATCTTTTCAACAGTGTTCTGAGCATCATCAAGGATTCCGGGCTTGGAAGCAGGTACTGTCATATCGGAAATTGATACGGTCATAGCTGCTCTTGTTGAATACTTGTAACCGGTTGCCTTAACAAGGTCAAGAACTTCTGCTGTTATAGATGCACCATGTACATTGATAACTCTCTGGAGAATACCCTTTAAGTCTTTTCTCTTTACATGGAATGTGATTTCGGGAAGAAGTGCATTCTCCTTCTTGGAACGATCAACATAACCTAAGTCCTGAGGAATGATTTCGTTGAAGAGAAGTTCACCAAGTGTTGTAGCAACAATACCTGTTACCTCTTCGCCTTCCCATTCAGCAGTACGTCTTACATTAATCTTCTGATGAAGGGTAATCTCACCGTTCTCATATGCAAGCAAAGCTTCCTTCACTGAGTAGAAGAATCTGCCAAGGATATCGGATACAAGACAGGTAACAACACGGTTTCTGTCAGCATCAACACAAACCTTGATAACACTGTTTGCATCGATGTGTGCACCCTTAATAGCAGCTGCAGCAGCCTTAGCAGCATCAGCGTCTTTTCCTTTTACAGCCTTTGCAAGCTTGTCTTCGTATTCATCATAAGCTGCCTTGACTTCCTCAACAGATGCAAACTCAGCAACAACCTTGTCTGCAAGTTCAGGCTTATCAACATACTTATGCATGGTCAGGTAGTAAATACCAAGAACCATATCCTGTGTAGGTACTGCTACAGGGCCGCCGTCTGAAGGCTTTAAGAGGTTGTTGGGAGAGAGAAGAAGGAATCTGCACTCTGCCTGAGCCTCTACGCTAAGAGGAAGGTGAACAGCCATCTGGTCACCGTCGAAGTCGGCGTTGAAAGCGGTACATACAAGGGGATGAAGCTTAATAGCCTTACCTTCAACAAGGATGGGCTCGAATGCCTGAATACCAAGTCTGTGAAGTGTAGGTGCACGGTTAAGCATTACAGGATGTTCTTTAATAACATCCTCAAGCACATCCCATACCTGAGTATCAAGTCTTTCTACAAGCTTCTTGGCATTCTTAATGTTCTGGGAAATGCCACGTCCCACAAGCTCCTTCATAACGAAGGGCTTGAATAATTCAATTGCCATCTCCTTAGGGAGACCGCACTGATAAATCTTAAGTTCGGGTCCTACTACGATAACGGAACGTCCTGAGTAGTCAACACGCTTACCAAGAAGGTTCTGACGGAAACGACCGCCCTTACCTTTTAACATGTCTGAAAGGGACTTAAGTGCTCTGTTACCGGGTCCTGTTACGGGACGACCTCTTCTGCCGTTGTCAATAAGAGCATCAACAGCTTCCTGAAGCATTCTCTTTTCGTTACGTACGATAATATCGGGCGCACCGAGTTCAAGAAGTCTTTCAAGACGGTTATTACGGTTAATAATACGTCTGTATAAATCATTGAGGTCTGATGTAGCAAATCTGCCACCATCAAGCTGAACCATGGGACGAAGGTCCGGAGGGATTACGGGAATAACATCCATAACCATCCACTCAGGCTTATTGCCTGACTCACGGAAGGATTCAACAACTTCAACACGCTTAATAATACGTGCTCTCTTCTGACCGGTTGCATCCTTTAACTCAGCCTTTAATTCTTCAGCTTCGGTCTCAAGATCGATAGCCTGTAATAATTCCTTAACTGCCTCGGCACCCATTCCTACACGGAACTTGTTACCGTAGGTTTCTCTTGCATCCTGATATTCCTTTTCGGAAAGAATCTGCTTGTATTCAAGGTTAGACTCACCGGGATCAAGAACAATGTATGCAGCAAAGTATAAAACTTTCTCCAATACTCTGGGTGAAATGTCAAGGATAAGTCCCATACGTGAAGGAATACCCTTAAAGTACCAGATGTGGGATACAGGAGCAGCAAGCTCGATACGTCCCATACGTTCACGACGAACACTGGCCTTTGTAACTTCTACACCACAGCGATCGCAGATTGTGTTTTTATAACGAATCTTTTTGTACTTACCGCAGTGACATTCCCAGTCTTTGCTGGGTCCGAATATTCTTTCGCAGAACAAGCCGTCTTTTTCAGGCTTTAAGGTTCTGTAGTTAATGGTTTCAGGCTTTGTAACGATACCAAAATCCGGATCGTCACCACGTCTGGACCATGCCCTGATCTTCTCAGGTGAAGCTAAACCGATCTGTATTTTATCAAATGTCATCGGCTGATATGTATCATTCTTTATTTCTGACATTTATGGCGCTCCTTTACTCTTCTTATTTTTGGTGCCCGATTAGAATTCATCTCCTGAGAAATCATCCTCAAAAGACTCCTCTGCTTCGAATACTGATTCTTCTGCTTCGACTAAATCACCGGATTCGTCGAATTCCTGAGTCTGATAACCCATTCCGGCAAGATTTTCATTGCCCTGGCTCTTTCTGTCTTCGTATTCGTCCATACGGAAATCGGTGTCGCCATAGTCGACTGACTCTGTAAGTTCTACTTCTGTATTGTCCTCACGAAGAACCTTGATATCAAGACCGAGTGACTGTAATTCCTTAAGAAGTACCTTGAAGGATTCAGGGATACCGGGCTTAGGAATATTCTCACCCTTAATAATTGCTTCGTATGTCTTAACACGTCCGATTACATCGTCAGACTTAACTGTAAGGATTTCCTGAAGTGTGTAAGCAGCACCGTAAGCTTCAAGTGCCCAAACTTCCATTTCACCGAAACGCTGACCACCAAACTGTGCTTTACCACCGAGAGGCTGCTGTGTAACAAGTGAGTAAGGACCTGTTGAACGAGCATGGATCTTATCGTCAACAAGGTGGTGGAGTTTGAGGTAATGCATGTGACCGATTGTTACAGGGCTGTCGAAGTACTCACCTGTTCTACCGTCACGTAAGCGAACCTTACCATCTCTTGAAATGGGAACACCCTTCCAGAGATTTCTGTGTTCTCTGTTATCTGATAAGTACTGTAATACTTCAGGTAAGAGAGACTCGCCATGCTTGCCTACAAATGTTTCTGTATTCTTTTCAAATGCGCCTGACTTTGCTTCTGCCTCGTCGAAAGGAAGATTTACATAGTCATTTGCAAGATCAAGAGTATCCATAATATCATTTTCGTTTGCACCATCAAATACGGGTGTTGCAACGTTAAAGCCAAGAGCCTTGGCAGCAAGTGAAAGATGGATTTCAAGCACCTGACCGATATTCATACGTGAAGGTACGCCGAGGGGGTTAAGTACGATATCAAGGGGACGACCGTTAGGAAGATAAGGCATATCTTCTACGGGAAGAACTCTTGAAACTACACCCTTGTTACCGTGACGACCGGCCATCTTATCACCAACGCTGATCTTACGCTTCTGGGCAATATATACACGAACTGTCTCGTTAACACCGGGTGCCAACTCATCACCGTTTTCTCTTGTAAATACCTTGGCATCAACGACAATACCGTATTCGCCGTGAGGTACCTTTAATGAGGTATCTCTTACCTCTCTTGCTTTTTCACCAAAGATGGCTCTTAAGAGTCTTTCCTCGGCTGTAAGCTCTGTTTCTCCCTTAGGAGTAACCTTACCAACAAGGATGTCACCTGCACGAACCTCTGCACCGATACGGATAATACCGCGATCGTCAAGATCCTTAAGTGCATCATCGCCGACACCGGGAACATCACGGGTGATTTCTTCCGGTCCAAGCTTGGTATCACGAGCTTCTGCTTCATATTCTTCAATATGGATTGATGTATAGACATCATCCTGAACAAGACGTTCGCTAAGAAGAACAGCATCCTCGTAGTTGTAACCTTCCCAGGTCATGAAACCAATAAGAGGGTTCTTACCGAGTGCAAGTTCACCGCCTGAGGTTGAAGGTCCGTCTGCAATAACCTCACCCTTAAGTACACGGTTGCCCTTGAATACGATAGGCTTCTGGTTGTAGCAGTTTGACTGGTTACTTCTCTGGAACTTTGTAAGCTTATAATCAACAACTTCTCCGTTATCCTGTGCGATACGTACAAGATTTGAAGAAACATATTCAACAACACCTGACTCCTTGGCAACTACACATACACCTGAGTCAACAGCTGCCTTAGGCTCCATTCCGGTACCTACTGCAGGCGCATCTGTTACCATTAGCGGTACGGCCTGACGCTGCATGTTAGATCCCATAAGAGCACGGTTAGCATCGTCGTTCTGTAAGAAAGGAATAAGTGCTGTAGCAACTGAGAATACCATCTTGGGTGATACGTCCATGTAGTCGTACATTGCCTTAGGATATTCTGAAGTTTCTTCTCTGTAACGACCGGCTACTACCTTACGAACGAAATGTCCGTCGGCATCTAACTGTTCGTTAGCCTGAGCTACATGATAATTATCTTCTTCACCAGCTGTCATATAGACAACTTCATCTGTAACTACAGGATTCGCAGGATCGGAATGATCGATCTTTCTGTATGGAGCCTCAATGAAACCATACTCGTTAATTCTTGCGTATGAAGCAAGAGAGTTGATCAAACCGATGTTAGGACCTTCGGGAGTCTCAATAGGACACATACGTCCGTAGTGAGAGTAATGTACGTCACGTACCTCGAATCCGGCTCTGTCTCGAGACAAACCGCCGGGACCCAAAGCTGAAAGACGTCTCTTGTGAGTCAACTCACCCAAAGGATTGTTCTGATCCATGAACTGTGACAGCTGTGAAGATCCGAAGAACTCCTTAACTGCGGCCTGAACCGGCTTGATGTTAATAAGGCTCTGAGCCGTAACATCCTCAACATCATGAGTAGTCATTCTTTCACGAACAACTCTTTCAAGTCTTGAAAGACCGATTCTGTACTGGTTCTGTAAAAGTTCACCTACGCAACGGATACGACGATTTCCCAAATGGTCAATATCGTCATCATTTCCGATACCGTACTCAAGGTGAATATTGTAGTTAATGGATGCAAAGATATCATCCTTTGTAATATGCTTGGGAATCAATTCGCTTACATTCTTCTTGATTGCGTTTGCCAAAGCAGCTGCATCATCACCGTACTCATCCACAATCTGCTGCAATACGGGGAAGTAAACCTTTTCAGTAATTCCAAGTTCTCTGGCATCACACTCAACAAAGCTGTTGATGTCAACCATCATATTTGAAAGAACTTTTACATTCTTCTCTTCAGTCTGGATATATACAAATTTAACTGCCGAGTTCTGAATTTTATCAGCCAATTCAGCATCAACTCTTGTTCCGGCCGTTGCAATAACTTCACCTGTGAAGGGGCTTACAACATCCTCTGCAAGAATCTGCTTACGGATTCTGTTTCTGAATGCAAGCTTTTTGTTAAACTTATATCTACCTACCTTAGCCAAATCAT
>JAZLLV010000031.1:0-58758 GCA_045598365.1 Lachnospiraceae bacterium
ATTGTGTTACCGTGCTTCCGGCACGTAATACATCAAATTTGATATTAGAACCATGAAACCATGTTCCGTCTTCTTTAATCTCAATAATCATAATATGCCCCCTCTAGTGGAAATTCCTTGACTAACACCAGCTCTATAAATCAGAATTTTATAAAATTATATTATCACAATAGCCCAAACCTGCACACATAAGAAAAGAGCCTTCCTAGTAAGATTTACTAAGAAAGCTCTTTGTATTAATGCCCTATAATAAATAGTTATGCGAATTATGCATTAACAATCTTGCCAAAGTCAGGCTTTAATGCAGCGCCGCCGATAAGTCCGCCATCGATGTTGGGCTTAGATAATAATTCAGCAGCGTTTGAAGCGTTCATGGAACCGCCGTACTGGATACGTACTGCTTCTGCTGTAGGAGCATCGTACATTTCAGCGATGGTCTCACGAATCATCTTACAAACTTCTTCAGCCTGGTCAGCTGTAGCTGTTTCGCCTGTTCCGATAGCCCAGATAGGCTCGTAAGCGATAACAAGTTCCTTAACCTGATCAGCTGTTACACCGTCAAGGTCCCATGTGATCTGTCTCTTAATCCACTCTGTGTAAGTACCAGCCTTACGAAGTGCAAGAGATTCACCACAGCAAAGGATGGGCTTTAAGCCTGCAGCAAATGCCTTCTTAACCTTTGCATTAAGTAAAATATCGTTCTCACCGAAGATATCTCTTCTCTCTGAGTGACCGATAATGATGTATTCAACGCCTGCATCCTTAAGCATGGGAGCTGAAATTTCACCAGTGAAAGCACCCTTGTCTTCGATGTAGAAGTTCTCAGCACCAACGTGTACGTTTGTGCCCTTAACTGCTTCAACAACAGGGATAATGTCAATTGCGGGTACACAGTAAACAACGTCTACTGCATCGTTCTTAACTAAATCCTTTAATGTTGCGCAAAGTTCAACTGCCTGGCTGGGAGTCATGTTCATCTTCCAGTTACCGGCAATAATACGTCTTCTTGCCATTTTAAGTATCTCCTTAATATTATTTGTCGTCTGCAGCGTAAACGCCGGGAAGTTCCTTACCCTCTAAGAATTCAAGAGAAGCGCCACCACCTGTTGAAATGTGGCTCATCTTGTCTGCAAGACCCATCTGGTTAACAGCAGCTGCTGAGTCACCACCACCGATAATGGTTGTAGCTTCTGCATCAGCAAGTGCCTGTGCAACTGAAAGAGTACCCTTTGCAAGAGTAGGGTTCTCGAATACGCCCATAGGTCCGTTCCAAACTACTGTCTTTGCAGCCTTTACAGCGTCAGCGAAAAGAGCAGCTGTCTTAGGTCCGATATCAAGACCTTCCTTATCTGCAGGAATAGCATTTGAATCTACAACAGATACTTCAATAGGTCCATCGATGGGATCGGGGAAACCTGCAGCAACTGTGGTATCAACAGGAAGTAAAAGCTTCTTTCCAAGCTTTTCAGCCTTAGCCATCATTTCCTTACAGTAATCAAGCTTTTCCATATCAACTAAGGACTTACCGATTTCATAGCCCTGAGCCTTTAAGAATGTGAATGCCATACCGCCACCGATGATAAGTGTGTCAGCCTTCTCAAGAAGGTTATCGATAACGTTAAGCTTATCAGCAACCTTTGCACCACCAAGAATAGCTACGAAAGGACGTACAGGATTCTCAACGGCATTGCCAAGGAAGTCGATTTCTTTCTGCATAAGGTAACCAACTGCACAGTTGCCACCCTTTGCACGAACAATATCAGTTACAACTGATACAGAAGCATGTGCTCTGTGTGAAGAACCGAAAGCGTCACATACATAGTCATCGCAAAGTGCTGCAAGTTCTTCAGCAAACTTTGTGCCGGCCTTGTTGGGCTTTGTTTCTTCTTCCATACGGAAACGGGTATTCTGAAGAAGAACTACATCTCCTTCTTTCATAGCTGCTACTGCAGCTGTTGCAGCTTCGCCTGTTACATTGTAATCAGCAACGAATACTACTTCTTTGCCAAGCTTTTCTGATAAAGCCTTAGCAACGGGAGCTAATGATTCCTTCTCATTAGGTCCTTCTTTAACTTTTCCTAAGTGGGAGCAAAGAATAACCTTGCCGCCGTCGTTAATTAACTTCTTGATTGTGGGAAGTGCAGCTACGATACGGGTTTCGTCTGTGATAACGCCGCTCTTTAAGGGAACATTGAAGTCGCAACGAACTAATACGCGCTTGCCCTTAGCTGAAAAATCATCAACTGATTTCTTGTTTAAAGCCATTGTTTTGTCCTCCGATTATTTTCCGGGAATTCCGGATTTGATTAATAAAAAAGGGTCCGGTCCATTACGACCGGACCCAATTAGGTCATTTTCAAGAACCTGTATCTTACTGAAGCTCTGAGAAGTACTTAATTGTACGAACCATCTGAGATGTGTAAGAGTTCTCGTTATCGTACCATGAAACAACCTGTACAAGATTGTCAGCGCCAACCATTGTCTGTGTTGCATCGAAGATTGAACCAAATGTTGATCCGATGATATCAGATGAAACGATTTCGTCTTCGTTGTAACCGAATGACTCTGTAGCAGCAGCCTTCATTGCAGCATTGATTTCTTCCTTTGTTACAGCCTTTTCAACTGTAGCAACAAGGATTGTGGTAGAACCGGTAGGGGTAGGAACACGCTGAGCGGAACCGATGAGCTTACCGTTTAATTCAGGAATTACAAGACCGATAGCCTTAGCAGCACCTGTTGAGTTAGGAACGATGTTGATAGCACCTGCACGTGATCTTCTAAGGTCGCCCTTTCTCTGAGGACCATCAAGGATCATCTGGTCACCTGTGTAAGCGTGAATTGTGCTCATGATACCTGACTTAATGCCAGCTAAATCATTAAGAGCCTTAGCCATGGGAGCTAAGCAGTTTGTTGTACAAGAAGCTGCTGAAATGATGGTATCTTCAGGCTTTAATGTCTTGTGGTTAACATTGAAAACGATTGTAGGAAGATCGTTACCAGCGGGAGCTGAAATAACTACCTTACGAGCACCAGCGTTGATGTGAGCCTGAGCCTTGTCCTTTGATGTATAGAAACCTGTACATTCAAGAACAACGTCAACCTTTAACTCGCCCCAAGGAAGGTTATTAGCATCTGCCTCTTTATAAATTGTGATCTTCTTGCCATCAACAGTGATGGAATCCTCACCAGCTTCTACTGTGTGATTCTTAGCGTAGTTACCCTGTGATGAGTCATACTTTAAAAGATGAGCTAACATCTTAGGAGAGGTTAAGTCGTTGATAGCTACAACTTCGTAACCTTCTGCACCAAACATCTGTCTGAATGCAAGACGACCAATACGGCCGAAACCATTAATTGCTACTCTTACTGCCATTTTAATTTCCTCCTAGAAATTTTGATTTATTTGTTTTGACACATCCTTTTTCGCAAAGAAATTGTCAAAATTTTGTCAGCGTCATTATTTTATAGTATTTATAGCCAAAATTCAATACTCTAAATAATCAAAAATCACAAAATGTATGGTTTTAACAAAAAGATATTAATGTTATAATTCTTTTTGTAAAAAATGATAGTCAGTGTTGCTTTATTTTGACTGTCAAACCGCTTATGTGGGAATATACAGGATTTTCATTAACGGAGGATAAACATATGTCAATTCTTGCAGACCAGCACATGCACTCTTCTTTCAGCTTTGACTCGAAGGCATCAATGACAGATATGGTGGAAAGTGCCATCAAAAAAGGACTTACTCAGATAAATTTTACGGAGCATAACGATTTTGAATATCCGGAAAGCGAACAGTTTCCCAAGGGTTCCTGGGACTTAAATGTGGACTCCTATCTCTATCAGCTTTTAAATCTTCGTGCAAAATACGAAGACAAAATCACCATCGGCTTCGGCATAGAAATAGGTATGCAGGAATGTGCCTTCAGAAAGAATGCGGTTCTCGGAAGGTCCCATGAATTTGATTTTGTAATCGGCTCCATTCATCTTGTAAACGGAATCGACACCTACGATCCTGTTTATTACGAAGGAAAAACTCCAAAGCAGGCGATTAACGAATATTATGAAACAATGCTTAGAAACCTTCGCCAGTTTACAAATTTCGATGTTCTCGGTCACATGGATTATGTCACAAGAACTCTTCCCGGCGGCGAAAAGGATTACAATCCCCTGGATTACATGAACTATGTTGAGGAAGTAATCAACATTCTTTTAGAAAACGAAAAAGGTATTGAGCTTAACACTTCTGCTCTTTACAAGAAGAATCTCTCCCGCCCCAACCCCTGCCTTGAAATTATTAAGATGTACAAAGAAAAAGGCGGCGAAATAATAACCATCGGCTCCGATGCCCATAAACCGGAGCATATTGCCGGCGCCTTCGATGCGGCTGAAGAGCTTCTAAAGTCCTGTGGCTATAAATACTACAGTGTGTTTAAGGACAGACTTCCTACATACGTTAAGTTTTAAGAATATTATTTATGATATGAAACAGGGCGGTTGCGATGCAACCGCCCTGTTTATATCAGTGGGAAATAATTTTAATGTTTTAGCCTTAGTTAAGTACAAAGGCGCCAAATTGAAGATGTCCGTTACCCTTGTAGGTAAAGTATAAAGCATTGATTCCGTCAGGAATTGTAATATCTGCTTCTGTATAGTGCCATACGTTTGCATACTCAATCGGAATGGTTCCAAGAACCTCACCGTCCCAGGCTGTCTTAACCTGAAGCTCTCCGTTTGCGTAGCCCTTTGTCTTTACGGATACTTTCTTTATACCCTTGCAGTCAAAATACTTAAAGCCTGCGGTTGCAGAATCACGCATATTTGCAATGTAGCCGTAGTTTTCGTCTCCATCGCCACCCTCCTGGGTAATCTTGGGGAAACGATCGTCCATCCAGCCTGACCATGCCACATAAGTCATGTCAATATCGTTGAAAAGGTTACATGCAATGTATGTGGGATATTCACCCTTACCTGCAAGAGGCTTAAGTGAACAGCAGGAGGTCATTTCAGCCTGCTTAAAGGTTCCGTCTTCATTGGGTGTAAGTTTTTCAAAGCAGCCCTGACGGCTATAATTGGTTCCGTTGGTATGTCTGTGATAGAAAATAAACCAGTCGTCATTTATCTGAACCATGGAACCGTGGTTGTTTGCTGTGTAATAAGCACACTTTTCAGCGGACTTGTAGGAATCGATATGAAGGTCACCGCCGCTTACAAGAACTCCCTTATACTCAAAGCCCTCTTTAGGATTCTTACTCATCATGTAGCAAAGTTCATGGAACTTAATTGATGAGTAGATGAAGTAATAATACTCACCTTTCTTTCTTATGGAAGGAGCTTCAAAGAATTCATGACCGAAATATGAATCCGCCTCTGAAGAATAAGCAGAACTCTTTGCAATAAATACGGGATCTTCCACGATTGTAATCATATCGGGTCCGAGAACCGTACACATGGGACCATGTCTGTTAGGATCCTTAAATCCGCAGAAACCGGTATAAAGATAGGTCTTATCTCCTTCTCTTAATACGCCGGGGTCAAACTGAGGATCGTCTCCCTCTCTTTTTCCAAGTAAAGTTCCGTCCGCATAATGAACATGACCGTAGAATTCATATTTTCCCGCAGGAGTATCGCAAACCGCTACGGAAACGGTGCAGTCATTACTGATGCTGTAGTACAAATAATATCTTCCGTCGGGTCCTATTGCCACATCGGGAGCATATAAATTACCCTGTAAATCATCGTTACCGGGTTCCTGATCTTTTCTGAAAATAACACCTTCATATCTCCAGTCACCTAAGTCTGAAACCGGTGCAGACCAGCAAACATAGTCTCCCATACAGTAAACATCACCATTAAAGAAATCATGAGAACCGTATACATAAACTCTGTCCCCAAATACATAAGGTTCTCCGTCAGGCACATACTCCCATGAAGGAAGATAAGGATTAACTGCCTGCTTTAAATTGTCCAACATAAAAAGCCTCCTCAATTAGTAAATCGTTTTACCAGAATTATACTAACTGAAGAGACTATTTTCAATATCATTTTGTGTTTACTTTTATAAATATTTATCCTCTTATGCTTCTTAAGTAATAAACACTATCCCTGAGGCTGTTAAAAAGGTATTCCATTTCCTCTTCAGTATTGTCTTTTGAAAGAGATATACGAAGCGACTCACGGGCACCTTTCTCTCCTTTTCCCATTGCTCTTAACACGTGGGAAGGTTCTTCGTAGCTCATGGCGCAGGCTGAGCCGGTGGAAGCAGCTATTCCCTTCATATCAAGGGATATTAATAAGGAGTTTCCATCCACATTGTCAAAAGAAAAATTGAGGATATTGGGAAGTCGGTTTACAATGTCCCCGTTAAAATTCGCACCCTCTATTTCCTTTAATACCCTTGAATAAAGATAGTCTGAAAGCTTTTTCTCATGCTCTGCATTTTTTTGCATATTTAAGTAACTGCAGGCGGCAGCTTCTCCCATGCCGACAATTGCAGGCACGTTTTCCGTGCCGGCACGAAGCCCATATTCCTGACTGCCGCCGTGCAGAAAGCTCTTAATTTTTGTGCCGCGTCTTACATATAAAAATCCTGCCCCTTTTGGGCCGTTAAACTTGTGGGCGCTGACACTTAACATATCAATATTGCATTTATCAAGGTCAATTGGCACCTTTCCATAAGCCTGAACCGCATCCGTGTGGAAAAGAATATTTTTCTTTTTACAGATTCTTCCGATTTCTTCAATGGGCTGTAAGGTTCCCACTTCGTTGTTTGCAAACATAACCGAAACTAATACGGTATCGTCACATATGGCAGCTTCGATGTCTTTTGGGTCCACAATACCGTTTTCTTTAGGGGTAACATACGTTACCCTAAACCCCTGCCCCTCCAGATATTTTGCGGTTTCCAAAATAGCATGATGCTCAATGGCAGTGGTTATAAGATGCCGGCCTTCGCCCCTTGCGGCCTCCATGGCGCCGATTAGCGCCATATTGTCGGCCTCCGATCCTCCGGCCGTGAATATTATCTCCCTGTCAAACGCACCAAGGGATTTCGCTATTTTTCCTCTTGCATCATTTATGGCGCGCCTTGCCAAAACGCCCCCCTCATAAACACCTGAAGGATTCTCATAGGAATCCTTAAAGTATGGAAGCATCGCATTAAATGCCTCATCACACAAAGCGGTGGTTGCCGCATTGTCTACATATACTCTTCTCTTCATAAAACTCAATCTCTTCCTCGTATATCGCTTAATTCACTGATAAAAAAAGACTGCTGTCAACATAAAACTGCAGCAGTCTCCTGATTACATATAAGATTATCCTCTGGGATGAGCCTTTGAATAAACATCCCTGATTCTTGAATGGCTCATATTTGCATAAACCTGAGTTGTTGATATATCGGAATGTCCCAACATTTCCTGAACACTTCTTAAGTCTGCGCCGTTTTCCACAAGGTGCGCTGCGAAGGAGTGTCTCAAAGTATGGGGCGTAATATCCGCTTCGATGCCCGCCTTTTTAGCATAATACTTAATCAGTTTCCAGAATCCCTGTCTTGACATGGGGAGACCGGAACAGTTTGCAAAAAGAATCTCTGAAGACTTGTCCTCAAGCATTGATTCTCTGGATTCACCAAGATACTTTGTAAGAGCCAGTCTTGCTTCCCTGCCAAAGGGAATAATTCTTTCTTTGTTTGAGTCATGGCAGATAATATAACCCATCTGCATATTCACATCCGAAACCTTAAGTGAAATAAGCTCCGAAACTCTTATGCCGGTGGCATATAAAAGTTCCAGCATTGCCTTATCCCGCACTTCTTTGGGTGAGCTGCCCTTAGGCTGCTCAAGGAGTCTTACAACCTCCGCGGTTGTCATGATTTCGGGAATCTTCTTTTCAACCTTAGGTGCTCTTAAAACATCAGACACATCCTCTTTAACCTTACCTTCTTTGTAAAGGTAATGATAAAAGGTTTTAAGACATGCAATGTTTCTTGAAATAGTTGCTGCACTGAATTTATTTTTTTCAAGATACAATACATAGGAGTTAAGATTTGTTGCAGTAACCTTGGAAAAATCATTTATTCCCTGATCCTCAAAATAGTTTACCGCTTTTAAGAGATCTCTCCTGTAGGAAAGCTCCGTATTGGTAGACATCTTCTTAACATTATGTAAATATGTGATAAAAGCTTCAGTCTCGTTTCGCATTAGTCTTTATCCTTAAAAAATTCCCATGTTCTGTCAACCTGTTTTCAGTGGGTAAGACCTATTATAAAGACTATTGAAAAATAAATCAAATGTTAAAAATGCCCATTTTTCCCCACATTTATGTGGTTTACAGAACAAAGCACAAAATCTGCATTTTTTATGTGAACCACCGCACTAAATATAGAAAAAAATTTTTCAAAAAAAATTACGGAAACCCCATGTTTTAGTTAACATAACACTGGTTTCCGTAATATTTTTATGACAACTGCTTTTCTTTTAGTAATTATTGCCAAAATCCTTTAGGGGATGATTTTTTGCTCTGCAGGTAAGATAAATAACCTGGTAATCCGAAAGTGCCTCATTAAGAAGCTTCTTTGCACCCTCCATTTTTTTATCATCAAGATTCACAAAGGGATCGTCTAAAATCAGGAAAGGCTTTTCCTCCTCATACATGGCATGAACAGTTGCAAGTCTCATGCAAAAACCTATTAAATCCCTATATCCAAGGCTTAGACTTTCCGCTATTCGCTGTCGCCCCTTCTCTTCCCTCGTTATATTGGCGTTTACATCTATTTTGTAAAGGGACGGGTCTTCTCCCGTAAGGATTTCATAAAACCTTGAAAATTCTGAAAAAAGAGGCTCCATATACTTTGCAATAAGTGCTTCTCTTGCCATAGCCATAAAACTACCGGCCTTCTCAATCAAGGCATATTTCTTCTCTTTATTACTAAGTTCCTCCTCCAATGTGCTTAAAAGTTCACAGTCCTCCATATAGGAATCATATGAGGCAAGAAGACCTTCATAAGTCTTTTCATCCTCGAAAAGACGGTTTCTTATCTCCTCCAATTGGTTCAAAAGAATAGTTTCCTCATCATCAATTGCCTTAAGCGTAGGAAGCCTTTCAAGATTCTCAGAAGAAAGAACTCTTACATCAATCGAAGCCTCAAATTCCTTTCTGCGGTTGTAAACATCCTCAAACAGTGTATTTATGTCCTTATATTCCGCGTAATCGTCAAGAAGATTGTCAATCTGAAGAAGTATGTCCTCTCCCGGAGTTATATTAAGTTCAGTAAGCTTTTTACAAAGAAACTCAAATATGCCCTGAATGTCAGCTTTGATTCTGTCATATTCAGTCTTCTTAACATAGGCCTTCCTGTAGTTGTCAGCTTTGCTCTTTAATGTAAGCACCAAAAAGCTGGGGTCATCTGAACCCGTAATGCCAAAACGGTTTAAGTAGTCTGAAACCGTATCCTCCAAACGCAGAAGTTCTTCGTAATGTGAATAGGCAGAAACTTTTCTATCCTTCTCAATCAGACCCTCCATGTCATGAAGATACAAAATAATATCCTGAATCCTTGATGCTGCGGTACTGTCCTCGTACTCCATGTCAAAGTCATAAAGAAGTCCCGCCACATCGTTCTCTATATCAAGTATCTCATCACTTAAAGAAGAAATCTCTTCCCTTATCTCATTTAACTCTGCGGCTGTAGCCCTGGCATAGGAATTTTTCCTGCCGCTTTGAAGCATGCATAACACCCCGACAAGAACTCCGACAGCGACAAGAGTCACCGAAACATATAAAAGATTCGGTAAAAAGAAAAAGGCCACCACACCTAAAACCAAAAACAGCACGGAAACGAAACCAAAGCTCCTCTTTACATCATTTTCAATGAAGTTAGTCTCCTTTTTTGCAAGTTCCTTCTCCAGCACAGCCTTATCCTTAAGCATCTTCCTGCTTTCGTTAAAGTCATTAAGAAGAGCTCTTGCATCCTCCATAACAGAGGCCTCGTCGCCAAACTTTTCAAGGAATCCGTTCAGTTTTTCTGCCTCTTCCTCTGTCAAAAGAAGCTTTTCAAACTCATTTCTGTACTCACTGAGTCTGACTGCGTCATAGGCAAGCTTATTAAGCTTTTCATTATCCGGAAGTCCCTTTTCAAACAAAACCTGTCCCTCATCAAGGGCCTCCTTTTCCTCAGTAGAAAGACTCACGCTTTCAAGCAGTGCAGCCTGTTTTTTAGCTGTTTCCACTGCATCTTCGAGTTCGTATATGGTCTCCTTTTTAGGAGCGATTCCGTTAAAGCGGCTGAGTTTCTCAGAAAGAAGACTCTGCTTTTTGCTGTATTCGGCCAATAAAGCATCATAATTTTTCTTTAAGTCAAAAAGTTTCTCGTATTTTGAGGCACTTTCTTTTTTTGCGGAAAGAACAGCCAGCGCTTCTTTTTTATCTTTACCGGCTTCCTTTTCAGCAGCTATCCTTTTTTCCAGTATGTCGATACTTTTAGGAAGCTCACTGCCCTTTCTGACAGAAGCCTTAAGTTCTGATATTCTTTGTTTAAGTCTTGCTATTTCACCGGTTTTTCTGGTGGGTGATAAGGCATTCAGAGTATCTTTTATACAGCTTTCAAAGGCCTCATACTTATTTAAGTCCATGGCCTCGGTTATGTTGCCAAGTTTTGCATTAACATCATCCGTGGCCCTGAAATTTGAGACCTCGCTTTGCCCTATAAAGGCGGTTTTCATAAAGGATTCACTGTCTATTCCAAATAATTCTTCTCCGATTTTTTCGCTATAGTCCGAAGAATGCAGATTTGTAATTTTATCCCTTAATTCAAAGCGGTCCTCCGAAGGCTTACTTCCAAAGATTCTTGTAATCACATATTCTTTGTTTTTTACAATAAAGCTTAAGCTTCCTCCAAAGGCGCCACCCTGCCAGGGGTTGTAACGCTTTCTTTCTGAAGAGATTTCGTCTCTTTTATTATCCCCTTCAAGGCCATAAAACATCGCTCGTATAAAGGCTGAAAGGGTGCTCTTACCCCAGCCGTTTTCTTTTTGAACAGCATTAAGTCCTTCAGAAAAATTAATCTGAAGGTCACTTAATTTCCCGAAATTTTCAATATGGCAGCCAGTAAGTATCATAAAAGAACCCTCCTTTCAAAAAGAGCAAGAAGCCCGATTCTTATTATTTCGCCCTTCTCCTCCTCTGTAAGTTCAGGATCAAACAATACCTTTCTAACAAACTCACCCTTTAGGGATGCATCATTTCTGTACTTTTCAAAGTCCACTTTAATGCCTGTTTTGTCATATATTTTTACAAGATAGAATTCTTCTTCAAAGGACTTGAAAATGAAGCCCTCATCCTTTTCACATTCCGCATCAAGATCACCTGTAAGAACAATCTTTACATAATCAGAGCTCTTAACATCTGAACCTAAAAGTGCCTGCCTTACCTTTTCAATAATCGAAACAGAATCCTCCGCCCCTGTAACATCCACAAAAATTTCTTTAAGGTCTCTTGCTGCAAAGGGCACAAATTCCTCGGAAATAACACCCGTGTCCTCATTTACATCAAGTAACACAAAGCCATGGCTGCCCGGCTCATCAAAGCCCCTTGGCTCAAGACAGCCGCAATATACATACTTACAAAGGCCATCAAGGAACTCATCTTTGTACTCATGTATGTGTCCAAGAGCCAGATATCCTATGCCCTTATTTCTTAATTCCTTAAGGTTAATAAACTCATCCCCAAAAGAAACCGCACTTTCAACAGTTTGTCCATGAAGCATGACAATATTAATTTTTGAACTGTCCAAAGAAATATTTGCAAGAATACCTGCATTTTTCGATGAATTTAATTCAACACCATGAATTAACACCCTGTTTTTGTCCCCGAGGGAATAGCAATTCCAGGAATCGGAAAATGTAAAGAAATTGTCAGGTATTTCACTGAAAACATTCAGAATATCCGCAGAGTCATGATTGCCCTTAAGATAAAAGAATATGATTGACGGGTGGCCTTCCACCACCTCTTTGATTGTCTTTTTTGTAAGCATCGAAACATTCTTCGAATCAAAAAGATCGCCGCAGATAAGAATGCCCTCTACATCGTTCTTCTCTGCGTAATCAACCATTCTCACAAAGGTATTAAGAATTTCGAAATTTCGCTCCTTACCCTTTTGCTTAGAATAGTTTGCACTTAACTTACTGTCTAAATGAATGTCCCCACAATGTATTATTTTCATAACATCCCCCAAATATGCCCTTAAAGATTAATGGGCAGAAAAGCAAACAAAACAGCAAATATAACTGCAGGAAGAAGGTTTGCGACCTTAACCTTCTTGCCCCAAACAAGGTTGATTCCCACACAGAAAATTAAAATTGAGCCTACCATTGACAAATTGGCAAGCGCTTCCGGTGTAAGTATGGGCTGAATAAACCTTGCAAGTAAGGTTACCGTTCCCTGGAACACAAACACCGGTATAAAAGAAAACACCGGCCCCCTGCCCATGGAAGCGGTCATAACCATGATGATAATCAAGTCTAAAATTGCCTTGGTTAAAAGAATGGAATAGTCCCCGTTTATTCCATCCTCTATGGAACCTACAATTGCCATGGCACCTATGCACACGGTAAAGGATGCTGTAATAAAGCCTTCAACAAAGTTTTTATCCTTTGCATTTCCGGTTTTTTCCCTGAGCCAGACTCCGAATCTTTCAAAATGTCTTTCAATATCTATCAGTTCACCAAGAACCGCGCCAAGAAGTAAGCAGATAACCACAAAAGCACCTTTTCCGCTTGCTATATTGCCGTCCGAAACCTTTAACATTCCTTCAAGAGCACCTGATATTCCGATAAACAAGGTTGCCACTCCACAGGTTACTATCAAAGTATCCTGCATGCTTTCTTTAATCAGTTTGCCAAAGAAAAAACCTAAAATACCACCTATAATAATAAACCCGGAGTTTATTATTGTCCCAAGTCCTATCATAATCCACCTAAATCTTTATACTTGTCCATTTTCCGGCCTTAAATCTTATTGAACCGAAAATATATCTTGAAAGCTGGTCTGCAAAAATGCCTACCCACACACCGTTAATTCCAAGTCCTAAGCTGTAACCGAAAACATATGAAAACAGAGTTCTTATTATTGTAACACTGATAATTGCCGCAATTGCAGTATATTTTGTATCTCCTGCTCCGCGAAGGCAACCCATGTAAATAACCTGGGAAATCTGGAATACCACTACAAAAATAATAATTCTTGTGATACCCACACCAATTTCCACAATGTTTTCTTCCTTAAAGAACAGCTTCATAAGAGGTCTTCCGCCAAAGAAGTAAGCAAATACAAGAACCACTGAAATCATTGCACCTATCATACGGCAGGTTCTTCCGTATTCTTTTGCAAGGTTTTCGTCTTTTTCTCCAAGGCTCCTTCCTATAAGGGCCACGGCAGTTGCCTGCAAGCCGTCGCCGAATGAAAAGGAAAGACCCATAATATTCATGCCGACCTGATGGGCTGCCATTTCCGCAGTACCCATATCCGCCGCCATAATAGCCGTAGCCATAAAGCCGATACGCATAAGTATCTGTTCAAAGAAAACCGAATAACCCACCGACACAAGAGACTTAAAGGCCTCAAAGGATGGCTTAATCTTAGTAGAAATAATATATGGAATGCTTACAAAGCAGTTCTTCTCAAACAATGAAGCAATACTCATAATGCAGGCAACAACGGTACCAAGCACTGTGGCAAGAGCTGCACCCACAACACCTAAAGCCGGAAATCCAAGCTTACCGTTAATAAGCACATAGTTAAGTATGATATTAACCACATTTGATGTCACATTGGTACGCATGGTAATTTTGGTGTTTCCCGCACCACGCTGAGCCGCATTGATACCCATCTGTATACAGTTAAAAATCATACCGCCCATTATGATCCTGAAGTATATAACTGCAGCATCATGGGTTTCGGGCTTTGAACCGCAAAAAGCAATTATTTCATTGGCAAAAAGCACCAAAACCGTGCTTATCACCACTGCTGCACCGATTATAAACACAAGAGCAGAAAAAAGAATGCCGTTGGCATCTTCCTTTTTGTTCTCTCCTCTTCTTCTTGCAACCAATGCGGAAAGAGCCACATTTACTGCAAAAAACATGGAAAGACCCATGAATTTAGGCTGAGTGGTAAGACCCACCGCCGCCACCGTATTACTGCCAAGGCCGCTTACCATGAAGGAATCCACAAGACCCACAAAGGCTCCGAAAAATGATTCTATAACCGCAGGCCAGGCCATTGATATTGCTGTTCTTATTATTTTTTTATCGTATTTTTCAAACATAAACACATCCCTCAACATCGGGTATTATATCAAAAGGCTGCGAATAAAAAAAGTGCGGAAAAACCGCACTTTTTTAACAATATCTTACTCATTGTATTCTATGCAAAGCCTTTTTGCATCTTCAAAGGAAAGAGGCCTGCTCCAGACATATCCCTGAATGTAGTCACATTCCTGATCGATTAAGAGCTTAAGCTGTGATTCAGACTCAACACCCTCTGATATAACTTCGCTGTTCATTATATGACCCATGTAGATTACCAGGTTAATGAAATCTCTGCTGACTTCACTGGTTTCAATGTTGTCCACAAGTGACTTATCAATCTTAAGTAGGTCAAAGGGAAGTTTAAGAAGCTGTGAAAGGGATGTATAACCTGTTCCGAAATCATCAAGTGCAAGCTTAACACCCATGCTTCTTAATTCTCTTATGTTAGCAACCGTTCTGTCCAATGAGTCATAGAGTGAATACTCTGTGATTTCGATTTCAAGACATGTTGCATCAAATCCTGTTTCCTCAACGATTTTTCTAACCTTATTGGCAAATTCGGGGTTTGAAATATCCTTTGCTGAAATGTTTACTGAAATTAAAAACTTTTTCTTTGAAGCATCCACCAGATCCTTAAAATCCGTCATGGCTCTTCTTAAAATATAGTCGTCAATCTTAAATATTAAGTCTGTTTTCTCTGCTATCGGAATGAACTCTCCGGGGCTTACATTTGTTCCGTCGGGAAGCTTCATACGAAGAAGTGTTTCAAAACCTCTTAATTCCTTATCATAAGCCTTAAACTGAGGCTGATATACCGGATAAAAATAACCGTATTTAAGGCTGTCCTGAATGTAAGCTTCAACCTGAGCTCTTCTTAAAATCTCCTGTTCAAGATTCTTACTAAAGAAAACAATTCTTTCGTCACTGCTCTTGCTTGCGTGATACATTGCTATATCAGCATATCTCATAAGCTTAAGTATGGTATTTGCATCCTCCGGATATGTGGCAACACCTGCATATCCCTGAAGATAAAACTTTGCGGTTACACCCTCTGCTTCAAGAACCACGCTCTTTGAAACAGCTTTCATAATCTCTTCTGCTTTAACCTTAATATCTACTTCTTCGGGAAGAGCCACTGCAAATTCCGTACCGTCAAGTTTGCTGACAATGCTGCCCTTTCCCGCAACATCCTTAACTCTGTCAGCTATCTGTGCCAAAGCTTTGTCGCCGTATTCATAGCCTAAGCTGTCATTTACGCTTTTCAGATTTCTTATGTGGATAAACATCATGTGAAAATTCGCTTTGTTTTCACGATGTATTTCCAGTTCTCTTATGAGTCCTCTCCTGTTTAAGAGTTTGGTAATGTAATCGGTAATGCTTTCATGGTCAATAAATCTTAACTGATGAGCAATGATTTCACAGGAAAGAATGGATACAATAGCTGTAACCACGCCGGGAAGAGGTGAAGCATTTCCGGCAAGTATAAGCTGCGAAAAATTGCTTATAAATGATAATGCCAAAAGAATTCTGGCACTTACTATTCCTCTCTTAACATCCACGCTCACCATTACAATGCATAATAGTGAAGCAAGACCCTGTAATACACCGCTGATATTTACAAACGACTTTCCGTTTTTTAATTCAACAGGAACCACTCCGCCGTTTGGAAGTCTTGTTATTGTAATAAACAGCCCAAGAATAATCAGGGAACATATTGTAAGAATAAAAATTCGCGTTTTTTTCGTGATTTTCATACATTTTTCCTTATAAACCTATTTTATACGTAGATAATAAACTTTGTTAGGCAACGAAAAATAAAAAAAGCAGAAATATTCTGCTTTTTTTAATATTTTTCACACTATTTAAGGAATCCATTTACAATTTGTTCCTCAGCTTCTTCCTCTGAAAGTCCTAAAGTCATAAGCTTTATAAGCTGCTCTCCCGCAATTTTTCCGATGGCAGCTTCATGGATAAGACTTGCATCTATATTTGCAGCAGTAAGTTTAGGCTCTGCAGATACAATTGCCCGGTCCATAATAATGGCATCACACTCTGAGTGACCGGAACAGCTGCTGTTACCTAAAATATCGGAAAAGAACTCCTGCCTGGATTCATCCTTTGCAACAGATCTTGAAATAACATTGGTGCTTGAGCCATCGCCGTTTAATGCTACTTCAAACTCAGTTCTTGCATACTGCTTTCCGTGAGTCATAATCTTTTCATGAACAACTAAGGTTGCGCCCGCATCACAGGTTCCCTTTGTGATTCTGTTTGTGGAATCAATTCCCTTAATCTGAGCTGTTTCCATTTCAAGATAAGCATTTTCCGCAAGTTCTACTATGGTGGTGGGATTCATAATGTTCTCACCGTTTCCGTCTCCCTCGCCGTAATGTTTTTCAAAGTATTTAACTCTTGAATTCTTAGCAAGGTGGAAGGTATGAATACCATCGTGTCCCGCTTCCTGATCTCCGCAATTATGAATTCCGCAGCCTGCAACAATTGTTACATCCGCTTCCTCTCCGATATAGAAATCGTTGTATACCAAATCCTTAAGGCCGCTTTCACTGATTATTACAGGGATATGAACGCTTTCTTTTTTAGTGCCGGGGGCAATAAAAATATCAATACCGGGTTTATCGGTTTTGGATTCGATGGTAATATTTGCTGTAGTGTTGCGACCGATGGATTTGCCGTTTGAACGGATATTGTAGGCGCCTTCGGGTACATCATGAATATCAGCAATCTCTTTTAACAGATTCTTCTGAATTGCATCCATTAATTCGCACCTCCTTCTTCAAGCTTCTGGCAGATTCCGCTTCCTATTTCTTCAAAAAGTCCGGGATAAACATCGTCCTTTTTGCCGTCAGCCTTTATTGCGCCGTTCGCAAGCACAATTATCCTATCTGCTGTATTAAGAATTCTTTCCTGATGAGAAATAACTATTATGCTTCCGTTTATTTTCTCATGCATCTTTTCAAACACCTTAATAAGGCTGTTAAAGCTCCACAAATCAATTCCGGCTTCCGGCTCGTCAAAAATGGAAAGCTTTGTTCCTCTTGCCAGAATCATGGCAATCTCTATTCTCTTTAACTCACCGCCTGACAAAGAAGCATTAACCTCTCGATTAACATAATCCCTTGCACAAAGGCCAACCTCTGAAAGAATATTGCAGGCTTCGGTAACGCTTGTATCCTTTCCTGCCGCAAGAGTAAGTAAATCTTTTACCGTAAGCCCCTTAAACCTAACGGGCTGCTGGAATGCAAAGCTTACACCCTTCTTGGCTCTTTCTGTAATGGAAAGCTCCGTAATATCTTCGCCGTCAAATAAAATCTTACCTGAAGTAGGCTTGATTATTCCTGCAACAATCTTTGCAAGGGTAGACTTACCACCGCCGTTTGGACCGGTGATTGCCACAAAGCCACCGTCAACTTTAAGGCTTACATCATTGATGATTTTATGACCGTCCACTTCATAACATACATTTTTTAATTCAAGCATTATTGCTCCTTACTGTCCTTAATAACAAATTCTGTTCTGAAAAAGTTAAAGGACCCACTATCTAAAAGTTTTCCGGTATCGCTTGTTATCTCCACATTGATAACAATAACATGAAAACCTCTTCTCACGATTTTTGCTGTGCAGTAAATATACTCCTTAGCCACTGCAGGCTCTAAGTAATTTAAGTTGCCGTTTACCGTTGTGCAGAAATATCCGCACATGCAGGCAAGTGTACCGGCTGTAATATCTGCCAAAGAATAAAGTGCGCCGCCATGGGTGGCACCCATTGTATTAATGACCCCTTCCCTGAAAGGAATTCTTGCCTTTAATTCATCATCATCAACAGACAGAATCTCAAAGCCAAGAAACTTTGAAAAAGCGTCCTTTTTTAGTACTGCTTCGGCGATTTTCTTCTTATCTTCCATTTATTCTATGTAACCTTTCCTTTTCTGTCACGGGTATGTTACCATATTTTCTTAAAATTTAATATATCCAACAACTAACTTCGTATCAGTATACACTACTCGTCAAAACCTCTTGTTATAGTTATTCCTTCGGAAAGTTTTGTATTAACAAGATTGTTGCTTCTTTCTTCATAGTCTGTATAAAAGTCTCTGGAAGACATAAGATGACATCCTGCACCTCTTATGATAACCTGTTCCACGCCATCACTTGTAACCACAAAAATATCATACTTTTTTCCGTTTTCGTGGGCATATCTTTCAATGTAATGGTCCGCCGTTTCCGCTGTTTTCGTATATACCACACAAATATTATTGTAGGTAATCTCTTCTGTTTTATGGCCCGGAACCTTATATGCATCAAAAACCAGAATCGTTTTAATACCGGTCATTGCGGAATAGTTGCTTACTATATCGCAAAGTCGCCCTGCTGCACCGTTAATATCCCTTGAAGCTATATCATTTAATTCAGGCCATGCATGCACCACATTATAACCGTCAATCAGCATATACTTTTCCTTAAAGGTTGTTCCTTTATATACAACTTCCTTTTCGGTTTTTCTTCCGCCGATTCGCTGTCTTTCCATCATGGCTGCACTTTTTCCTTTATAAGCACTTTGCCTTGACTTCTGATTTGCATGGGCGGTTTTATTTATTATTTCGTCAATTTCTTCAGTGGTAACAAAGATTTCCTTTGATGTACTTCTGTCCCTTGTGATTACAGACGGAGCCTCTTCTTCCGTCTTTTTTTCAAAAGAAAGGGGAAGATGCATATGCTCATACACTTCATACCAGGGAATAACCGTTCCCGCCCCGTGGGAACAAAAAACCGAATCACAGGGATTCTTTAAGTCATTTTCCGGAGAATAATGTCTTGCAGCAAGCACTTCCTCCGTATTATGACAGGGCTCAAAGCCTGCCAGGCTAAGGGACAAACTGCCCTGACCCTTTGTATATGCCAAAACCTCTTTTGCATATCCGTTCAGAGTTGCAACCGGTGCGGTTCCCGTAAGAACAGTCCTTCCGTTTGATGATTCGCTTACGGTCGAGTTGCCCCACATTCTGTCAATGTCCGTCATGGCCCGGCCCACAGCGCTGTCCGGAACCACAAGCTCGTAAAAATAAAATGGCTCCAGCAAAACCGATTCCGCCATCATAAGTCCCTGTCGTACAGCTCTGTATGTGGCCTGTCTGAAGTCGCCGCCCTCGGTGTGTTTTAAGTGGGCTCTTCCCGACACCAGTGTGATTTTCATATCCGTTATCGGAGATCCTGTAAGTACACCTTTGTGCACTCTCTCACTTAAATGAGTCATTATAAGCCTTTGCCAGTTAAGTGCTAAAAGGTCAACATCCACCTCTGATTCAAACACAAGACCCATTCCCTGTTCCAAGGGTTCCATCCTAAGGTGCACTTCCGCATAATGTCTTAAGGGTTCAAAATGGCCCACACCTTCCACAATATTATTTATGGTTTCTTTGTACAAAATTCGTCCGTTTCCAAAGGAAACCTTTATGTTATAACGGTCTTCAATCTGTCTTGTTAAAATTTCCGTCTGAACCTCACCCATCAGGTGAACATATATATCCTTTGTTTCTTCGTTAAATTCAACCTTAAGTCCAGGTTCCTCTTCCTCAATTTCCAAAAGATAATTATGCATGGAAATACAGTCCACATCGTCAGGATATTTCACGGCATAAGTAAGAACAGGCTCCACAGCGCTTGGAAGACCTTTTTTGGCATTTCCGATTCTGTCCCCCTGCTTAATGTCCTTAATACCTGTTACCGCGCAGATATCTCCTGCTGTGACGACACCGACGCTTTCATATTTATCCCCTGAATAAAGCCTTATTTCATTGACCTTTTCATTTAGCAGGGTATCCTTAACCTTTAAGCTTCCTCCGGTGATTTTAAGATGTACCAGTCTGTTTCCTGTTTTATCCTTTGTAATTTTGTAACAAATGGCTCCAAAATCATTACCGACCTGCTGCTTTGGTGAAAAGCGTAAGAGCCCATTTAAGAACTCTTTAACACCTGTCTGTTTTAATGCCGATCCAAAGAAACATGGAAAGATTTCGCCGGATGCAATGGCGGATTTAATGCTTTCATCGGAAATTGAAAGGTTTTCCATATACTCTTCCAGCAAAGATTCCGATCCGGTTGCCACATCCTCAAAAAAAGCTTCCGTTTCGGTATCGGAAAAGTCTATAGTTTCTTTTGACAGTTCTTTTCTTATATTTTCAAGGATTTTTTCCCGATTATTATAAAGAAGATCCATTTTGTTCACAAAAATAAATGTAGGTATATGACGGGCAGAAAGAAGCTTCCATACGGTTTTGGTATGGGCCTGAACTCCGTCGGAAGCATTTATCAGAAGAATTGCAGTATCAAGCACGTCAAGAACACGCTCCATTTCTCCCGAAAAGTCCACATGCCCGGGGGTATCCACAAGCACAAACTCCCTGTCCTCAAAATTTAGTCTGGCAATCTTTGAAAAGATGGTAATACCCCTCTCCCTCTCATAGGAGTTGGTATCAAGAAAACAGTCCTTGTTGTCCACTCGTCCCAGCTTTCTTATATTACCGGTTTCGTAAAGAAGCGCCTCTGATAAAGTTGTTTTTCCTGCATCAACATGTGCAAGTATACCAATAACTTTTTTACTCATGCAGTAATTGTACCATAAACTGAAGTTTTGTCGTCTTTTCTTTTTGTCGTAATATCGCTATAATCACATATATGAAAAGAAATTTAACCTTCGAAGAAATATCAGACGGAAAAAAATACAAAAAAGACGACCTTGTAAGGGTATCCTGCAATGACTGTGCCGGCTGCAGCGAATGCTGCAGAGTTACGGATGACACCATATTTTTAGATCCCTATGATATATACGAATTGTCAAAGGGCCTTAATAAGAATTTTCAGGAAATGCTCGGTTCCATTCTTGATTTTACCGTTGTTGACGGAGTCATTACTCCTTACCTTATGAAGCAAAAAGACACTGCCGCCTGTGGTTTCCTAAACGAATCAGGCCGCTGCACCATTCATGATTTTCGTCCCGGATTTTGCAGACTATTTCCCCTTGGCAGAATATACGATGAAGATGGTGATTTTTCCTACTTCATTCAGGTACACGAATGCCCTTATGAAAACAAGGCAAAGGTTAAGGTAAAAAACTGGCTTGGAATACCTAATCTGTCCGCCTATGAAGATTTTATAAAAGACTGGCACATGATAACAAAGAATCTTTCTTCCTTTGCAGAAGAAAATCCTGAAGCTGCAAAAACCGTTAATATGCGTTACCTTAGCACATTTTTTGTCCCGCCCTTTGATTTTGGAAAAGATTTCTACTCACAATTTAAGGAACGGGTTTTAAATTATATGAATTAAAAAAGCCTGCATGAATGAGTCAAATGCCTTCATGCAGGTTTTCGTTCTTTTCTGCCCGATAAAATCTATTTAATTTTTCCCAGAATCTCAGGTGATACATAGGCTTCCACATGGATGCCGTCTTCCAAATATTCTTCTTTTAACAGTTGTCCGTAATTTCTTATAAGCTGTATCTTGCCTGCCTCATTAAAATTAAACACTCCGGTAAAATGTTCTTTTCCCGTAAGTAAAAGTTTCTCAAGAGTCTTCACAAATTCATCAAGACCTAGACCGGTATTTGCGGATACATTAAGTGAATATGTGGCATTTAAGTCCTTAAGTCCATGCTCTGCACCCGCCACATCGCACTTGTTAAAAAGTGTGATCACAGGCTTCCCCTCAACTTTAAGGCTCTTAAGAGTATCATATACCACTTCCATCTGTAAAAATGCGTCCGGATTGGAGGCATCCACCACATGAACAATTACATCCGAATACTTTGCCTCTTCAAGAGTACTTTTGAAGGCATCAACCAGATGATGAGGGAGCTTGTTTATAAACCCAACAGTATCCGTAAGTAACACCTTTTCGCCCGAACCTATTTTAAGACTTCTTGTGGTTGGATCAAGTGTTGCAAAAAGCTTATCCTCCGATAAAACCTCAGAACTGGTAAGTTTATTTAACAAAGTGGATTTTCCTGCGTTTGTATAACCCACAATTGCAACAACGGTTGCATTCTGACGCTCTCTGTTAAGTCTGGTTACATCTCTATGTTTAACAACTTCCTTAAGTTCTTCTTTTAGTTTGGATACACGGTTTCTTACTACTCTTCGGTCCGATTCAAGCTTTGTTTCACCGGGACCTCTGGTACCTATACCACCACCAAGTCTGGACATGGCTTTTCCGTATCCTGCAAGGCGTGTAAGACTATAGCGTAACTGTGCCAGTTCCACCTGAATCTTACCCTCTGAAGTTTTTGCCCTTGATGCAAAAATATCAAGAATCAGGACAGTTCTGTCCATAACCTTTAAGTCAAGGATTTTCTCCATATTATTCATTTGTGAAGGGGACAATTCGTCATCGCATATGATGCCTGTAGCCTCTGTTTCAAAGGCTAACTCCTTTATTTCTTCAAGCTTACCGGTTCCCACATAGGTGTTCGGATGTTCGAATTCTCTTGTCTGTATTACCTTGCCAACGGTTATGGCACCTGCTGTTTTTGCAAGTTCCTCAAGCTCATTTAAGGACCTTTCAGCATCTATGCCCCTTTCCGACTGAAGCCCCACCAGTATTACTTTCTCAGTTAGTTTTTCCACTATTTTTCTCACTCCATAAAGTTGCGCCAAGAATCATTACAGCGCCGATTATTTCAAGAAGACCTAAACTCTCTTTTAACACAGTTGCCGAAAGAATAATAGCTACAACAGGGTCTATATAGCTAAAGATTGCTATGGAATCCGCACTAAGGCCGTCCATTGATCCAAAGTACAAAGCATATGCCACTCCCGTGTGAACTATGCCCACAAATAAAAGCATAGCTATGGAAAAGGCATTAAGTTCAATATTTTTAAGGTTACCGGCAAAAAGCACATAAGGCAAAAGAACCACTGCCGCAGTGCCAAGCTGCATGATGGTTTTATCAAATGCACCTATATTATTTATCTTTTTATTGATAATGATAACCACCGCATACATCAGTGCAGCAATTAAACCAAAAATTATTCCTTTGTAAGAAGAACCGGCAAGCGTACTGTCTGAAAAAACTCCCGACACTAAAACCATTCCTGCAAAGGAAATCAGAATACAGATTCCCTTTACCCCGGTAAGCTTCTCCTTAAGAAAGAAAGGTGCCATAATCATCACAAGTACCGGTGCCATATAATAACAAAGGGTAGCGATGGCTACTGTGGTGTATTCGTAGGCCTCGAAAAGAAATATCCAGTTAAAACCGATTAATGCGCCTGACACGATCAGCTTAAGCAGATTTTTCTTTATGCTTTCGGAATTTAGCTTCTTTTTTGATAAAAATACAAAAAGAAGTAATACCAAAGTGCCCACTGCGCCCCTTACAAGAGCAATAATCTCACTTGATAAGGGAATGAATCTTCTGAAAATACCTATTGTTCCAAAAATCGTCATGGCAAGGGCCATGACGAACTTTGATTTATTACTATTCATAAAAATATACCTAATCCGGAGGATTCCCCGGTCCGGATTTCTCCTGTCATACTGTTTCTATAATCTTACCTGCCACATAAACACCGCTTGCGGACGCATGTGAAAGCGAATGTGTAACGCCACTGCCATCTCCGATGATATAAAGTCCCTTATAACTGGTTTCAAGATTATCATCAAGCTTAACCTCCATGTTATAGAATTTAACTTCCACACCATAAAGAAGGGTATCATCATTTGCTGTTCCGGGAGCAATCTTATCAAGTGCATAAATCATTTCAATAATACCATCAAGAACACGCTTCGGAAGAACAAGACTTAAATCGCCGGGAGTTGCATCCAATGTGGGACGAACCGTTCCCTCTTCTATTCTCTTAATATTGGAACGTCTTCCACGTTCCAAATCACCGAATCTTTGAACGATTACACCACCGCCAAGCATATTTGAAAGTTTTGCGATTGACTCACCATATCCGTTTGAATCCTTAAAAGGCTCAGAAAAATGCTTGCTTACAAGAAGTGCGAAGTTGGTATTTTCCGTTTTCTTTGTAGGATCTTCGAAGCTGTGACCGTTAACGGTTACAATACCGTTGGTGTTTTCATTTACAACGATACCGTTTGGATTCATACAGAAGGTTCTGACATTATCCTCAAACTTTTCGGTTCTGTATACAATTTTACTTTCATACAAAGCATCTGTAAGATGTGAAAAGATTGCTGCAGGTATCTCAACTCTTACACCGATGTCCACACGGTTTGAAAGAGTATCAATATTTAAGTCTTTACATACCTCCTCCATCCACTTGCTGCCGCTTCGGCCAACCGAAACAATACATTTATCACATAGAACCGATTCTTCACCGTAAAAGATTTCAAAGCCGTTATCGAGAGCCTTAATCTTTGTAACAGGCGTTCTGAATCTGAATTCAATGTGATTCTTCATTTCGTTATATAAATTTTCAAGAACAATATAGTTTATATCCGTTCCAAGATGTCTTACGCTTGCATCCAAAAGGGTAAGTTTATTCTGCATGCAAAGCTTCTTGAATTCAGAACCTGCGGTTGAAAACATCTTAGTGCCTTCTCCACCATGAGTCATGTTAATGTCATCAACATATCTCATGAGTTCCAAAGCCTTTTCCTTGCCGATATATTCGTAAAGAGTACCGCCAAAATCATTGGTAATATTATATTTACCGTCCGAAAATGCTCCTGCTCCGCCAAAGCCGTTCATTATGGCACAGGTGGGACACTTTATACAGGATTTAACCTTTTTACCATCAATGGGACAATGACGCTTATCCAAAGGATTTCCGGCCTCAAATACCACTACTTTAAGCGTCGGCGCCTTTTTCAGAAGTTCATAAGCAGAAAAGATGCCTCCCGGGCCTGCTCCAATAATTACAACATCATATTTTACATTAGTTCCCATAAAAATAACCTCTCATGTAATCTGTAATCACCGTAAAATTATACCAAAAAAAACGCGCGACAACAACTGATGTTGTGTCGCGCGTGCTCATTAATTTTCGTTACACTTAATAACATTTTCTTCAGGCTCTGAAGAGATATTAACTCCCGGCACCTGATTCTTTCTGATTCTGTGTCCACCCATAACAACTTTATTTCCTGAGGAATACAAAGGATCCAAAGCAATCACAGTCTGATAGAAGCAGGGTTTTCCATTGTACTTTATTCGATGCTCTATATAGAGAACCGGATCGTCCATCAGACGATCGATAATATTTAAGGGATCTGTCTCCCTTAAAAACCACTCCACATCCTCAGGATACAGATACTCTTCCGCAAAACTTCTTCGAAGTTCACCGTAGCCTCTTGAAGCTGCTTTCTTAATTACCATGTCGTCGTCACCGTTTGTCTGGTATACCGATACGGTTTTCGAATCAAGATCCACAAACAGAATGCTCTGATAATCGCTTACAAAAGTAGCTATAATTGAATTCTGCTTTTTTATTATCTCTTCCAGACTGTCATCCTTCTGTTTTCTGTCAAAAAGGATTGTACTGATAAACCAGTCAGACTCGGGAATCATTGCTCCCGCCAGCTTATAGCCCTCAATTATTGAAAGAGAAGATTTCACAAACTTTTTAATAATGCCAAGAGTATCGGGACCTGAAATAATACCCTGCATTCTGGCCGTATCCACAGACTTATAGAATCTTGTACCCATGATTCTTGCAGAAAACAACTCCTTCGTTTCCCTTGGAATGCTTGAACTTCTTAAAAGCATATTGAGAAAACCGATAAGTTTGGATTCTTCAATTGATTGTGCCACAAGTTCCTCAAGTAATGCTGCAAACATTTCCAGCACGCTGGAGCAATATGAAACAACACTGTCAATATCTGTGTTTTCTATTAAAACCGTTTCAAAAAGTTTTTCTTTACTGTTAAAAAACTGTGTTATCTGTTTATTCGTAGCACCGCACTTTGCGCAAACATCTTCAAACGTTGTGCCCGCATATCCTCTTTCGGAAAATGCTTCCAAGGCGGCGACCTTAATTGCGTCTAAATCTACCCCGTTATCACGACCATTCCCACGACCAAAAGAATTAAGCATAGGGAATACCTCCTAGATGCAATACTACCAATGAATTATTCCACAAAAATTAACTTGCAAACTTGCGAAAAGCCTTCATAACAAGGGGTTTGTTTCATATAGAAACAGTAAAGGGCTCAGCAAAACGCTGAACCCTTGTTACTTTTTGTCCGTAAAATATTCAAAAAAAGCAAAATTTTTTATTTTGCATAGTCTGTGACTCTGGACTCACGAATAAGATTAACCTTAACCATACCGGGATATTCCATCTCGTCTTCGATCTTCTTCGCAATATCTCTCGCGAGGATGACCATATCAGCATCGGTAATCATATCTGGAACTACCATTACACGAACTTCTCTACCTGCCTGAATAGCAAATGATTTTTCTACACCTTTGAAATTGTTGGATATTTCTTCTAACTGTTTTAATCTTGTTGTATAGGTTTCAAGAGTATCACGTCTTGCACCGGGTCTTGCAGCAGAAATTGCATCAGAAGCCTGTACAATACAAGCAATAAGTGTCTGGGGTTCAACATCACCGTGATGTGCTTCTACAGCATTTACCACAATGTTTGACTCCTTATACTTCTTACAAAGTTCAACACCAAGCTGTACGTGTGTACCTTCCATATCATGGTCTACAGCCTTACCAATATCATGTAAGAGACCGGCACGCTTTGCCACACGAACATCGAGACCGATTTCAGCCGCAAGTAAACCTGAAAGCTGAGCAACCTCTACAGAATGCTTAAGAGCATTCTGGCCATAGCTTGTTCTGAAACGCATTCTGCCAAGAAGCTTAATAAGTTCAGGATGAAGGCCATGTACGCCAACTTCAAGACAAGCGGCTTCGCCTTCCTCACGAATCATGGTTTCTACTTCTTTTTGTGCCTTTTCAACCATTTCTTCGATTCTTGCCGGATGAATACGTCCGTCAACAATCAGTTTCTCAAGTGCAATTCTTGCAACTTCACGTCTGATGGGATCAAAGCCTGAAAGGATAACTGCTTCGGGAGTGTCGTCTATAATAAGATCAACACCGGTAAGTGTTTCAATCGTACGAATATTACGACCTTCACGTCCGATAATTCTTCCCTTCATCTCATCGTTAGGAAGCTGAACAACGGAAATTGTAGCTTCTGACACATGATCGGCAGCACATTTCTGGATGGCACCGACAATGTAATCCTTAGCTTTCTTGTCCGCTTCTTCCTTGACTCTCTGCTCCATATCTTTGATAAGTTTAGCAGATTCGATTTTTACATCATCTTCAACAATTTTCAGTAAGTGTTCTTTTGCCTGTTCAGAGGTTAATCCGGAAATTCGCTCCAGTTCCTGTACTCGTTCCTCGTTTAACTTGGCTATTTTTTCTCTTTCCTTGGCCAAGTTCTCTTCCTTTGCAGCCAGGCTTGCTTCCTTGCGCTCAATAGACTCGGTTTTTCTGTCTATATTTTCTTCCTTCTGCTGAATTCTGCGCTCATTACGCTGAATTTCTGCGCGTCTTTCCTTGATTTCTCTGTCCAAATCATTCTTGGTACGAATAGATTCTTCCTTGATTTCAAGTAAGCTTTCACGCTTTTTAGACTCCGCTTCGCGAAGGGCTTCATCAATAATCTCGCGTGCCTTTGTTTCAGCATTGCCAATTTTGGCATTTGCTTCACGGGTATGCTTAGTATTGTTTAGTACTATTAATAAAGCAGCAAGGACGGCAACAACTGCAATGACTAAGAATATAACATCCATAGTAGTCATACAGGAGAACCTCCTTATTTAATTTTATTGCTAATAATATCAAGTAAGAATGCAAGCATTCTAACAAACATGTTCACAACATGTAAATTTTAACCAAAAAAACTAGTTATGTCAAGTAAAAGCACCCCCACATTGTGGGAGTGCCTGACTTAATCTTTTATGGAATCCATTGCCTTAAATACCGAATCCATTTCGAATCCGCGCCTATAGAAGTAAGCTAAAATCTTTTGTCTTTCTTCATAGGTTTCATTACCGGTATAACCCTTTTTCCTAAGAGCTTTTATGATAACAGCCTCTTCATCGAAGGAGTTTCTCAAAGCAACATCATCATACTTTCCATAGGAATCCAGAAATGCCTTATCAAGGGTTTCCTTTCTGATTCCCTTTGTAAGAAGTTTTTGATAAATCTCCTTTTTACTATGGCCACTGCTCTGCTCATAAATGTAATCCTTGGCATATCTGATGTCATCTACATAGCCATAGGACTTAACATAGTCTAATGCCTCATCAATAACTGCCTCTGGATATCCGCCGTCCTTAAGTTTCTTCCTAAGCATATACTCTGTATATGGTCTTGCCTTGAGCAGGTTCATAGCCCGTAGTTTCGCCCT
The DNA here is from genome assembly GCA_045598365.1 of Lachnospiraceae bacterium. Lineage (GTDB taxonomy): Bacteria > Bacillota > Clostridia > Lachnospirales > Lachnospiraceae > UBA1258. The sequence continues at coordinate 28,730 of JAZLLV010000031.1, forward strand.
TTTGGGGAGAACTACTGTAGTAATCTGCTTAACAGTGGAATCACTTAAATCCATGTTTTCTTTTAGCTTTAGGATTCTTATCTCACCTTTATAAAGAACAAAGGAGCTTCCATCCTCAAGAGTAACGAGACTTCTCTCCTTACTGACCGGCTGTATGGACTCAATTATCATTTCTTAGGAGCCTCTTCCACAGGAAGATTGTGAATTGCTCTTACTTTCTGCTCAATTGTAAAGAGAATATCAGGGTTATCCTTCAGGAACTGACGGGCATTTTCACGGCCCTGTCCAATCTTATTGCCTTCGTAAGCAAACCATGCGCCGCTCTTATTAATAATATCTTCTTCAACAGCAAGGTCCAAAACATCACCAACATGGGAAATGCCTTCGCCGAACATAATATCAAATTCAGCTTCCTTAAAAGGAGGTGAAATCTTATTCTTAACAACTTTAACCTTTGTACGGTTACCGATTACTTCTCCGTTAAGTTTCAGCGATTCTGTACGTCTTACATCAAGACGAACGGATGCGTAGAACTTAAGAGCACGGCCACCGGTGGTTGTCTCAGGGTTACCAAACATTACTCCAAGTTTTTCACGAAGCTGGTTGATAAATACAACAGTACAGTTGGATTTACTGATTACTGCAGTAAGCTTTCTCAAGGCCTGGGACATAAGTCTTGCCTGAAGGCCCATATGGGAATCACCCATATCTCCTTCGATTTCAGCCTTGGGAACAAGTGCTGCAACAGAGTCCACTACAACAATATCGATGGCGCCGGAACGAACCATTGTCTCGGTAATTTCAAGAGCCTGTTCACCATCATCAGGCTGTGAAATATAAAGATTATTAATATCTACGCCAATGTTCTTAGCATATACAGGATCCAATGCATGCTCTGCATCAATGAATCCGGCGATTCCGCCTCTCTTCTGAACTTCAGCAATCATGTGAAGTGTAACAGTGGTCTTACCACTGGACTCAGGTCCGTATATTTCTATAATTCTTCCCTTGGGAATTCCGCCAAGGCCAAGAGCAATATCAAGGCTCAGTGATCCTGTGGGAATTGTCTCAATATTCATCTGTGCCGCAGGGTCACCGAGGCGCATAACCGCACCTTTACCAAACTGCTTTTCAATCTGTCCGAGGGCCGCATCAAGGGCACGTAACTTTTCATCTTTTTCCATTAATTTTCTCCTCTCAAAGAGAACAAATGTTCTTATATTGATATTAAAACATCTGTTCGGGTTTGTCAATAATTAAAGTACAATTATAGTATCTTCTTTTACAAGTCCTATTGTATGGTCTCATAATGGGAAATATTCGAATTTACAGAAAACATTTTTAGATAATAGAATGCGATCGCTTAGACAAATTGTATCATATTTTACACTTCTGTCAACATTCAAACTTTTGTAAATATTCAATCCTTTATAAACATTCAGTCCTTTGTAAACATTCAATCCTTTGTAAACATTCAATCCTTTGTAATTATTTAGTCGTTTATAAATATTATGTCTTTTTCAATTATTAAGTCCTTTGTAAATACTTCCCGCCGTTTCAATTTTTTCTCCGTATTATCAACAAACTCAGAACTTAAGCTTATTTTTCAGGCGGTGTCCAGGTTTTAGGATTTAACAATGTTGTTTTTCCTATATCAGGCAGAACATCATATACTGAGCATCCCATTTTTTCTTCAAACATTTCCTTGATTTTGAATGTAATATCCCAGCCCTTTATATAGTTTTTCATTATTCCGTAGCGTCTAGTAACATCAACAAATCTTTTTTCAAGTATTACAAAGCCATAGTCTGTTGCCAGGGCGTCACACATTTGAATGAGTTTATCATAATCATCTGCTTCACCTATACACAGTATATAGTTTTTAATCGCCTTTTCTTCATCGGTATCCGGATCATAATTGAATTCATCTTTCATAAAAACATAAGAATGGGTCATGCAAACTCTTGCAGCCTCATCCCAACCCTTTTCCATGCAGTATTTATATCCTTCATACACATGTTGTGGAATATTAACAATTCCCACACGTCTCCCTATATCATGCAGTAAACCGACTATATAGGCTTTATCTGCATCAAGTCCCGGAACCTTTTTTGCTATATTTTTAGCTGCAAGACCCACGTTCTCCGAATGCTTCACCCAGGGGCCCGGATTTAATTCACCTGCCAGATGCAATTCTTTCAATGCTTCATCTATTGAAGGCAACATATTCTCCACCTTTTTCAAAATCATGCTTTTTAAAGTAACTTTTCCAGCTCCGATAACAGTTTATTTTTCATAAATTCCAACTCTTCTTCGGACGGTCTGTTGTCGTCACTGTACATTTTTTCCATCGGATACCACCAGACCGGCCCTTTTCCATTGTTTCCGTAGTTTTCTATGTCACCGGTTCTTCTTGGATTCAAATGCCAGTGAAGGTGAGCATCACCCATTCCAAGTAATTCATAATTCATCTTTTCGGCACCAAAGGTCTTTGATACCGCTTCGGATACTATTGTCATCTCCTCCAAAAATTTTGCCTGCTCTTCTTTATCCAAATGAAACAGCTCGGTTTTGTTACCGTGATTCTTATACAAAAATAATGTATATCCATAAAAATGCTGATTATCCCCGATAACAACATATCCGGTTTTAAGTTCTTTAACAAAATACTGGTTGGTTCCGTTTTTTATCATTTCAATTCTATCGCATATCAGACACATTTTTGCAATCCTCCGAAAATTCTTATCCCTCTACCATTATACAGGTCAGCACAGGTTCCTAAATTCAAAAGAATGGTGAGCTTTTTGTGCTTTAATTCTCTCATCCGGTAATGAATTTATACTGCATAAAAACTTAAATTTTGTTTATTAATTTGCGGAGCAATCGTATCCTTGGATACCAAAAAGAGGCTGTAAAAGTGATTTTTCATTTTTGAACCGCTCATTTTGAAGACTTAAAAAGCACGGGATAATTGAAGTGCATAGAGCTTCAATTATACCTATCTCGACATATTATTGCTTATGTACATCGATTTTTGCCTTTTCTCCCATTCTCATTGTACTATATGACACATTTCCCCTTTGTATACATCGGCTTTTGCCTTTTCCTGCTTTTCCATTGTACTATATGATACAAAGATTGCTTTTTTACCAGACTTGCGACGGAAGAAAAGTATGATTTGCACTGGTAAAAAAGCGCAATGGCTACTTTTTACCAGACAGGAGCCATGAGAAATGTATAATTTGCACTGGTAAAAAAGCGCAATGACTACTTTTTACCAGACTCGCAGCAGAAGAAAAGCATAATTTGCACTGGTAAAAAGCGCAATGGCTACTTTTTACCAGACTCGCGACGGAAGAAAAGTATGATTTGCACTGGTAAAATGGGCAAAGATTGCTTTTTTACCAGACGCGCGCCAGAAGAACAACCTAATCTGCACTGGTAAAAAAGCGCAATGGCTACTTTTTACCAGACACGCGCCGGAGGAACAACCTAATTTACACTGGTAAAGATGTCAAAAGCAACTTTTTTACCAGTGTAGCGACAGAATATTGTTGGATATAGTCCGCACAAGAATGAAAAAGCGTGCAAAAGTCGCCGCCACCCATAAAAAGTGTCACCGCAACCCATAAAAAGTGTCGCCGCCACCCATAATAAAAAGGGTGGCGCGAGGCGCTGAGTGTACCCCCGGTATAAGGCAGCATCTCAAGACACTTATGACTTTCTCTTCGTTCAACGCAAAAGGGGCTGTGAAAAAACAATTGCCTGCCTTAGGGACGTGGCTTCTGTCGAGTGATTCTCGACAGCAACCCCCGTCTCCAGAGCAGCGTTTTTTCACAGCCCCTTTTACTTTATATACCCTTTTCAGTTTCTTTGTATTTAAGGATTTTCTCCTTTGCATCCATGAAAATTTTCACAAGTGCAGGATCAAAATCCGTGCCGGCACCCTCTTCAATTATTTTTATACACTCATCAATCGGAAGTGCATCCCTGTAGCAACGCTTTTCGGATACTGCATCAAACACATCCGCAATTGCCATGACTCTTGCATGAAGAGGTATCTCATCTCCTTTTAATCCATCCGGATAGCCTTTGCCGTTCCACTTTTCGTGATGATGCCTCGCAACCTCATAAACGATTTTCCGGTACTCCGGGCTACCGCTGTCACCAAAAGTCTTCATAATGATGTCGCCGCCGTCTTTAGCGTGCTCCTTCATTATTTCATACTCTTCAGGTGTTAGTCTTCCGGGCTTTTGCAGTATACTGTCGGGAGTGGCTATTTTACCGATATCATGCATGGGAGCCGCTTTATAAACGTTCTGAATATAGTCTTCCGTAAGAAATCTCCTGTACCCGATATGCTTTTGCATCTCTTTAAGAAGAATTTTCACATAACCTCTTGTTCTTTTTATATGTCCGCCGGTACTGTTATCACGGCTTTCAACCAGAGTTGCAAAATTATCCATCATTTCCTCGTTATGAAGACGCAGAAGCTTAAGTGCAGGATTTTCAAAGCTTATATAAATGCCTATTATACAAAGTGCAGGAAACAATGCTGATATAAGGGTTTCCGGCCAGATAACCTGAACAAACAAAACAGACATAACCATGGCGTAGAAAAAAAGAATACTGTAAAGAGACTTCTTTTCAATGGCTCTCCTATGGTATATAAGCATTACTATTGAGGCCACTCCGTGAAACAGCAATGAAAAATAGCATACTATAACAGATGGCCCCATGGAATAGTTTGTGGTAACTCCGTGCAAATATTCCAGACTGTTAATAAAGGCAACAACCAAAACCTGTGACAGAACACCCGGAATAAGAAGCATACAAAGAATGCTTTTCTTATAAATTCCAACTGTCTGCTTGACTGTATATAGATATAAAATAATAACTACTGAATTAATACTTAAGAAGAACAGACAATGTAAGAGCTTATTCAGGCCATAAGAAACCATATCCATATGATTAACCGTCCAGGCCGTAGCACCATCAAAAAAAATGGCAAAGGGTGAAATGGCTAACAGTACATAATAAAACTTGTTGCGCTGCATTTTCCCGTTATAGGTTTCCCTAAAATATGTAACGATAAAGTATATTACCACGACCATGCAGCCAATCTGCAATTTAAATTCGTACATAACTATATTCCTTTACGAGCAAACTATTCTTAATCGTAATACTACACTTATCATATTAAAAAATTGGCATATTTATTTTTGAAGTTCACCTCAAATAAAGAAATTTAAAATGAAAAAAGCGGCCGCCGTAAGCAGCCGCATAAATTCAAAATTAATTCTGCATTCCTTCTGTCATTTCAGCGTCAAGAATTTGCTTGTCCTGACGAACAACCATTGCTGTTGTTGAAGCAATAAGAAATGAAATAAGAACTACGATGGGAAGATCAAAAAGATTTCCACCCATAAAAGTAACTCCTGCGATTAAAAACAATCCTGAAATTACTTCAAAAACAATTTTTAATACAATACAATTTTTTTCTCTTTCCATTTTGCTATCCTCCGAAAAAATCCCTCAAACCTTTTATCATTTACTTTTCAATAATTAAGACTTTAGTACTAAATAAAAAGGTTCAAAAAAAAGAAATTTTTTTCTAAAAAACTTCACGGGCATTCCCCAACGTCCTTTTTTACACTGCATTGTTAATTATTAACGTAAAATTAACAAAAGTCAATGATATAAAATTACCAAAAAAAATAGCAAAAAAAACTGTGTTTATGAAAATCTCACAAACACAGTTCTATCAAGTCCACAATATTTAGTAAGCCCCATCCTTCTTAAATACAGAAAGTACGGTTTTTACAAGAATTGATATATCTAGGAAAATTGACCAATTGTCAATATATTCGGTATCAAGTTTAACAACTTCGTCAAAGTCGGTGATACTGCTTCGACCGTTGGCCTGCCACATGCCGGTAAGACCGGGCTTAATACTGATACGTCTCCACTGGGATGCATCATAAAGTTCAACTTCATCAAGTGTGGGTGGTCTTGTTCCAACAAGGCTCATGGAACCGCCTAAAATATTAAAGAACTGAGGAAGCTCATCAATACTTGTCTTTCTGATGAATTTGCCAACCCTTGTAACACGGGGATCGCTCTTCATCTTAAACATTGCTCCGCCTTCCACTTCGTTCTGGTTCATAAGCTGCTTCTTCATGGCATCTGCGCCGTCACACATGCTTCTGAACTTATACATCTTAAACTGACGTCCGTTTTTACCAACACGGGTCTGCTTAAAGAAAACAGGTCCGGGAGAGTCAATCTTAATGGCTATTGCGGTAATAATCATAATGGGTGAAGCAAGAATAATACCAACAAGGCTTCCGCAAATATCCATAATACGCTTAATAATCGCTGCAGATCTGTTAAGTGTAACCGTATGATATGTAACAATAGGATAGGTTCCTACGGTGCTGACAAATGAATTAGCTCTTCTTCTTTTGAAAATATTAACAATAACTCTTGCAGTAAGACCCATTCTGATGCAAAGGTCAATGCTTGACTGAACAAGACCAAGCTCAACATCGTGACTGTCCATGATATAAACCTGGTCAATCTGATATTCCTTAACAATATTTTCAAGGTCATCAAGAGAACCTAAATAGTTGCTGTCACAAAGTTCCTTGGAATATGCCACAAAACCCACAAGCTCGTATCTGATGTTAGTCTTCTCAAGAAAATAGGTAAATTTGTTAAATTCGCCTCTTCTTCCTGCGAAAAGGACTCTCGGAATACCTCTGTAGGAAAAACGCTCACCCACTTTTCTGTATACATATGTAATAATGTATATAGAAGCAAGTGAAGTAAAAAGAAATTCGTAATAAGAAGGCTTATCAACTATTACCTCATCAGACATATAAAGTTCTGCAAACGTAACCGCAAAGGCAAAGGCAAAAGAAAAAGTTATCTTTCGATATATTCTGTCAAGGTAAAAGAAAAGGGTAACATCATATACGCTTTGAGCATAGTTTGTAATGCAAAATATCGCGCCGAAGATAATTACCAAAAGGCTGATACCAAGAGCCGCCTCAAATCTTCCCTGTATTAAATTAACGATTAAAACAATTGCATAACCAAGTATTACGGACAAAACATCTGTAAATAATTTGCCCATATTGGTATTTGCACCAACATTCGTTCTATTCATTAATTGATCCACCTATCATATTCTGTAAATTTAAGTATATCAACAAAGCAAAACCTTGTCGATACAAATTCTAACAAAAAAGTTAGAATTTAATATACATTATACAAAATTAATATTACTCAAATATTTCAAAATACAATCACGCATAAGTATAAGAGCCTCTGTTGTGGCAGACTCTCTTACTTTATTACGGTTTCCGCTGAAATGGTATTCGTTAACAACTATATTTCCGCACACATTGCAGGATATGTATACAAGACCTGCAGGCTGATTTTCATTGCCCTGACTTGCATATCCGGTAATTCCGACGATAACGTCTGCCTTAGGTCCCCACTCAATACCCTTTACCATTTCAAGTGCGGTCTCGCGGCTTACTGCAGTATGCTTATCAAGAGTAGCTTTCTTAACTCCCGCAAGCTTTCTCTTAGCACTGTCGGAATATGTAACCAGACCGTACTTAAAAGCATCTGAGGCACCGGGAACATTTACAAGTCTTGAAGAAACCATTCCCGCTGTACAGCTTTCAACTGTCATTGCCTTCATCTTACTGCTTATTAAAAGGTCCACCACTACTTTTTCCAGGGTAACATTTTCATCGGTTGTATATATGGCATTGCCAAATCTAAGTTTCAATTCTCTGATAATTGGCCTTAACAGTTTGTCACACTTTTCCTCACTGCTTTCTGCGGCCGTAAGTCTTATATGTACCTCAGAGACTTCTGCATATGTAGCAATTGTTATATTAGTCTGATTATCAGCAAAATCCTTAATCTTTGACTCAGCTTCCGCTTCACTTATTCCTACAAGCTTAATGGTTCTTGATACAAGAACGTTTTTAGAAAGACTCATAAGGAACGGCTTAACACGTTCAAAGAAAACCTCTTCCAGTTCCAAAGGAGCTCCCGGCAGCAATATTACAATTTTACTGTCCTCAGTTGCATAAATGTCCTTCTGCTGTTCTTTCGCCCCGGTAAGTTCGTTTTTTACCACTTCTTTTGTAAGATCATTCAAAGCCGGACCCATGCCACCTGAAAATACTACAATATCAGACCTTAAAAGCGCAGATTTCAAGGTCTCTTTAATATGAACTTCATCATCCCCAACAACGGTCTGATAGGTATTAATCATCCCAAGCTTCGCTATTTCCTTTGCAAGAAAGGCGCTGTTGGTATTTACAATATTTCCAAGAAGAATTTCTGTGCCTACGCAGACAATTTCTACAATCCGTGGATTTTCCGACATTTTAATTAGTCTCTTTCTTTTTACCGAACGCATCAGACATAACTGAGCTGTTCTTGATTAAATAGTCCACAAGGGACATAACCGTAAGTACCACCGCAATCCAGAAAAGCACCAGTGATACTATCTTCAAAAATGCCAATTCTTTAACAACAAGCATAAGACAGATTGAAACCATTGTTGTGGCAGTTTTGAATTTGCCCCAGACTGATGCAGCAATTACAAGACCTGCATCACTTGCCACAAGTCTGAAACCGCTTATAATGAATTCTCGTGCCACAATTATAAGCACTGCAATAAGTGAAAGCACCTGATTTCCGCCCATTCTCTCGCCACCGTCCACAACAAGAAGGCATAAAAGTGCAGAAACCACCAAAAGCTTGTCAGCCAAAGGGTCCATGAACTTTCCAAAATTAGTTACAAGATTATATTTTCTTGCGATTTTTCCATCAAGCATATCCGTAAGGCTTGCAACTATAAAAATCGCAAGAGCGATATATGTATGAAAAGAAACAAAATCCGCCAACAGGAAAAACACAAAAAAAGGAATTAATATAACACGTAAAACAGTTAATTTATTCGGTAAATTCATCTTCAGGTACCCCCACTAAATCATATTGTTTCGCACCGGTTACCACTACATCTATCAAATCACCGGTCATTAAATCTTTATTTGTCTCAAGGAATAAATATCCGTCAACATTCGGAGCATCCTTATATGTTCTGCATACATATACTCCGTCTTCGGGCATTTTGCCCTCAACCATTACGGGAAGATGTTTTCCCACCTCATTTTCAGCCTTTTCAAAAGCAATCCTTTGCTGAAGTTTCATAAGAGTGTTTCGTCTTTGTTTTTTCACAAATTCGGGAACCTGCTTCTTTAGCTTTGCAGCTGCAGTACCCTCTTCTCTTGAGTAGCAGAATACTCCGAGTCTGTCAAAACGAAGAGCTTCAACAAATCTTTTTGTTTCAAGATGGTTTTTACGGGTTTCACCCGGAAAACCTGTAATAAGTGTGGTTCTTATGCAAATCTCAGGAATCTCTTCCCTCAATCTTTTTACAAGATTTTCTATATCCTTTGATGAGGTCTTTCTTCCCATTCTCTTAAGTACCTCATCGGAACCGCTCTGCACGGGAATATCAAGGTATTTAAGAATCTTCTTATTCGTCCTTATCTCTGTGATAAGTTCATCGTATATCTCTTCGGGATAGCAGTAAAGAAGTCTTATATAGGAAATACCCTGTATTTCGCTCAGTTTATTTAATAATTTATGAAGAGATTTTTCGCCGTACAAATCAATTCCGTACAGTGTGGTCTCCTGGGCAACTATGATAAGCTCTTTAACACCGCCATCTGCAAGCTTTTCTGCTTCCTTAACCAAAACTTCCATTGGAACGCTTCTAAACTTGCCTCTCATTTTAGGTATTGCGCAATAGGTACAGAATTTGTTGCAGCCCTCTGCAATCTTTAAGTAAGCAAAATGACCACCTGTGGTAAGAAGACGCTCCTTGCCATAAACAAGCGGACCGTCTATGGGCTTTAAAAATTCTCCCCTTTCGCCCTTTTCAACCAGTTCTACCGCATTTATAATTTCATCAATTGACATTGTACCTATCAAAACGTCAACTTCGGGAATGTCTTTTTTAATATCCTCAGCATATCTTTGTGCCAGGCAGCCACAGGCAATAACAGCCTTAAGCTTACCGTTTGTTTTAAGATTGCCCATATCAATAAGGGTATTAATGCTTTCAACCTTCGCATCGGATATGAAGGAACAGGTATTAACAATTGCTATATCTGCCTGATTTTCGTCATCAACAATCCTGTGTCCGGCTTTGCTTAATTCACCTAACATCATCTCGCTGTCCACAAGATTTTTGTCGCATCCCAATGAGACAAAAAATATATTCATTTCTCACCTATAATAAAGGGGAAGCACCTTGCGGCGTTTCCCCTTTTCTTTCAACCAGGAATTTATTAGTCTTCTTCGTCGCTGATGATTTTAATCTTGGCCTGATTTAATTCATCTACAGCAATACTAAGGGGCTTCTTACCCTCTTCTGCTTCAACGTAAGGAGCATCTCCTCCGATAATCTGTCTCGCTCTGCGGCTTGTAGCCATAACGATTGAGTAGCGGCTGTTTACGATTTTTGCCTCACCTGGCTCAACGTCGCTGTTAACAACTTTCATTAAGTCTGAATAAGATGGATGTAACATTTATCTTCTCCTTTATATGCTTTTGAGTTCGTCTATAATTGTCGTAATAAAATCTTTGCGTCTTGCAACGGTGAATTTTGCTGACTCAACCATTGAATGCATATCCTTAACGGCAACGTCAAGATCGTCATTAATTACCAGATATTCGTATCTGTCCATGTATGTACACTCAGTACGGGCCTGAGTAATACGTCTTTGAATAACTTCCTCTGTTTCAGTACCTCTGGCACGAAGTCTCTTTAATAAAACTTCGATTGAGGGAGGAATTACAAACAGCATAAGTGCATCGGGGAATTTCTCCTTAATCTGCATGGCACCCTGTACCTCAATATCAAGAATAACATTCTTACCCTGTTTAAGCTGTTCATCCACATATGCCTTAGGTGTTCCGTAATAGTTTCCGCAATACTCGGCATATTCCACAAGACCTTCATTTTTAATGGTTTCTTCAAAGGCCTCTCTTGTTACAAAGAAGTAGTCTTTGCCGTCCACTTCTCCGACTCTGGGACTTCTTGTTGTCATTGATACAGAAAAAGCATAGTTATCATAGTCATTAAGAAGTCTTTTCATAAGGGTTCCCTTACCGGCACCGGAAAACCCTGACATTACAATCAATAATCCGTCCATAAGCATCCTTATTCAATATTCTGAATCTGTTCTCTGACTTTTTCAATTTCTGTCTTAAGTTCAATGGCATGATCGCTGGTAGCTAAATCATTTGCCTTTGAAAGAATGGTATTGGCTTCTCTGTTCATTTCCTGTGCAATGAAATCAAGCTTTCTACCAATGCTTCCGCCATCCATAAGGGTCTTCTTGGTGGTCTCAATATGGCTTGTAAGACGCACAATTTCCTCATCTATACAAACCTTATCCGCAAAAAGGGTAACCTCTGTTAGTAATCTTGCTTCGTCCACCTTTGTGTCCTGTAAAAGTTCTCTTACCTTTTCCTCAAGTCCCTTTTTATACTCTGCAATAATCTCGGGTGCGCGTGCCTTTATGAATGCCACATGATCAAGCATATCATCAAGCTTTGCAATCAAATCAGCCTTAAGATTTTCACCCTCTTTGATACGGGTCTCAACAAATTTCTCAGCAGCTCCTGAAATAGCCTTCTGAAGTCCTGCCCAGATTTCCTCTTCATCAATATCAATTTCCTCCATGGAGAAAACCTCGGGATATCTTGAAAGAGTTGAAACTCTGATATCGCAGTCAAGATCGAATTCTTCAGACATCTCTCTTAAATACTTAAGATATTCGGCTGCAACATCCTTATTGTATTTAATACCTACATTGTTCTCGGTAAAGTCTTCATATGTGATGAAAACATCAACCTTACCACGCTGAATACTGTTCTTCAATTCATTACGAATTGCTGCCTCAAAAAAGTTTAACTTCTTAGGCATTTTAATGGCCATGTCAAGGTATCTGTGGTTAACGGACTTTATCTCAACAGTGAATTTTCTGCTGGAATCCGCATACTCCGAACGGCCAAAACCGGTCATACTTTTAATCATTAAAATATACCTCTGAATTTAGCGTGATATGCAAATCTCTTATCACCTGTTTGTTTGCATATCCTATTGTATTATAGGGAAATGTGATAAATTAGTCAACATAAAGAATGATTCCTGTGGTAGTATAATACTTACAGCAAAATAAAAACAGATTGGAGAAACCAATGGCTTTTGACGGAATTACGGTTGCTTCTGTCGTTGCAGAAATCAGTGAAGCAACTAAAAATACCCGAATATATAAAATTTCACAGCCCGAGAGCGATGAACTTATTTTAACCATTAAGGGAAATTCCACCCAGTTTAGGATTTTACTTTCTGCGGACGCTTCTTTACCTTTGGTATATATTACCGAGGAAAACAAGCCCTCTCCCCTTACTGCTCCCAATTTTTGCATGCTTTTAAGAAAGCATTTGTCAAACGCAAAAATTCTGTCGGTGACCCAGCCGGGGCTCGAGCGTGTAATCAGATTTGAGTTGGAACACTTAAATGAAATGGGGGATTTATGCAGGAAATTCCTATATGTGGAAATAATGGGTAAGCACTCAAATATTATTTTTACGGATTTTGATGATAATATCATTGACTCTGTTAAGCATATTTCCCATAACTTAAGTTCCGTAAGAGAAGTTCTTCCCGGAAGAAAATATTTCATTCCAAAAACAGTTGAAAAGGAAGATCCGCTGGAAGTTAGCAAAGAGGAATTTATTAAAAAAATAAAAGAAGCCCACATGCCGGTCTCAAAGGCTTTATACACATCTTTCACTGGGTTATCACCCATAATCGGAAGCAATCTTTCATTTGAAGCAGGTCTTGACGCGGATGCATCAACTTCTTCCCTTTCAGACATGGACCTGGAAAGCCTTTATGCAGCCTTTGACAAAATGCGCAGCTTAATAAAAACAGGCAGCTTTTCTCCTTCAATTTATTATGAAGGCTCTGCACCTAAAGAGTTTGCAGCTGTACCCCTTCCGATTTTTGATGATTTACAAAGAAAGGATTACGAATCAGTTTCAGCCCTTCTTCATTCTTTTTACAAGGAAAAAAGCATTGTTGTAAGAATCAGACAAAAGTCCACGGACTTAAGAAAAATTGTTACAACCGCTTTGGAGCGAAATGTAAAAAAGCTGGATCTTCAGAAAAAGCAGCTTGCTGATACAGAAAAGAAGGATAAATACAGAATCTACGGTGAACTTATAAATACCTATGGCTACAATGTGGCGGAAGGCGCAAAATCCTTTGAAGCTCTTAACTACTACACAGGAGAAAATATTACCATTCCCCTTGACCCTGATATTTCTGTTCTTGAAAACGGCAAAAAATATTTTGAAAAATACAGTAAACTGAAGCGAACCGCTGAGTCCCTTACAGATATTATCAAAGAGGTTTCCGATGAAGTAACACAACTTGAATCAATCTTAACCTCTCTTGATATAGCGGTTGATGAAGCAGACCTTGTTGAAATAAAGGAAGAGCTTACGGAGGCAGGCTACATAAAGCACAAAACCGGCTCAAAAAAGGTAAAGATCACATCAAAACCCTTCCACTATCAAAGCAGCGACGGTTTTGATATTTATGTAGGACGAAACAATTATCAAAACGATTACCTGACCTTTGAATTTGCAAACGGTAACGACTGGTGGTTCCACGCAAAGAAAATGCCCGGCTCCCATGTAATTCTTAGGACAAACGGCAAAGAAGTTCCTGACCGTACCTTTGAAGAGGCTGCAAAGCTTGCCGCCTACTACTCGAGCGGTCGCGGAACCGACAGAATAGAGATTGACTATCTTATTAAGAAGAACGTAAAAAAGCCCGCTAAGGCTAAGCCGGGCTTTGTGGTTTATTATACAAATTATTCCATGGTAATTGACGATGACATAAGCAGTCTTACCTACATACCCAACGCATAAATCATTTCGGGAAGCAGCTGCTTCTTACGGCTCATTACACCGGGCATATCAAGAATTCCCTTGTCAATTGTGGCATAGGGAAGATATCGAACAGCCCTGTAATCCGTTGTAAGAAGTACGCTGTTTTCTTTCATTACATCGGTAATCATTACAACCGCCCAGTCAAGACCGTTCTTTAAGCGTACATCCTCAAGTGCCTTCTTGTACTTATCCTTATAATCATCAATATCCTTAAGAGTTGTGGCTTCACACTGTCCGATACCGATATTGGTTCCTCTTTCGGTATAGCGCTTAAAGTCTGAAAGAATGGCGGTCTCCGGATCAATGCTTGCAAGACTCTCCATATGACTGAACATTTCGCGTCCAAACTCATTAACATCCACGCCGCAAATCTTTGCAAGTGCTCCTGCAGCATCCACGTCCACCGCTGTTGTGGTGGGGGATTTAAGTATAAGCGTATCTGCCATCATACCTGTTAAAAGAACCTTTGCGGTATCAATATCAGGTACCAGCTGATTTCTGACAAAAAGTTCATATACTATAGTACATGTACTTCCAACAGGCTCAGCATCAATGAAAATCGGTAGATTTGTCTTAAGGGCGTCCAGTCTGTGGTGGTCGATAATCTCAACAATATTGGCAGACTCTATACCTTTAATACTCTGTTTTGGCTCATTGTGGTCCATAAGGATTACATTATAGCGGGGGGCACGAAGAAAACATCTTCTTGTAACATAGCCAACAAAATTGTCCCCTTCAAAAACTGCAAGTCCTCGCTTGGGAGATGTGGATAAAGCTTTTTTTGCCTCTTCAAAAAGATCCGAAGCCTCAAGAGCCTGCTCCTGTTCTCTCATAACCTCTTCAATCGAGGGTATTTTTTCTATTTTCTTAGAATCCAAAAGGCCTGACATATACCAGGCAGTAATGTCATCGACGGAAAGAAGCCCGAAAAAGCTGTCCTTATCAAATACCGGGGTTACAGAAGGATTGCTGTCATTATAGCTTTTTGCAATTTCAGTCAAAGGGGCCTTTTTGTCATAATGGGCCTTATCAGTTAACATAACATCTCTGACTTTAGGGTAAACATCCGGCATGTATGGAGGCGGAACAATTTTAAGTGCGCTTAAAATTTTCTTACAGCTTTCGCTTAAATGACCGCATCTTACCGCTATATAGTTATTTGCAGGATCCAGTCTGTTTTTTAAGTTTGCGTAGGCATATGCGCTGCAAACCGTATCTAAGTCCGGATTCTTGTGACCTGTAATGTAGATATTGCTCATATAAATCCTACATTTTGCAACCGTTTGGATTTGGATTCCCACAAATCTGTGGCGAGATTCCACGGCTGCAACACAAAGAGTCACGTGAAAAATATACTATTTTTCACAGTAACTTCCGTAAAATGATTTATTACAAAATATTATATATCCATCCCATTAAAAATCTCATATTCTGCCTGATTATTCAATGGATTTCTTTTTTCATAATCAAACAGTATGTATACAGGTACAGATAACTTTTCAATTCTGCCTTCAGGAGAATCAGCTTTGGTAAGAGGAAGTCTGTAGTTAATCTTTTCAAGGTGATTTAATTTGCCCTTTTTAATTAACTTTCTTGAAATATCTTTCCATTCATTCAAATCCCCCGCAAAAGAAGGTCTGGTCTTTGAATTTTCCCTAAGATATATATCGACTGTCAGAGCTTCCTTTAAGTATTCATAAAAGTCTTCCGGAGCATTACGTTCCTCAACAAATTCAAGAAGAATCTCTCCTCTTCTGTTTCTTGTATGACTGCAGGACAAATAACCCTTTTCTTCATAAAACCGGCCAAGCTCTTTGTACATATCAAAAGCACTGTCAAAGAGTCCTTCAAGCACCCTCATGCTTACCTCGAACTGCCCGCTATTATAATATACCTCCACCATCTCTTCCACAAGTTTAAGTAAAAGTATATCATCATAGGATATCCATTTGGTTGACATAACTTCATAGGGTGGATTATCTGTATACACGAGCCCATAATCCTCTCTATGTTCATACATATATGAGCCCTTAAGCACCTTTAGGAAGCCAAGCTGTAACTGATTTGGCTTTAATGCATATATTTCGTTAAAAGAAATCACAAAGCTTTCCATATCCTCAAAGGGCAGTCCTGCAATCAGGTCAAGATGTTCATGTATATTTCCAAAGGATTCTATTTTCTTAACAATTTCCTTAACCTTTTCAAGGCGCATGGTCCTGTGAATTTCTTTTATGGTAAGTTCGTTTACGGACTGAACACCGATTTCAAGCTGAATAAGCCCGGGGCGCATTCCCTCCATTACCTTAAGTTCATTGTCTGTAATTAAATCCGCAGATACTTCAAAGTGAAAATTGGTAATTCCGTTGTCATTTTCCTTAATGTATTTCCAGATGTCCAAAGCATGTCCGTGATCACAGTTAAAGGTTCTGTCCACGAACTTAACCTGTTTTACCTGCTTTCTTAAAAAGAAATCCAGTTCCTTTTTTACCAGATCAAAACTTTTGAAGCGTAAATCCCTCTCTACACTTGAAAGGCAGTAGCTGCATCCGAAAGGACAGCCTCTGCTGGTTTCATAATAAATTATCCTGTTGGTAAAATCCTCATCCTCCGAATAGGGAAAACTTAATGTATCCATTTCAAGCTTTTCCCGCTCACCTGTGAATACCGGCTCATCTTTTTCCCTATACATAAGACCCAAAACACCTTCGAGTCCGGTGCCGTTACTGTAAGAAGCGCAAACCTCTCTGAAGGTGGCTTCTCCTTCTCCGATGATAACACCGGTTATGTGCGGATTGCTTATGAGAAAACCTTTCGCATCATAGGTGACCTCCGGGCCGCCCACAATAATAGGTGTATCCGGACAAAGCTTTGAAAACTCTCGTGATATGTCTTTTACATATTCCACATTCCAGATATATACACTGAAACAGCATAAATCCGGATGTTCTTTGTAAATATCTCTTAAAATTGCGTCTTTGGTATTGTTGATGGTGTATTCCTTAATGCAAACATCATCCTTAAACTCACCGGCAGATGCCTTAAGAGTATATACCGCAAGGTTAGAGTGTATGTATTTTGAGTTTATTGCTATAAGCAGAATCTTCATTCCTACTCTCCAAGACATAAGTATAAATAAACAGGATAAAGAATTTTTTTCTCTTCCTTAAGGCAAATCAAAAGACGACCATATGCTTCATTCACTGTTTCAAAATCTTTTTCTGATATTGCGTCCTGTCCGTAAAGCAGTCTTTCATATACATCAATGAAGGCTAAACAGGTTCCTGAAATATTATCTTTTTGACTTAGGTAAAACTCACTTAAGGTTTCTTCCTTTGATTTCTGACAGCCAATATAATTAAGAATCCGCATACAGATACGGCACAGTGCATAGGTCTTTGCCTGTCCCTCGAGCTTCTTTATTCTTCTTAGAGAATGTAAAAAGCTTACAAGGAAGAATATGGCTAAGAACCAGACAATCACTCCGAAAATCATAACAAAAACCATTAAATTTACGTGTTTCTTTATAACAACTTCCTCTGAAACTTCGTCCTTAGCAGGGCTCTCATCCGTTTGTAGGATGGTGTCATTTGAGCCTGCCGGCCTGCTGACAGAATCTGACGAGCCTGCATTTAAGCCTGTATTTGGCTTCGAAACGCTCCAGGTAGAATACAATCTGTAACCTGGAGTAGGCTCAAAAGAAACAAATCCGAAACCGTCTATATAAGCTTCCGCATAGGCGTGGGCGTTATTGTTTTTTACAACGGTGGCTTCCACTTCTTTAACCTCTGCCCTGTAACCCTGGACATATCTTGTTGGAATCCCCATTTCTCTGGCCATCAATGTAAAAGCAGTGGCAAAGTGTGTGCAATAACCTTCCCCTGACTCAAATAACCAGAAGTCAAGATAATCCTCCTTACTTTTTACAGAAGACGGAATTTCCCTGGGGCTAAGTGTGTATTCATAGTTTCTAAGCTTCTTCTCAAGCAAAAGAAGTCTTTCAAAATCATTGTCTGCCCCCTCATATATATCCTTAATAAAGTCATTTACTCTTTCCGAATATTCGCCTTTATCAAGGTACTTTTCATAGACATTCTTTTTATATTTTATATAGTTGTCATAGGAAAAACGGTCTTCATAGCCCTTAAAAAAGTTCGAAACATCACTTTCAAGAATTTCTCTTGAAAAGGGTATGCCTGACTTAAGAACGCCAACCACCGCTTCGGTGTTTCTGTTTTCATTTATGAAACTTACCTTGTATTCTGTATCAATGCCCTTCTTTTCATTGAACAGCATGCTTCCGTTGTTAAAAACCACGGGATTGAGGCTTTCATCCATAGTAAAAGAAATGGGCTTTTCCGGCACAAAGGTAAACTGAGTAGTAAATGTAAGAAATCTGACATCCACGGTTCTTACCGCACAGTAATCCCTTATAACCTTTGTTTCAGAATTTCTTTTTGCGGCATTCATAACTTCCAAAGCTTCAAAGGCCCGTTCCTCTATCCCGGATGTCTGCGTCCATTCGTGGCCGTCAAAGCTTTCAAAATGACTTCCTGAAAGGAAAATATAGTCACCGGAATACATATTGGACTTAATTTCCATGAGCCTTCGCTCCATACCCTTCCGGTTCTTTCCAAAGCCGGATTCGTCGGAAAAGTCTATGGTGCTTATACTGTATTCCTCTTCATTATTTTCAAAGAGTCTGTCGGAAAGTTCCCTTACAAATTCCGAAGCCCTCTCATACATATTTACAAAGCCCTTCCAGTCATAGGGCTCTGCCGGAGGCTTAATTCCTGAAAGAACCAAAAAGAAAACCAGTAAAAAAGGCCACAAATACACTATATATTTCTTGTAATCGGCTTTCCCTATTCCTGAATTAAGCATTTCAGAAAATATCATTATCACATAGATTATGCATAAAGAAAACGCGAAGGGTTCAGGATTTATCTCAAAAAACATCTGAATAATCAAAGCTAAAACCAAACCTATGGCAAAAGCAATTCTTACACCCTTAAACTTTGTGGCAACAAGTGACAAAGCCGCAAAGGCCGTAAACACCGCAATTTCAAGTATCAGTTCAAGGCCAACCGTCATCTTAGTAAATATGAGACCCCTGGAAAAGAAGAAATAAATAAGTGCCAGTACAAAAACAGTTATTCCCCCAACAAGTAAGCGGCTTTTTGCTTTAATGTTTTTAATAACAACAAGATAAGCCGAAATGGCAAAAAACATTAAAAGACCCTTTAAGTCATAGGTTTTCTCAAAAACTATTTTTGCAAAAAGGCTGAATCCGCCTATCGAGAAAGACAGCGTTATGAAAAGGTCATAAATGATTTCCGTCATCATAAAACCTCCTCTAAAAAGCCTTCACAGGGAATCCTGTAAAGAACTGTCTTTGAATTTATGCTTTCTTCGGTTGCAGTATGCAAATTCCCCACAAGATAAATAAATACAGATACATCCTCTTCATTGAGCATTCTTACAAAAGCCATTATTTCATCGGACACATGGAAGGTAAAAATGTAAAATATCTTTTTCGAAAAAACCTCCGAAAGGGAACAAAGATCAGCCAAAGCCTCTTCATGGCTAAAATTTTCAGCAAAAGAAACGGAGGAAATCTCCGAATAAAGAGCCTCATAATCTGAAAGGCCCGAATATACCGATGGCACAATTCCGTTTTTGCAGTGATAAAAATTCACTTCACTGTTCTTCTGAAGATAAAAAAGCATAACGCAAAGAGCCGCTTCTATCATTCTGCTTTCAAGCGGAAGATATTCTTTCATTTCCTCGCTGATTCTTTTACTTATAAGCAAAACTCCCACACCGGATTTTTCTTCTCCGGTTAAATTTCTTACGAGGAGTTTCCCCGATTCACTGCTCTTTTTCCAGTTAATATGCCTTATGTCGTCACCGCTAACATACTCTCGTGTAAACACATCAAGCACCGATTTATCAAGAGTGCTGTCCTTTACGGAGTCAGCACGCTCTTCACTTCTTAAGCTGCTTAAAAAGACAGGCTTGGGGCCCACATTCACCCTGAGTGTTTCGGGATTTTTATAAATTAATCTGAAAAGATTAAAGAAATCCCTTATTTCAACCCTGTTTATACCGATTTCGTACTCGCCGCTGTACTTGCAAAGAAGAACTGTTTCTGTCTTAATACCCTCTCCTCTGTATATCACGCTTTCCTTGTGAAGATTGTCTCCGTGAACATCTGAAAAATCAGAGAAGAAATGCACCCTGATTCCTGCGAAAACAAAGAAGCCTTCGTTTTGAAGGGTAAAATAAAAGGGTACCGGGGTTTTAGCCACAAGCCCGATTTGCTCGGTCTTTTGATAAATCTTAAAGGTAAAATACACACAGCATAGGTACAAAAAAGAAATTACAGGCACAAAAACAACGGCAAAGAAAAAGCCATAGCTTATTTCTCCACCGTAAAAACTAATCGCTATTAAAGATAAAATAAGGCAGCCTGCCCATATTAAGCGATTTCTTTTCATGTTTACTCCATAGGTATTTTTGCTTTTATTACCAAAGCATTTATTACTTTGTCGATATTTTCCTTGCGAATAACTGCTTCTCTGTTAAGTGACAATCTGTGATGCAGCACATTTACGGAAACAGCCTTAACATCGTCGGGCTTGACAAAGTCTCTGCCTTCAATAAGAGCATTGGCCCTTGCTGCAAGAAGCAGGTGAATCATGGCTCTGGGGCTGGCGCCTGCAGATAAATCCTTTGATTCTCTTGTAAGGGAAATAATATTTTCCGCATATTTGTAAATTGCATCGGATACAAACACCTTTTTTACCGCTTCTCTTAAAGCCTCAATGTCAGAAACCTTTGCAACAGCCTGAGCCTTTGATACATCAATTCCCATTAATGCATTCTTTGCAAGGGCGATTTCATCAGCTTCGCCGGGATAACCTAAATTAATTTTCATCATGAAACGGTCCATGGAAGCCTCAGGAAGCTTATATGTACCTATAAACTCAAGGGGATTTTCTGTTGCAATAACCATGAAAAATTCAGGAAGCTTATGGGCCTTTCCGTCAACGGTTACCTGCTTTTCAGCCATTGCTTCAAGCATAGCCGCCTGGGTCTTTGGAGAAGTTCTGTTTATTTCGTCTGCAAGAATTATTTCCTTCATTACAGCGCCTTCTTTGTACTCAAATTCTCCGCTTTTGGTATTATAGACCGTTACTCCGGTTATGTCTGAGGGCAAAGTGTCCGGTGTAAACTGGATACGGCCAAAAGAAGCATCTATTGTCTTTGCAAGGGTCTTAGCAAGGGTCGTTTTTCCTACACCGGGAACATCTTCAATTAAAATGTGACCGCCCGCTATAAGGCAGATGCAAAGATCCTTTACTGCTTTTTCATTTCCCACAAAATATTTGGATATATTATTTCTGATTGTTTCTATCATTTTTTGCCTCTTTCAAAAATTTATCAATAACAGGTCTTATGGGTGGAGAAATCATATCAAGTGTCACATCTTCCACATCAAAAAATCTTAAGTCCGAAATCTCTTCTTCCTGTCTTTTTAAGGTTCCGTGGTAATCTCTGCAAATATATATTATCTCAATATTTGATACCTCATCACCGTTTGGATAGACATAATGCACCTCGGGGCCTGAATTAACCATGAAAAATTCCATACTGTCGGCGTATAGACCTGTTTCTTCAAACAGTTCCCGTCTTGCGGTATCTTCCACCTTTTCATCTATTTCCACAGAGCCGCCGGCATATCCCCAAAGATGATTATCGGTTCTTTGCCCCAAAAGAATACGGCCTTTTTCATCAACAATTATGACACTTCCCGCGCACTGAATCAAAGTTCTGTGACCAACGATTTTCCTTAAATCCATTATATAATTTGCCATAAAAAACCTCTAAGTTCTTTCTTCCAAAAGTTTTCCGAATGCTGCCCTATACTCTTCCCCTTCTTTTTGAGTCAGCGCATGGTATTTAATTGCGTAATCCGGGTCCACTTCAACTGCATCAGTCCATTTAAGCTGTTTAAGGGCCTTTTCACTCTTAATAACCACCTGATGGTATTCTCCGCCAAGCTTTAGCAAATCAAGAGAATCCTCTTTACTCAGTAACCCGCTTGTGGGAATACCGAAAACGTCGTAAAGGGTATCATTTGCTATGGGACCGATAATTACATCGTAGTCTCCGAATAAATCAATGCTTCTGTTTCTGTTTGAGTATATAAAATCATACCATTCCTCATCTCTTTTTAACTTCTTTATCATGAGGCTCTCTTCGTTCAAATCATATACATTAATATAGGATTTGGCTCCGCTTCTCACCTTTGTCCAGCGAAATGCAAACTCTTTTTCAAGGCTTAAATAGAATCCCGGACCAAAGTCTGCATTCTTTCTGCCTTTGCTTATATCTGGTTCTCTAATGATTTCCAGACCGGAATGAAATATACGCATATTTTTTCCTTTCAATATACTTAAAATTATAAAAAATATGGAAAATAAAGTCCACAGAATATTTACCTAAGAAACAACTTTGACTCAATATAAAAAAGCATTTCCCAGCTTAGTGAGAAATGCTTTATTAATCTTATGCAGGTCTTGCAAGGTAATAACCCTGGAACAAATCCGCTCCTATGGAAACAAGATAGTCAAACTCTTCTTTGGTCTCCACACCCTCGGCAACAACCTTTATTCCTTTTTCATGCATTCTTTTGATTATATCTTTACAATTGGCCTTCTTAGCTTCATCATGATCTATTCCTGATAAAAGAGATCTGTCAATCTTTATAATCTGAGGCTCTAACGTATTTACCATGTCCATGTTGTTGATTCCAATGCCATAGTCGTCCAAAGCAAGCTGTGAATCGCCAACTGCTGCCACTTCCTTCTTTTTCAAGGATTTTTGCAAATCGAATTTTGGATATTCAAGGGATTCGATTATTAAAACATTTCTGTCTTTTCCGAAATACTCCATGTAAACCTCCGTTTCTTCCCTGGAAAAACATTCGCATGGGAAGGAATTTACAGAAAGTTTTTCGGTATAACCTCTTAAAAAGTATTCCTGCGTTGCGCCCCAGAATGTGGCAACTTCAAGAACATGCAACTCATCTTTTTTAGTATATTCCTCAATCAGTTCAAGTACCGGTTTTTCAACAGGACGCATCAATGCTTCTCTTGCATATATGGTCTTCCCATCCGGCAAAAAAATCGACTGGAATACATAGTTGATATGCAGTTTTCCAAGTGCTTCGAGAATTTTGCCATCAAGCGGCAGATCTTCATAATAAATCATTGAACACCTCATGTTGCAAAACAGCCTGTTACCCGCACTGTTTTCTGCTATCATAATACTACATGATGATGAACAAACAATTAATACCCTATCCTATTTATCTGAATTATCGGAGGATTCTTTCTCGCCATTAGGATTTAAGTTCTGTGGATTAAAAATCATATTGCCGACGCCCTGGTTCATCTTCATGAATCCCTCAGCTATATTCATAAAGCTTCCGGTCATGGCAAGAAAACCTTCGGTTCTTCCTCCGTTCATCATTGGATTAACCATACTGCTTCTCATTGAAATATCAATGAAAACATCCTTGGCAGGCATTATGAAAGAAAAGCGTATTCTGCCATAGTCAGAATTTTCACGCTCAATTGCAACCTGCTCAGATTTTGCGGAAATGCTCGTATCAGTCATATTAGGCACAGAAAAAACAACCTTATCGCCTGCTTCAAACTCATTATCCTCAAGTTCGTAGAGCATTCTCAGTTCCTCTATGGAAGTTCTGTCTTCTATTGTAACCTTGTACTTTGTTAAACCCTTATTTTCCTCTGTTGAAACAGTTTTTTCATCCATACTATTTTCCCCCAATCAAATGTTTTATTCCGCTCCTTGTTGCAATCGGATACTTATCCATTATATGCTGTTCTATTCTTTTACCTGAAGCGGCTGCTGACTCACTGTAGGCACAAGTTACAAGTTCTCTTCCGAAAATATGCTCAGGCATTGAGTAAATCGCTACCGGCCAGCCGTAGGGTTCTCCTTTTTTATTACGTCGTTTACGAAAATCTCTACAGCATAGATACATCTGCATCTGAAGCCCTGTAATAATTCCCTCAAAGCCCTTGTCGCCTTCCTTGCCAAAGCCGGCTTTCTTCTTTATATCATTTGAGTAATATTCTCCTTCAGAGTCCTCACTCATGAAAATATCCATTATTTTCTTTTGCCTTAAAGAAGCCTTCTCATCGTCCCACAACGCGTCAAAATCATATCCGTCCCGCCTGAAATTCACAAAAAGCGGAAGCCACTCCTTCGAAATAAAACCGGCCTTTTTATTAAAGAACTTGCCGTAGGCAAGTGACCCGTCTCTTGCAATTATTTCACGCCATTCCCAAGGGTCGTGCCTTTTATCACCGCTCCACCAAAATTCCGGAGCTGTACGTTCCTCCAAAGAAAATCCGGGGATTTCATTTCGAAACAACGGCAGAAATCCTATGCTGTTAATATATTCAACTGCCTCTTCCACCGTATGGATACATTCAGGATCGTTCCAATCAACTCCGTAAATTATCCATTCACCTGCTTCATTTCCCATATATGATAATCCCTCTGCATTTTTATTGTTCCCGAAAAGTCTTACTCCTCATCTTCTTCAATTGCCTTTTTCCTTTTTCTTAACATTACCGCCGCA
This sequence comes from Lachnospiraceae bacterium, assembly GCA_045598365.1. Classification (GTDB taxonomy): domain Bacteria; phylum Bacillota; class Clostridia; order Lachnospirales; family Lachnospiraceae; genus UBA1258. The sequence continues at coordinate 53,478 of JAZLLV010000031.1, forward strand.
AGAATAACAACGAAAATTGAAAAAGCCACTCTGGGAACTTCACAAATAATAGTATCTGTAAACATTATTTCATAATCTGTAAGCATAAAGCAATCCCATACAGTATATAAAATATCGCTGCATGCATACCAGATTCCGCTTAAACCCGCCAATATAAGGGCAGCGGATACCCACTTTCTGTATACTTCAGATGGAATATTTATCTCTTTACCACCGGTAAATTCTTCCCACACATATCTGTCTTCGAGAAGTTCAAATTCATCCTCCGGTGCATTCGCAATATTTCTTGCGTGAAAGAAGGCGAATACATAAACAATAATTGATAAAATTGCCAAAAAGTCTCCGATATTGAAAATAATCATTGCAAAAATCGGCATGAAAAACAGTACCAGTAAGCTAAGTCCGCTTTTCATAAATCCCATGTACATCTCTGCAGCTCCGGGAAATAATGAGCATATAAATGTTAATTTGTTATTTCTTTTCTTGGGTGTCATATTCTATTCCTCTTTTCTGTTCATAAGTTTGTTTATGTAATGCATATCCTTTAAGCCGCTGAACATCTTTGCTTCTGCCAGTTCCGCAACCTCATGGCTCTGCTGCCAAAAAGGCGACGAAGCTTCATTCCCTGACATTAGCCACGCAGGTGTTACAAGCGTGAAGATCAGAATTGCAGCCACTGCCGCAATCACTTTGTTTCTGAATTTCCGATATTCAAGAATCTGACTCCTTTTGTCAATCTTCTCAAATATCTTTTCAGTCATTTCCGGAGGAGCATCCACCAGATTGTTTTTTTCCACATCTAAGATAAACTGCATCAGTTCTTCGTCATTCATATATTCATTCATGGCATCAGTTCCTCCTTTCTTATCATCTTCTTTAGCATGCTTCTTGCTCTGTAAATCTGTGTCTGAATTGTCTTGATTCCCGAGGCTCTCTCAAAGGATATTTCTTTTGCGGTTTTGCCTTCGATAAAATGTTTTTCTGCAACGGTCTTATATGGCTCCGGCAGTTTTTCAATGGTTTTAATAAAGTCTTTTATAACCTCTTTATTAATTATCTCAGGAAGAATTCCCGGGGAACCCGTAACATCAGAAAAGTTCTCATCGTCAATTGAAGCAACCTTCCTTGCTGCTGCTTTTTTGTAATCAATACATTTGTTGGTTGCAATCCTGCATATCCAGGTTTTCTCATTGACTCCGTCAAAACTGTTCCAGTTTTTATATGCAGCTATAAATGTGTCCTGTGTTATATCTTCTGCAGTAAAATAATCACCGGTCATTTTAAGGCAAATGGAGAATACCAGATTCTGATACTGATTAATAAGCCGTATTAAATTTTCTCTTGAATCTATTATCTCCACCCCCTTTGCATTACATTTATTAAAACGAATAAAAACAGAAAAAGTCTTCAATTATTTTAAATATTTTTCAAAAAAAAAAAAAAAAAAAAATAAAGCAGCCGTTTTAGGAGATTCTTTCCCCTTTTTCAGCTGCTTTAATTTGCGGATTTATTATTTACATCCGGTATATACTACTCCGGCTTTCATCTCCTTACCGCGCACCTTGAACAACTCAGAAATGTTCACTATCTGATAGCCTTGTTCCTTAAGATAAGGGACAAGATATTCCACAGCTTCTGCGGTTGTAACATATGTTTCGTGCATAAGAACAATCTTTCCATCAAGGGAGCCATCCTCGGCTGCAGCTGTGATTTTATCGATTATTTCCTGGGTTGTTGCATTATTCCAGTCCAAGGAATCAATTCCACAGCTGATAAGGGGCACATTAATGGTGTCCTTAACCTTCTGACTGACCGCAAGGTAAGGCGGACGAAGTAAAAACTTTTCAGCGCCGGTAATCGATGTCAGCACCTTATCAATATAAGCTGCTTCCGCTTCTATTTTTTCTTCGGTAAGTTTGGTTAAATCAGGATGGGACTTAGTATGGTTACCAAGTTCAAAACCAAGTTCGTAGGCCCTTTCAAGTTCCTTTTTAGTCCGGTCATTTAGTGAATTTCCCCAGTAAAAGAAGGTGGCATGCATACCGTTGTCAGCAAGAGCATTCTGGATTCGAATTGCCGAAGAAGTATCACTCACGGGATTTACGGGGCCATCGTCAAAGGAAAGCGCAACCATAGGCTTTTCCGGGTCAATCCAGGAAATATCCGCCTCGTTGTTCCAGTTTCTGTCAACGACCTTAACTTCTTCTTTTTCTTCTTCCTGCACTGTTTCCTGTATATTTTCAGTCGATGCAGTCTGAGTGTTTTCTACAGATTCTTCCGTTTCACTAACTAAGGGTGTCTTATTCTCTGTATCTTCCTTGTTTTGTTCTGCTTCAACGACCGAGGTTTCCGGTATATCGTTCTTTCCAGCCCCACAGCCTGAAATTGCCAATGTTACCGCAGTCAGAAGGGTTACAAAACAAACTCCTGCATTAGTTTTAAGATTGTTCCTTTTCATCTTAGTAGTCTCCATTCTTTCTTTACATACTTTTGCCGAGTTCATACGCCTTGGCAGGATAATCATCATACAAATGATTACCAATAGCCTCTGCCATCTGACTTCTGCATGAATTGTGAACACAGAGAAATGCTACCTTCTTTTTCATTAAAATCCCAACTTTCCAAACAGCTTAATTATTTCTGCGCTCTTTAATACCTTGCCCATAGAAACAACTTTCTCATTCACTACAACTGCCGGCATACTCATAATACCATAAGACATTACCTTTTCCATATCTGTGACATATTCTACTTCTACAGAAAGACCAAGCTCCTCTACTGCTTTTTTTGCATACTCAAACTGCTCATGACAGCTCTTACAGCCTGCGCCAAGAACCTTAATGCTTGTCACTGTATTCCCACCACAGCAGCTCTCTGTCTGAGTATTATCTCCACCGCAGCAGCATCCCTTCTTTTCTTCCTCTTCCATTTTCTTTCCAAATCCAAATAAAGCCATTTTTACATCTCCCTTTCTTTATATAATCATAAATTGAATCACATTGAAGAAATATCCAACGATGATAATTCCAACAGTGCAGATTGCAATAAATACTCCGAGCAACTTATTTTTAATTGCTTTCTTAAGCATAATCATGGATGGCAGACTAAGTGTTGTCACTCCCATCATGAAGGATAAAACCACTCCGAGTTTTGCACCTTTAGCAAGTAATGCCTCTGCAATCGGAATACAACCAAAAATATCCGCGTACATCGGTACACCTGCGATTGTTGCAATGATTACTCCAAACGGGTTACCACCACCTAAGAACTTCACAATAACGTCTTCAGGAATCCAGTTATGAATAACTGCTCCAATTCCAACACCTACTAAAATGTATGGGAATACCTTTTTAAGTGTTTCTGCAACCTGCTCCCACGCAATTTTAAGTCTGTCCTTAACTGTTAATTCTTCCTGTGGTAACTCAATTGCTTTAGCATTTCTTATAAACTCTTCTACCTGATTTTCCAGATGAAGTTTCTCGATAAGAGTTCCACCCGCAACAGCAATTGCCAGACCAAGTACTACATAAACAATAGCTACCTTTGCCCCAAATATACTCATAAGAAGTACAAGCGAACCGAGGTCAACCATTGGTGATGAAATAAGAAAACTAAAAGTAACACCAAGTGGAAGTCCTGCACTTGTAAATCCTATAAACAGTGGTATTGAAGAACAGGAGCAAAACGGAGTAACAGTTCCAAGTAATGCTGCGATCAAGTTTGCACCAAGTCCGTGAAATCTACCAAGTATCTTTTTGGTTCGCTCCGGTGGAAAGAAGCTCTGAATGTAACTGATTATGAAAATCAATATACACAATAGAACTACAATCTTTACTACATCATAAATAAAGAAATGTATAGAGCCGCCTACTCTTCCGCCTACATCAAGTCCCGTAAGGGATAAGAGCCTCCCTATTAAGTCCTTTAGCCATTTCATCCCAAGAATCTGGTCTTGAAAAAATGTCCATACCATACATTCACCTCCATCTATATAGATAGTTATCTATGTGTTGGGTTTATTTTTTGCCGATCTATTTCAATCGGCAATTTGTTACTATTCAGAGCCAAGGTAATTTATTAAAAATACAAGAGTCAAGCTTGCTTGAACGAATGTATTTTCATATAAATTTCTTTGGTGAGAACCAATCATCTCGAAAATCCGTAGGATTTTCGAGATTGGCTCTGAATAGTTATAGAAATTATTATTTGCAACAGCAACCGGATTTACTATTTTCCTTTTCTTTATAGCAGGTAATAGCTCCTATATACTCTTTATATTCCGCAAAACGTTCACAGCTAATGGAATAATGCTGCCATTTGCCATCTTTTCTTGAACTCACCAGACCACAGTCGCTAAGTACTTTCATATGATGAGATAATGTGGGCTGTGTTACCTGCAACTCTTCAAGTAAATCGCATCCACATTTTTCTCCAGATGTCAGCATCTCAATAATTCTAAGCCTGTTAGCATCAGACATTGCTTTGCAGATATTTGCAACTTCTTCTCTTGTCATATCAGACACCTCATATAGATATTCATCTATCTGTAGATAGTATATGCTTCACATAGATGTTTGTCAATATGTTTATTGTTTTGTTACCTCTTTATCTTTTCTATAGATTTCCCTTTTGCAAGCTCATCTATCAGCTTGTCTAAATATCTGATTTCCTGCATTAATGGTTCTTCTATATCCTCAACTCTTATACCACAGATTACTCCTTTAATAAGTTTTCTGTTTGGATTAAGAGCCGGCGCATTCAAAAAGAAATCTCCGTAAGTCATTTCTGAATCAAGAGCCTTATCAATATCATCCTTACTATACCCGGTAAGCCATTCTGTTATTTCATATGCCTCCTCTTTTGTTCTTCCTTTTCGCTCTGCTTTTGCTATAAGCATAGGAAATATTTTAGCAAATAGCATTCCATATATTTTTTCATTTGCCATAATAGACCTCCCTATGCAGAACCATAACTGTAACCCATAAACCTGCCTCCCAAATCTACTTGATAAGATAATCATACAAATATATGTATTCTACATTAAATAACTACCTGTTAATATGCACTCAACGAATGTATGCTTTCCCCAGCCCAATCGGAATTTACCATCCCTGCAAATCCAGGTTTGTAGGGATGATAAAAATTCAGATTTATAGAGCTGGTGTTAGTCAAGGAATTTCCACTAGAGGGGGCATATTATGATTATTGAGATTAAAGAAGACGGAACATGGTTTCATGGTTCTAATATCAAATTTGATGTATTACGTGCCGGAAGCACGGT
>JAZLLV010000032.1:0-6249 GCA_045598365.1 Lachnospiraceae bacterium
CTTAACTGAAGACGAACTTGATGATGATTATGGTGAAGATGGCTTTTACATCTTCTGATAATCACCTTAGTTTACTGCGCCCGGTCTTGTCCGGGCGTTTTTAGTTCCGAGAGTTCTCCGGAGGAGAACTTTCCTATAAAGCAAAAAAATCCCAGCATTTTTGCAAATGCTGGGACAGAAAAATCTTTCTGCGGTGCCACCCGGCTTGATGAATAATCATCCACTCAATGCATACTATCATATGCTTAACTTTGTTCACGAAGGTTAATACTCCGTCTTGCATACTTGGTCACCCGTTCAGCTCGCCCTCGGAAGTCCATTCAATTCTACTCTTTACGCCGCAATCCCACCGCCTGCAGCTCTCTGTGCCAAAGTTTGTAAAATCTACTCACTCTTCCTCATCGGTTTTCTTGTTTATAACATGTTAATGTATTAAAGTCAATAATACTTACCGAATTAATTCATACAAATTTGTCATCTTCTTGAAAGGTCTCATCTCTTAGACTAAAATGATATAAGAAAAAGGAGAATACAATGATCTTTGATTCACACTCCCATTATGATGATGAAGCCTTTGATGAAGACAGAGACCTGGTTTTATCCGGGCTTAAAGATAAAAATGTCGGCGATGTCATTGCTGCTGCCTCAAGCTGGAATTCAATAGAAAAGATTAAAAAAATGTCGGCGCAGTATTCTTTTGTCCATCCTGCATACGGTATCCACCCGGAAAATGCTTTGGACCTTACCGACGAAAGAAAAACCCTTCTGAAAAAAATAATATATGAAGAAAAACCTGTAGCCATCGGCGAAATCGGCCTGGATTATTACTGGGGAGAACCCTCAAAAGAAGTTCAACGTGAAGCATTTATTTATCAGCTGGAGTTAGCTCGAAAGTTTTCTCTTCCTATTATTGTTCATGCCAGAGAAGCTGCGGAAGAAACCTTTGAACTCATAAAAGCCCACAATCCCGAAAAGCGTGGGGTTATTCACTGCTTTTCCTCTTCCTATGAAATGGCTGTCAGATATATCAATATGGGATATTATATCGGAATCGGCGGTGTGGTAACCTTCAAAAATTCCGCAAAGCTTAAGGATATTGCCGCAAGGATACCGCTTAGTTCCATACTTATTGAAACAGACTGTCCATACATGGCACCTGTTCCACATCGCGGAAAACGAAATGACTCAAGCCTGTTAGTACATGTTGCCGATGAAATAGCTTCCCTTAGGAATATTACCCCGGAAGAAGTAATCGAAACCACCGACAGAAACGCACGCAACCTTTTTAATATTTATTAATGACGAGGATTATATGGCAAATCTTGGAATACCACAGAATACACTTCAGATTCTTGAAAAATACAACTTTAGTTTTCAAAAGAAATACGGACAGAACTTTCTTATAGATACCCACATTCTTGAGGGCATAATCGATGGTGCTGAAATCACAAAGGATGATTGTGTTTTGGAAATCGGTCCCGGTATAGGTACCATGACCCAGTATCTTTGCGAAAGAGCAGGCTTTGTTGTCGCTGTTGAAATCGATAAAAACCTTATACCTATACTGAACGACACTCTTTCCTCATATGACAACAAAATTATCATCAACGAGGATGTCTTAAAAGTAGACATTAATGAGTTGTGTGAGAAATATAACAACGGAAAACCCATAAAAGTTGTTGCAAATCTCCCCTACTATATCACTACGCCCATAATAATGGGGCTTTTCGAAAGTCATGTACCTCTTGAAGGCATTACTGTTATGGTGCAAAAAGAAGTTGCCGACCGAATGCAGGTAGGACCCGGAACCAAGGATTATGGAGCTCTTTCCCTTGCAGTTCAGTACTATTCCGTTCCTAAGGTACTTATGGTGGTTTCCTCACACTGCTTTATTCCAAGACCTAACGTAGACAGCTCTGTTATAAGACTTAAAGTGCATAAGGAAAATCCTGTTTCCGTTAAAAATGAAGCTCTTATGTTCTCACTTATAAGAGCATCGTTTAATCAGCGCAGAAAGACCCTGGTTAACGGCCTCACAAATGCCGGAATCGCAGGAGTAACAAAGGAAAACGTTCTTGCGGCTCTTGATAGCATGAACCTTCCCGCCACAATCCGCGGCGAAGCACTGACTCTTTCGGAATTTGCTAAGCTTTCTGACCTTATTTGTGAATAGTAGAGAATCTTTCTCCCTAATTAATCTACATTGAATCCAAAATGTAAGTTACAACATCCGTGAGCTTACTGTTTTTCCAGGCGCCTTCTTTTTCTTCAAGGGAAAGAGGGTAAATAAGCTGAAAATCAAGGCATTCGCCCGGAACGCGTCCGCTGCGAAAAGGTTCATAGAAATTCTTTTTCCAGTCTTCCTCCGTGGCGTTATCATACTGACCGGGTTTCAGATATTTTACCTGCCTCTTTGTGGCCTCTATGAACATTTTGGCTGAAAGAGGGCTTAGCAGGTTATATTCGTTTTCGTCAACATCTCTGAAAATCTTTGGAATATCTCCCTCAATTATCCGACCATTTTCCCTATCTATCAGAACACCGAAGGGTTCAAAAGAAAGACTTTCCTCAGAAATCTGCAGTCTTACGAAAATACCTTTTTCCGTGTTGTATTGTGAACGCTGATAATCCGTATCAAAAATAAAATTGCCCAGAGAATAAAAAATAACTTTTTCACCCACAGTTTCATAATTCATGGGAACATGCGGATGATGGGCAACAACTGCATCCGCACCCATATCAAGATACTTGTGAAAGCGGTTTCTGGTATATGGTGATGGCAAAGGAGTAAACTCCTCTCCGTCATGAGCTATAACAATGCACCAGCGACACTTTGCTTTTATCTCCCTAATGCGCTTTTCAACCAGCTCCATATTGCTCCAGTTTAGGCAGCCGGCCGTGTCTTCGCCGGCCTTTCTGCAGGCTCTCTCATATCCTACGGAAAGAAGTCCGATGCCTCCTGCATCTTCCATAAATAGCGGAGCAGAGGCTTCGCCTATGTTCATACCGGCGCCGAGGGTTTTTGCACCCTGCTTCGCCGCTATCGCTATCGTGTCAAAAACCCCTTCGGCGCCGGCATCCATAATATGGTTGTTGCAGATATTCCAGATATCTGCACCTATTCTTTTGAAAAAACCTGCCGCCTCCGGATTCATGCTGTGGGTCAGGCTTGCTGCCTGCCCTGTTAAAGAAGCTTTATTCCCCATTGTCATTGCACCTTCCACATTAACAATCAGGTGGTCTCCGCTTCTTAAAAAGCCCATGACTTCTTCTGAGAGAAAGTTTTCATCCTCCCATTTTTTATCCATATATTTATCAAAGCCTACGTCACCGGTAAAAACCAGAGAGATATTCTTTTTCATAAATAAACCTGCCTTCTTTTTATAAGCATATTTTAATTCAGGAAAGCTCTGTTTTTCAACATTTCATTGACTTTTTTAGGGAATGGGATAATAATAGACTTTAAGAATTTAGTGCCCTAAATCGCTAAAGAATATATGAAAGGAGATTTGCCATGGAAAAAGCAAATATCGACTGGTCTAATATTGGTTTTGGCTACATGCCCACCGATAAGAGATACGTATCAAATTTCAAAGACGGAGCTTGGGACGAAGGTGTTCTTACTTCAGATGATAAAATAGTTATGAGTGAATGTGCAGGTGTCCTTCAGTATGCACAGACATGTTTCGAAGGATTAAAAGCATACACCACAGAAGATGGTCACATCGTATGCTTCCGTCCTGACTTAAATGCAGACAGAATGATTGACAGCTGTAAGCGTCTTGAAATGCCCGTTTTCCCTAAGGAGCGTTTCATTGATGCCGTAACACAGGTTGTTTCAGCAAACACAAAGTATGTTCCTCCCTATGGATCAGGAGCAACTCTTTATATCAGACCTTATATGTTTGGTTCATCACCGGTTATCGGTGTTAAGCCCGCTGCAGAGTATCAGTTCAGAATGTTCTGTACTCCCGTAGGTCCTTACTTCAAGGGCGGAGTAAAGCCCCTTACCATTCGTGTAAGTGACTTCGACCGTGCAGCACCCAACGGAACAGGACATATCAAAGCAGGTCTTAACTACGCAATGAGCCTTTATGCAATTTCAGATGCTCACAGACAGGGCTTTGATGAAAATATGTACTTAGATCCCGGAACCCGTACAAAGGTTGAAGAAACCGGTGGTGCAAACTTCATCTTCGTTACAAAGGATGGCAAGGTTGTTACTCCTAAGTCAAACAGCATTCTTCCTTCAATCACACGTCGTTCTCTTATGTATGTTGCAAAGGAATACTTAGGCCTTGAAGCAGAAGAGAGAGAAGTATACTTTGACGAAGTTAAGGATATGGCAGAATGTGGTCTTTGCGGTACCGCGGCTGTTATTTCTCCCGTTGGTAAAATTGTTGACCACGGTAAAGAAATCTGCTTGCCTGCCGGCATGACAGATATGGGACCGGTTACCAAGAAGCTTTATGAAACTCTTACAGGAATTCAGATGGGTCGCATTGAAGCTCCTAAGGGTTGGATTCACGTAATTGAATAATCAATGATTCGGGCAGCAATATTGCTGCCCGTTTTTTATTTTCCTGTTGACATCGGTACCGATGTCATTATATAGTCTTGCTATCAAAAAAATATTTAGCTAGGGGAGCAATTGCTGAGATTGAAGCTATAAGCTTCTTGACCCTCATCACTTGAACCGGATAATACCGGCGTAAGGAAGCACAATAGAAGCAGTCTGCTTTTATACTTTCTATCTCCCTCCTGGCAATATAGGAGGTTTTTTTATGTTAGTAACAGAGTACGTAAACGACTGGGGAGAATTAACCTACATCCCCACCACCCTTGGCAAGATTCTTCTTGCCGTAGTAATCATTGCACTTCTTGCAGTTGCTGCAGTAGTTGCCATGAAATCGGTTAAATCAGCAAAGTCATCTAAAGGAATTCTTACAGCGAAGCAGCTTGCTTTCTGCGCTATGGCCATTGCCCTTGCAACCGTTCTTTCAAACATTAAACTTTTCCACTTCCCCACAGGAGGCTCAATCACACTTCTTTCAATGCTTGTAGCTTCACTTCCCGGATATTTCTTCGGAATAGTACCCGGCCTTCTTACCGGTGTTGCATACGGTGTTCTTCAGTTGTTAATTGACCCCTATGTATTATTCCCCGCACAGCTTATTGTTGATTACATACTTGCTTTCGGCGCACTTGGCCTTTCAGGTCTTTTCTGCAACAGCAAGAAGTTCTCTCTCTTAAAAGGCTACATCGCAGCTGTTTTGGGAAGATTCGTATTCGCAGTAATTTCCGGATGGATTTTCTTCGGAAGCTATGCATGGGACGGCTGGTCAGCTTTGCCTTATTCACTTGCATATAATGCAATTTATATTTTCGCAGAAGCAGCCATAACAGTTATTATTATTTTAATTCCTGCTGTAAGAAAAGCATTATCCAAGGTTAAAGAAATGGCTAACTCATGAAAACAGCACTGATTATCACAGGCGGAGAATTTTCGTTCTTTGAAAAAACTGAATACGATTTTGTATATGCCTGCGATAAGGGTGTTGAATATTCTAAGAAACTGAATATTTGCCCCGATGTGATCCTTGGTGATTTTGATTCCTACGAGGACGATTTTTCCAAAAGTTTTCCCGATGCAGAAATCCTTCGGTTTCCCGTGGAAAAGGATGATACCGATACAATGCTTGCAATTAAGGATGCGCTTTCACGGGGCTACACTCATATAGTCATAGTCTGTGCTCTCGGCAAAAGAATGGACCATCTTATTGCAAATATGGAATCTCTTCACTACATTGCAGCCCATGGCGGTGTGGGCGAAATTATATCGGAAAAAGAACATCTTATGACTTTTTCCGATTGTGAAAAGCCTATTTGCATAAAGAAAAAGGCCGGCTATTCCTTGTCTTTATTTTCTCTTACCGAAAGTTGTGAAGGCTTATGTATTTCCGGTGTAAAATACAACACCAATGGTATTACATTAACAAACAGCTTTCCCCTTGGACACGGAAACAGTATTCTGGAAGATAAAGCAGTTATATCAATTTCCAAAGGTATCTTGTTAATTGTCGAGTCACTTAAAGACTGAACATATTTAAAGGGGGCTGTGAAAAAATGAGAAATCATTTTTTCATGGCCCCTCCTTTTGTGGTTAACCTTCTTCCAACGTATATGCTGCAGCGGATAATGGTATAATTCCCCCTACCCCATAATCATTTATCGTTTGATTGTTATGCG
>JAZLLV010000033.1:0-49630 GCA_045598365.1 Lachnospiraceae bacterium
CAGAAGGAATTACAGCGTCAGGCTTATTCAATCGTAAACGAGGTTCAGGTTATCGGTGGTACAAATGTACAGTTTGCAAGAAATCCCGAAGACGGACGAATCATCGTTATTGAAATTAACCCCCGTACATCCCGTTCATCAGCACTTGCTTCAAAGGCAACAGGTTTCCCCATTGCCCTTGTATCAGCAATGCTTGCATCAGGACTTACACTTGATGAGATTCCCTGCGGTAAGTACGGTACCCTCGATAAGTATGTTCCCGATGGTGACTATGTAGTAATTAAGTTCGCCCGTTGGGCATTTGAAAAGTTCAAAGGTGTTCAGGATAAGCTCGGTACACAGATGCGTGCCGTAGGTGAAGTAATGAGCATCGGTAAGACCTACAAGGAAGCTTTCCAGAAGGCAATCCGTTCCCTTGAAACAGGTCGTTACGGACTTGGTTTCGCAAAGGACTTCAATGATAAGTCCAAAGAAGAACTCTTAAAGATGCTTGCATTCCCCACAAGTGAGAGACAGTTCATTATGTACGAAGCTCTCAGAAAGGGCGCAACAGTAGAGGAACTTTGGAACCTTACAAAGATTAAGCACTACTTCATTGAACAGATGAAGGAACTTGTTGAAGAGGAAGAAGCTCTTATTAAGTCCAAAGGCTCACTTCCTTCAGACGCGGCCCTTACACAGGCTAAGAAGAATGGTTTCTCAGATAAGTATCTTTCAAAGATTCTTGATGTTACCGAAGAAGAAATCAGAAACAAGAGAATCAGCCTTGGTGTTGTTGAAGCCTGGGAAGGTGTACATGTAAGCGGTACACAGGACAGAGAATACTTCTATTCAACCTACAATGCAGAGGACAAGAGCACAGTATCCGACAAGAAGAAGGTTATGATTCTTGGCGGCGGTCCCAACAGAATCGGTCAGGGTATCGAATTTGACTACTGCTCAGTTCATGCAGCTCTTGCTCTTAAGAAGCTTGGTTTTGAAACAATCATCGTTAACTGTAACCCTGAAACCGTTTCAACCGACTACGATACTTCTGACAAGCTTTACTTTGAGCCCCTTACACTTGAAGACGTATTAAGCATTTACAATAAAGAAAAGCCCGAAGGTGTTATCGCACAGTTTGGCGGACAGACACCTCTTAACCTTGCTGCAGAGCTTAAGAAGAACGGCGTACGTATTCTTGGTACTTCTCCTGAGGTTATTGACCTTGCAGAAGACAGAGATTTGTTCCGTGCAATGATGGACAAACTTGGAATTCCCATGCCTGAAGCAGGAATGGCTGTTACAACAGAAGAGGCAGTTGAGGTTGCTGAGAAGATTGGTTACCCTGTAATGGTTCGTCCTTCATATGTACTTGGCGGACGCGGAATGGAAGTAGTACATGACAGAGAAACCCTCATTGAATACATGAAGGCTGCCATCGGTGTAACACCTGACAGACCCATCCTTATCGACAGATTCTTAAAGCATGCGACAGAATGTGAATCAGATGCTATCTGTGACGGCGAGCATGCATTTGTTCCTGCGGTTATGGAACATATCGAACTTGCAGGTATTCACTCAGGTGACTCGGCTTGTATCATTCCTTCAATGAACATTTCCGAGGAAAACTTAAAGACAATTGAAGAATATACCAGAAAGATTGCAGAGGAAATGCACGTTCAGGGTCTTATGAACATGCAGTACGCTATTGAAAACGGCAAGGTATATGTAATCGAGGCAAATCCCCGTGCATCCCGTACCGTTCCCCTTGTTTCAAAGGTTTGTAACATCCAGATGGTTCCCCTTGCAACAGAAATTGCCACAAGGGAACTTACAGGAAGACCTTCACCTGTTGTTAACCTTGAGAAGAAGAACATTCCTTACCACGGCGTAAAGGAAGCTGTATTCCCCTTCAATATGTTCCCTGAAGTTGACCCTGTACTTGGACCCGAAATGAGATCCACCGGTGAAGTACTTGGTATTTCAGAAAGCTTCGGAGAAGCCTTCTTTAAGGCTCAGGAAGCTACACAGACAGTTCTTCCCCTTGAAGGCACAGCACTTATCAGCGTAAACGACAACGATAAGCCCGAACTTCTTGAGGTTGTTAAGCCCCTTGCCGAGGCAGGCTTTAACTTTGTTGCTACCGGCCGTACATATGACATCATTAAGGAAGCAGGCTACGAGGTTAAGAAGGCCCACAAGATTTACGAAGGAAGACCTGATGTATCAGACTTCATCATTAACAAGGAAGTATCTCTTGTAATTAATACACCTATCGGAAAGAAGAGCGCTCAGGATGACTCCTACATCCGTAAGGCAGCTATCCGTGCAAAGGTTCCTTACATCACCACCATGGCAGCAGCAAAGGCCGCAGCAGTTGGTATCAAGGAAGTTAAGAACGGAGCAGTTTCAGCAGTTAAGTCCCTTCAGGAATTACATGCTTCAATTAAATAATTATAAATAAAACAAGTATTATGGCTGCGAAAGATGAGTAATCTTCTTTCGCAGTTTTTTATTAAAAAAAAGAGCGCATATCAGAACTTATTTCTGATATGTGCTCTACTGTATTACGGAATGATGTAATTAGTCTTTATCTTTTGTTTTTTTCATTAAGTTCACGCTCGTGCTGCTGGATTGCCTGCCTTATAAGGTATAAGACTTCGCCGTTAATAGACCTTCCATCATATTCAGCAAGATCTTTCAATTTTTCGTGTGTATCTGAATCAATTCGTAAACCTAAATGTTTGTCCTTTTCCATATCGACCTCAACAAGAACTTGAATTAAGTTCATTTTAAGACAATGTTGGATTATAATACTAAAAATGGACTTATTTTAAGTACATAAAACATACAAGAAGGTGTTTGGGGCCTTACCTTATAAATTATGTTTTTAAGGAGGCGTCAGATGGAAAAATATGGTTATATTCGAGTTTCGTCAAAGGAACAAAAACCGGACAGGCAACTAAATGCTATGCGGGGATTACAGATATCAGACAAGCATATATTTATTGATTACATCTCTGGTAAAGACTTTATTCGTCCTGAATATAAAAGGATGATGAAACATTTGAAAGCACATGACTTGTTGGTTATCAAAAGCATAGACAGATTGGGAAGAAATTATGAAGAAATTTTAGAGCAATGGCGCATATTAACGAAGAAGATGGAAGTCGACATTGAAGTATTAGATATGCCGTTGCTGAACACACAAACAGAAATTGCCGGCCTGACAGGCGTATTTATAGCGGATTTAGTACTGCAGATATTAGCATATGTCGCAGAAACAGAAAGACAATTTATAAAGCAGAGACAATCTGAGGGAATAGCTATAGCTAAAGCAAAAGGGGTTAAATTCGGCTGTAAGAAAATAGTTATATCTTCCGAGGGAGAGAAAGTATTTAGCGAATGGGAGTGTGGAAATATATCAGCGACAGAAGCAGCGATTAAGCTGGGAATCAGTAAATCTACATTTTACAGAAGATGTAGAGAAAATGGTTTCAAAAAGTAGACTATTTGATATTCATTAATTTCGTGCAAATATCAAGGCGTTATATTATTTTACGTAGGCAAAAATTATGTTTTTTGAAGGTGTCATAGGGTCTACTTTTTGACACGACAAATCGTGGTGCAATAAGTAGTGCGAAGAATGCTACATAATATTGTGCCATTATCTCATAAGGAGGAAATTGTTATGGAACATAATACACTGAAGATACTTGAGGCATATGACTGGATATTCATAGTGACAATAGTGGTAGCCGTTTTATCTGCAACAATTATTTCGATTATATCGGGAAGGAGAAAAAGCACTGAAACAGATGGTAAAAAGGATAACAAATCTATTGTTTTAAAAAGAAATATGTTACTTAAGTCAAGCATAGTCTGGCTATCGATATATTATTGGATTGTGCTAACTTCTATCTTAGCAACTATTTATGTGATATATATTACAAGTTTTACTTCGAATGCAGGTCTTATGCAAGTAAAGGTTTTTGTCTATTCTTGTTTCTCTCTTTTTGCTTCTGTTTCCCTCTTTGTAATTGATCCTAAGAGAAATTCAGAGAAATATCGAGCTGCTTTCATGGTTTTAGACAAATGTCTTAATCGTCTAGATTATGACACATGCCTAAATGATGATCCTAATACATATAAAGAAATAACAGATACAGCCACTGCTGGTAACTGTAAAAACAATAGTAACGCAAGGAACTTGTGTATTATAAATGCTTTAGATGAGTGCGAAGAGATAATAAATGAGGCACATAGATAAGGCGAGTTTAGAATTATAGAATTTCATGGTAATTTTTTTGCACATAAATTGCCACTTCTTCCTAAAGGTGAGAGCGAGTATGTTATTTAAGCAACGAAAGGAACTAAAACTATGCTACAGACAGGATATCCATCTATAGATAGGCCGTGGATGAAATATTATCCAAGTGAGGTTAAAGATATCACTATACCGGATTGTAATATGATTGAATATCTGCGCAGAAACAATGAAAACAGATTGTCGAAGGTAGCAATCAATTATTTTGGCAAAAGTTGATTATAAGGAACTTGAAAAGGTAGCTAAAGGTGGTCAGATATTCTGAAGTGGAAAAATTGAATACACAACAGAAGGAAGAGTATTACAATACCCTCTTTTTGAAGTATAAGCAGGAAAATAAGTGAGAACAATATTATGAAGAATTCGAAAGATAATTATCAAAAATTTGAAGACTATAAAGAGAAGAAAGCTATACGACTCAAACATGAGAAACCGGTTAAAGGTATTTTGTTCAGAAAAATGATTAGGCCGGTGATGAGAGCAGCATTGTTTCTTCAAAGAAAGGCATGCGGTCTTTCATACGAATTCTTGGATGGGAAACTCCCCCCACGTAATACAAAGAGACCGGTTGTGTTTGCTGTTTCTCATATTGGTAAATGGGATTTTGAAATAATAAATGAAGCTATAAAGCCACATTTTCATATTTTGGCTGCTGATTTTGTTGCCATGCACGGAACATTTTCCGGTTTTTTTATGAATGCATTTGGCGTAATTTTTGTTGACGTAATGGATAGAGAAGATCGGAAAAACTCCAGGTCAATGATGGAAGCGGTGTTAAAACAAGGTGATAATATGATGATTTTTCCGGAGGCTGCGTGGAACTTTTCGGAGAATGAGATAATCTATGACATTCCGTTTGGATGTGTGGATATTGCTTTGGCTGCCGATGCTGCTATTATCCCAATTTGTATGGAACAATATGGAAAGCACTTTGTTATCAATGTCGGAGATGAATTCTATCCGACAGATAGAGTTAATTCAACTCAGGAATTGAGGGATATAATGGCTTCCTTGAAATATAAGATATGGGAGCATAAAGGTATTCAGAAACGTTCAGAATTATCATACGATTATTGGCACAATTTTTTGCAAGAAAGAATGGCTGAATGGAAAAGTTATGATATTCACGGACAGATAACAAATGTTTTTATGCCGCGTGCAAAAAAAGAATATTTCGAAACGCTTAGAGATATGAGAAAGTTAAACATTACTGAGAAGAATTATTTTATGGTGATGGACTTAAAAAATTATCTTAAAAAATACGGATGAGATGAATAGCACGTAAGAAACTTGAAATAGTTGGCTATATGAACATCATAAAACATATGACAAAGGAGTAGTGAAGTATATGCCCGTTACGGATAGACAGACAGGTTATCCTCATATAGATAAGCCGTGGCTTAAATATTATTCTGAGAGACAGGTGAATGTTAAGTTACCTGAAGGTAGCATGTATGATTACATGATTGAATGTACATCAAAGAATCATGCGAAATATGTAATTAACTATTTTGGGAAAAGAATCAGTTATCAGGGATTTATAAGCAAAATAGAGTTAATTGCATCGGCATTACATGAATGTGGAATTAGGCCGGGAGATGTTGTCAGTGTTTGTTTATTGAACATACCGGAAAACTACTATTTGTTTTATGCAATAAATAAAATAGGCGCAGTGGCTAATTATGTGGCTGTAAATGATACGGCAGAAGATATGCGAAAGAAGGTTCTTTCTGCAAAAAGTAAGATTGTATTTGTGGTTAATCTGGCAGAAAAAACAATGGTTGATGCGATCGGTGGAGAAAAGATATCTATTGTCTCAATCCCGATATATGAATCTATGCCGTTTCCGACTTCCTTAATAGTGAAGAAAAAGACAAAAGGACTGGCTACAGGAAATTATCAGGTTGTTTCATGGAATGAATTTGTTGCAGCAAAGAAAAAAGCAAGTGAGCGGACCGTTTCATTCCAATCAAAGGCAGATTCGATAGCTTTGATTGAATATACAAGTGGTACGACCGGTGAATCAAAGGGAGCAGTACATACCAATTTGTCAGCAAATGCGATTGCTTTCAATTATGAAAATCTCGGTTGGATGATGGAGCATGAACTTGGAGACAGATTTTTGAATTGCATTCCACCATTTTTAGCATACGGAATATTTGTTGGAGTTCAGATGCCAATATGTCTTGGCATGGAAGTGGTATTGTGTGCCAATCCGGACCCAAAAGAATTTGTAAAGCTATTTGCGAAATATAAACCTAATCATTTTGCTGGTGGTCCGTTACACATAAATAGGATGATGGAGGATACTAAGGTCCAAAAGATGAATCTGTCTTTTTTAAGGACTGCTGCTTTTGGTGGAGATAGTGTTACTGATATTTGGATTGAACGAGTGAATGATTTCTTAAAATCTCATGGCTGTAAAAAATATATGGCCAGAGGATATGGAATGACAGAAATAGCAGGAACATTTGCTACTTCAAATCAAAGCATTCAGGAGATGATACCATTTCCTACGAATAATGTGATGATTCGAGATGTGGATTCGAATGAAGAACTAAAGATTGGCCAAGAAGGTGAAATCTATATAACAGGACCTTCATTGATGCGAGAGTATTATGGCAAAACTGTTGAAACAGCAGAAACTTTGTCGAATATAGAAGGAACTACTTGGCTTAAGACCGGTGATTTGGGCTGGGTTACTGCAGACGGTGAATTAGTAATAAGCGGTAGATTAAAAAGAATTTATTGGACTATAGCAGGTGATGGTATTGTGTATCGAGTTTATCCTATGAGGATAGAGCAGGTTATATCGAAGCATAAAAATGTGAAAACTGTTGCTGTTGTAGGTGTCAAGCATCCGGAACGTGCATTTTTGTCAATAGCATATGTGGAGTTAAAAGATGAGTATAAGAAGGAAAGTACCATCAGAGAAATTGAGGAAATGTGTGCAAGAGAGTTGAGCGAAAATCATTGTCCGTATAGATACAGGATTATTGATAAGTTGCCTACGACTAAAGCCGGAAAAATAGATTATAAAATGTTGGAGCAAATGGTTACAAATATTGAAGTGGTTGGATGATGACTTAAGGTGAAATGCATGCTCAACAAAGGATAGGTAGGGATTATGCGGACTATAGATAGGACACTTGTAAATAAGTATAGAAACAAAATTGCTGTTGTTACAGGAGCTGGTAGTGGAATTGGGAGAAATATAGCAATAGAGTTAAGCAAATATGGTTGCAGTTTGGTGTTGGTTGATATCTGTAGTGATGCGCTTGATGAGACTGCGCAGCTGATTGATTCAAAAATCAGTTTTTGGAAATATGTAGTAGATGTTTCCAAACTACAAGAAATAAAAGCACTAAAAAAGTCACTGGATACGCTTAATATCAAACCATCACTGCTTTTTAATATTGTAGGGATAGCCCATGGGGGATTTTTCTGGGAAGTTACCGAAGAGGCAATTGATAAAGTTGTTGAGACAAACTTCTTATCTCAGGTTTATATGATAAAGGTATTTTTGGAAGATTTTATGAACTTAAAAGATGCTCATATTATGAATATGGCGAGCTGTTTGGGGTTAGTTGAATTAAAAAAACAGAGTTTATATGTTGCAAGTAAGAATGCTGTAAAGGGTTTTTCGCACGCATTATATTGGGAGTTAAAACATACAGGAATTAAGGTTACGGTATCATATCCCGGGGCTGTAAATACCAATATCGTAAAAAATTCTATACCACCTATCGGAGCAATAGATAGTGAAGGTGATTATGAATCCATAGCCAAAGGACTAGCCCCCAATGCTGTTGCAAGGATGATTATAAAAGGAGTTGCAAAAAACAAAAGAGATATAATTATTGGACTGGATACAAGGGCAGCGATGATTTTTAAAAAGTTGTTTCCAAAGACTTATGTTGACAAACTTCATCGAATAGTGGGCATGGAATAATAAGCATATTGGAGATTGGAATGAAAAAATATGAATTAGTGAGGTATTCATTTTATAACGAAGAAGAACTTTCTCTCCTTGAAAGAATCAGACTGAGTAAGCTGACTACAAGAGAAGATATCTCTACTGTGGCACGGAGATTTAATGTTAATGCTGATGGATGCTCTATTTATCAAATAGTCTATTTTTCTAGGTATTTGAATAACCATTATTCGTTTTATTTGGTTGATGATGAAGTGTATGTTGCTCCTGCGAAGGCGACTAAAGCTGATCTTAAATCTTTCAACGTTCCTGAGACTTCTGTGGAAGAGAGTGCGGATGAATTCTACATTTCTATCGGTATTGGTTACAGAGAAAACCGTCAGTATAAATGTTTAACCGGAGTTCGTTACAGGTTGCATAAAGGGAGAACTATGTCAGGTTATCCTTCTGTTGATATTCCTTGGCATATGAAGAAAAATGAAGTAAGGATTTCACCGAATTCTATGTTGGAATTCTTCAGTAAGAGTAGAAAAAAGAACGGTGTATTTAACTGCAAATACGCTTTTAGAGTCTATGACCAGCAAGTAACATGGGAAGAATTTGAGGTTATTGTTTATAAATATGCTAGTTCGCTTAAGACTTTGGGTATTTGCTGTGGAGATATAGTTCCAGTTTGTGTTACTTCTACAGTTGAAGCCTCAGCATTGTTCTTTGCGTGCGATTTAATAGGTGCGATCACGTTCTTTGTAGACCCTGTCGAAACTAATGTTGCTATGATGAATAGTTATTTTAATCGTTTTGGATGCAAGCTGACGTTTACCACTTGCCGTAACCTTGAAAAGGTCAAATCGGCAGTATCTGGAAGTTCAATCGTCACTATTGTGGTGATTTCGCCAGAAGATTCATTTAAGGACATTTTGTCTCTATCGGAATATTCAAAAAAATACATCCGCGAAAATACAGTTGCTTATGAAGAAAGTGGGTGTGTAATTTCGTTATCATCTTTCATAAATTTAGGCAAGAATAATAGTGCAAATGTTGTCTTATGTAAAGATAACTCGCTAATAACTCTTTTAACCTCTACAAGTTCGTCAACAGGAGAACCAAAGTTGGTTGAATTATCTCGTGAGAACATTATGTTCGAATTAGAGTCGGTTAAAGAAACAACAATGATCCATTTTGGACCAAAAGGCATAAATATGCAAGTGGTTCCCTTTAAGTACCCGTATGGTTTTGTCATTTCTTGCTTGATATCCCCTTATGTCGGAAAAACTGCAGGATTAACCCCGGACTTTTCATTAAACGATTATGTCAAATTTTTTGACATGTATAAGCCTGTATACCTACACACAGTTCCATCGCATATAAGGAACATGTTGGTGAATGAGGAATTGCAGGATAAAGACATGTCATTCTTGCGGTTTCTCGTTAGTGGTGGGGATAAATTTGATACATTTGCGAAGAAAGAAGCTAATGTATGGCTAAAGAACCATCATAGTAAAGCTTCTGTTAAAGATGGATCCGGCATGGCTGAAGTAACAGCGGGAATAACGGCGTCCACTGTTGGAAAGTATAACATCGAAAGCGTTGGAAAACCTTTGCTTGGAACCATTGTTAAGGCAGTAGATTCAGAAGGGAATGAATTACCTTACAATCATGTTGGAAAACTGTATTATTCGGGCAGAAACGTTATGCAGAGATACAACGGAAATGAACAGCAAACAAAGAAAGTAAGGATCGTTGAAAATGATGGAACTGTATGGATTGCCACTGATTCCTATGGAATGATTGATAAAGAAGGTTTTGTTTATATGTGCGGCCGCGAAAGAGATTTCTTTATTACATATCCAGTAGGCAGACCACCTTTCAAGGTATATATAGAGTTTGTTGAAAAGACAATCAGTGATGTTGATTCTGTTGTAGGGTGTTGCGTAGTAAAGAAACCTGATAAGGTGATGGATTGCGTATCGGTTGCTTATGTGGTTATCAAGGAAGGCGCCAATAGCGACAATGTTGTAGCGTCTATAAAGGAGAGATGCAAGGACTCATTGGATGAGTGTGCTATTCCTGTGGATTTTATTGTCGTACCTGAACTAAAAGTTAGTGCATCTATGAAGACTGATAAAAAGTATTATGAGAAATTAGCTGCTCAAGGAATGGCTACATAGAGAGAACTGGATTTAATTAATTTGGATATTGGAAGGTAATGTGATTAATTAACTCGACAAAGGAGTGATATGGAATATGGCGTGTTAGATACAGCATGTAAAGCTAATGTACCTGTTATACCGGTAGTGCACGAATATACATATGATACAAGCAAATCTAAGGAAAGAATTCTTAAAATACATTCTAGATATGGAAAACCAATATACTTATCTACAGAAGATGATTTGTCAATGAAACTTGATGAGTATGTTGAAGAAATGTCAACACTTCGCTGGGACTTAATCGCTGAGAAAGGGATTTGTAAAAGAAGTGATGTGAGTAATTGGGAATATATTAATTTCCTGAGAGGCAATTATAAAAATCATAAATTTGGACACATTGATACAGATAGAGAGCGCAGATATATTTATGGAGCAGATGATGAATTTTATTTATTTCATCATATTTGTGATGTCCCTTGGGATGCATGGGGGAATCTAGTTGACACTGAAGAAGTTAGGAAACTCCGGGAGGTAAATAAAAAAGATTGACAAAGGAGATATGAAAAATATGCTGACTACAGACAGACAGACAGACAGACAGACAGACAGACAGACAGACAGACAGGATATCCATCGATAGATAAGCCATGGATGCGTTTCTATGAAAGAACGCTAAGAGAAGAAGATATTCCTAATCTTAGCGTGTATCGCATGATGTTTGAAAAGAATAGAAATTACAAGAACGATACGGCGCTTATTTATTTCAATAAAAAAATAACTTATGCATTTTTGTTTGAAAAAATACAAATGGTTGCTTCAAAATTGGCAGATTTAGGTTTGAGTAAGGGAGATATTATAACGCTTCAGGTTGTAAATATGCCTCAAACTGTCATTTTATTTTATGCAATTAGTTTCATAGGTGCTATTGCTAATTTTGTTTATGTCACTGCTGATTGTGATGAACTGCATAATAGTTTGAATGATACAAAATCGAAAATGTTTGTTACAATTGATGGCTTATGGGAAAAGCAAAAGAGCGCAGTGTCTGGTACAGCTGTTGAGCATGTGCTCTTGCTATCAATTGGCGAAGAGGCAGATTTTGTAACAAAAAACGTTATTCGGCTAAAAACTAAAGTAAAAAAGGATAGCAAAGTTCTGTATTGGAATGAATTCTGCAGTGGTGCAACGAGACCAGCAGAAGAGATAAATGATGATACGCTTCCGATTGCCATGGTTTACACAGGTGGGACAACCGGAAAATCTAAGGCAGTAGTACTGTCGAATCGAAATCTGAACGCTTTGGCTATGCAATATGACTATGCTAATATTAGCCATGGCCGGGGTCAAAGATTTATGAACGGTTTGCCTCCCTTTATTGCTTTTGGGCTTTCTTTCTCTATGCATATGCCGTTATGTTTAGGCTTTTCAGAAGTGCTTCTTGCGGATCCATCTCCTGCAAATTGTGGGAAAAGCTTTGCAAAGTATCGGCCCAATTTCTTTGTTCATGGAATGACAGGAATAGAATATGTGTGCAACAATTCCAAGGTCAAAAAGATGGATTTAAGTTTTGTCGAGGTCTTGGCAGTTGGGGGAGAAGCGATACCGCCTTCTTTTGAAAAACGCACTAATGAATTCTTAAGAGAACACAATTCAAAAGCTAAATTGTCAATTGGATACGGTATGTCGGAAGTTGCTGCCACTGTGGTTACGGAAAGCCCCAATGTCTATAAACAGGGAACAGTAGGAGTGCCGCTTCCGGGCACGATGATTAAGATTGTCGAGCCGGAAACAGTTGAAGAAGTAGGATACAACGAAGTTGGTGAAATATGTTTTCATACTCCAACAATGATGGCAGGATATTACAATAAATCGGATGAAACTAATTTTGTGAAGAAGTTGCATGCTGATGGTTTGGAATGGATTCACTCAGGTGATTTGGGTAAGGTTGATACTGAAGGATATTTAACTGTTGTAGGCCGCATTAAAAGAATAATTGAAATTCGTCAGAATGGTATATACCACAAAGTTTTTCCTAAACTGTTAGAAGATGAACTTGAAAAGACGGAGGGAGTCGAATCCATTACGGTTGTAGGTCGAAAAAGACCTGAAATAATTAATGAACTGATAGCCTTTGTAGTCAAGAATGATGGTTACGAAGAGATTAATATTAAAGCTGCGTTGATTGAATCCGCAGGGCGATTGTTAAAGGAGTGGGAGCAACCGGTTGAGTATAGATTCATTGATAAATTCCCACGAACAGCAATAGGCAAAGTTGACTTCAAAAAAATGGAAGAGATGGCTGAGTAGGTTTCTTTTATGGTTCTTGACAAAGAAAATCAACTGTGTTATTTATTGAATAATCAATATTCAAACGCGATGATAAAGAGAGTAAGTGTAAGGCGCATCCACAGAGAAGGGTTATTTGCTGAGAGACCCGATGTAAATTATACCGAAGATGGCTTTTGAGCAGCGCACCGAGCCGAAGGGTAAGGCTGCGACGGGATTCGCCCGTTAAAGCGACAGGGTATGTTAGTACCCGTTAAGGTCTGAATCGTGAGGTTTGGATAAAGAGAAGTGGTAACACGTGAATACACGTCTTCTTGTGCAATGTGCATGAGAAGACGTTTTTTTGTTTTATAGGAAAAGGCGTCCTATAAAACAAAAAGTCATGGGATGCACACTCGCACGAGAGGAAACATGTCGCAATGGCGACCGCGCTCGGCGCAAGAGTTTCGCAAGCGAAACTCTATATAAATAAAAAGGAGGAGTAGATAATGGCAAATAAAGGACCCTACTACATTACTACCGCAATTGCATACACCTCAGGTAAGCCCCATATCGGTAACAGCTATGAGATCGTTCTGGCGGATGCAATCGCAAGATTTAAGAGAAAAGACGGATATGATGTTTTCTTCCAGACAGGAACCGACGAGCATGGACAGAAAATTGAACTTAAAGCAGCTGAAGCAGGAGTTACCCCCAAGGAGTTTGTTGACGGGGTTGCAGGAGAAATCAAGGCAATCTGCGACTGCTTAAACTGTTCTTATGATAAGTTTATCCGTACAACAGATGCCGATCATGAAAGGCAGATTCAGAAGATTTTCAAGAAAATGTACGATAAAGGCGACATTTATAAGGGTGCCTACGAAGGCTTATACTGTACACCCTGTGAATCCTTCTGGACAGAGTCTCAGCTTGTGGACGGAAAATGTCCCGACTGTGGCAGAGAAGTAAAACCTGCCAAAGAAGAAGCTTATTTCTTCAAAATGAGCAAATACGCAGACAAGCTTATTGAGCATATCAATACCCACCCCGAGTTTATCCAGCCCGTATCCCGTAAGAATGAAATGATGAACAACTTCTTACTTCCTGGCCTTCAGGATCTTTGTGTTTCAAGAACCTCATTTAAGTGGGGCATTCCGGTGGATTTTGACAACAAGCATGTTGTTTATGTATGGCTTGATGCACTTTCAAACTACATAACCGGTATCGGATACGATGCAGACGGCAACTCAACAGAGCAGTACAAAAAATACTGGCCTGCAGACCTTCACTTAATCGGTAAGGATATTGTTCGTTTCCATACTCTTTACTGGCCTATTTTCCTTATGTCTCTTGGTGAGCCCCTTCCCAAGCAGGTATTCGGTCATCCCTGGCTTCTTTCAGGTGACGGAAAAATGAGTAAGTCAAAGGGAAATGTTCTTTATGCAGACGACCTTGCAAAGTTCTTCGGCGTGGATGCGGTAAGATATTTCATGATTCATGAGATGCCCTTTGAAAACGACGGTTCCATTACCTGGGACTTAATGACAGAAAGAATCAATGCAGACCTTGCAAATATCTTAGGAAACCTTGTAAACAGAACCATCTCCATGAGCAATAAGTACTTCGGCGGTGTGGTTGAAGACAAAAAGGTTTCTGAAGCGGTTGATGAGGATCTTAAGGCAGTAGCCGTTGATACCTACAATCGTGTGGCTGCAAAGATGGAAGGACTCCATGTTGCTGATGCAATAACAGAGATATTCGCACTCTTCAAGAGATGCAATAAATATATCGACGAAACAGAGCCCTGGGTTCTTGCAAAGGATGAGGCTAAAAAGGACAGACTTGCCACTGTTTTATACAATCTTTGTGAAAGTATCACAATCGGTGCCAGCCTTCTTTGGTGCTTCCTTCCCGAGACCGCAGAGAAGATTGTGGCTCAGTTAAATACTGAATTAAGAGCCTTTGACGAGCTTTCGGCCTTCGGTCTTTACAAGAGCGGAAACAAGGTTACCGATACACCTCAGATTCTTTTTGCAAGACTTGATATTAAGGACGTATATGCTGAGGCAGAAAGAATTGCCGCAATTCAGAAGGCAGAAGTGGGCGCTGTGGAAGAGCCTGCCAAGGAAGAAGAACCTGCCATCGAGCTGGAGGTTCGTCCCGAAATTTCCTATGATGATTTTGCAAAGCTTCAGTTTGCTGTTGGCGAAATCATTAAGTGCGAGGAAGTTCCCAAGTCCAAAAAACTTCTTTGCTCTCAGGTAAAGATCGGAAACCAGGTAAAGCAGATAGTGTCAGGTATTAAACAGCACTATACCGCAGAGGAAATGGTTGGTAAGAAGGTAATGGTACTTGTAAACCTTAAACCCGCCACCCTCGCAGGAGTTTTATCTGAAGGTATGCTTCTTTGCGCAGAGGATCAGGACGGAAAGTTATCATTAATGACTCCCGAAAGACCCATGCCCGCAGGTGCGGAAATCTGCTAAATATTAGAATTAATTTACGGAGCCGTGAAATATTCACGGCTCTTTTCTTGCGGGCAAAGGACTTGTGGGATATAATAATCTCTGTATAGCTATGTTTTGGAGGGGAGAATATGCAAAAGGAAGAGATTTTCTTTGACTCAAGAGATGGCGCGTCTAAGATTCGTGCCATGAGATGGATACCTGATGAAGCTCCGAAATGTATTGTACAGCTTGTTCACGGTATGGCGGAACATATCGAAAGATATGATGAGTTTGCCTGCTTTCTGGCTTCAAAGGGCATACTTGTAACCGGTGAGGATATGCTTGGTCACGGAAAAAGCGTAACCGACGGAAAGTACGGATATTTTTGCAAAAAAGACCCTGCCACAGTGGTGGTAAGGGATATTCATAAGCTTAAGAAGCTTACTCAGGAGCAGTACCCCGGAATTCCCTATTTTATCTTCGGTCATTCCATGGGTTCCTTTATTTTAAGAAATTACCTTTTTATGTACGGTAAAGGCATTGACGGTGCCATTGTTGCAGGCACAGGTATGCTTCCTAAGGTTGTGGTGAATGCTCTTAAGGCTGTGGTTTCAATTGTCTGCCTTTTCGGTGGAGAGGCAAAGCCCAGCAAATTTATTGATAATATGGCCTTTGGCACTTACTTAAAGAAAATTGACAATCCAAGAACCTCATCAGACTGGCTTACAAAGGCCGATGAGGTTGTGGATGAATATATTAAGGATCCTGAGTGTGGATTCATATTTACGGGAAACGGATTTAAGACCATGGCAGATCTTCTTTTAAGGCTTAATAAGACCTCCAATGTTGCCAAGATGCCCGTTACACTTCCTGTACTAATCGTGAGCGGCAAGGACGATCCGGTGGGAGATTATGGCGCAGGTCCCAAGCGGGTTTATGACCAGTTCGTGGCCGAAGGCATGCAGAAGGTTTCACTTAAACTTTATGACAATGACAGACATGAGCTTCTTAATGAAACCGACAGGCTCACCGTCTTCAATGATTTGTATGAGTGGATAGAGAATGAACTCAAACATTAATATAGGTAAGGCTCTTAAGGATGACTGGGAGCCCGCAATGGAACTTGCATGGAAAACCTTCCTTAAGTTTGAAGCGTCGGACTATGGCAGGGAAGGTACAGACAATTTCCTTAAATTCATTTCCGGTGAGGAACTGTATAAAATGTTTCTCATAGGTGAATACAAGGTTTATGTGGCTAAAGAGAGGGAAAGGATAGTTGGTGTTGCAACCCTGAGAAGCGGCCATCACATATCACTTCTTTTTGTGGATGAAGCCTTTCACAAAAACGGTATAGGTAGGAGACTTCTCGCCGCATTGCAGCAGTCGGCCTATGAAGACACAAAGAGCCTTATTATGACGGTTAATGCAGCGCCCTATGCCATTGATTTTTATAAAAAGCTTGGTTTTACAGAGACAGACAGTCTTAAAACCGCAGACGGAATTTGTTTTCTTCCCATGCAGGTTTTTACAAAAATAGACAGTATTTGAGAAAAGAGATATGAGGTATGAGATTTTTTAGTTTGGAAAGCCCTTTAATGAAGTTTTTAAGTAAGATGACCGATCTTCTTTGGATTAATATCCTTACGGTTCTTCTTTGCATCCCCATTGTAACTGCGGGAGCCGCATTTACCGCAATGCATTATGTTTGTCTTAAAATTGTAAGAGATGAGGAGGGCTACATTACAAGAGATTATTTCAAATCCTTTGCAAGAAACTTTAAGCAGTCCACAATCATCTGGCTTATTGCGGTTGTGCTCATTGTTATAATGTTTTTGGATTTCAGATTTATCCCCCTTACAAAGTACCAGACCTTCATGTTTGCTTCCATTACGGCGGCATCAATCTTCTTATATGTTACGATTCTTTATGTATTCCCGGTACTTTCACACTTTGAAAATACCGTAAAGGGAACCATCAGGAACGCTTTCTTTATGAGTATTCTGGCTCTTCCCAAAACAGTACTTATGGTAATTGTTTCTCTTGTGCCTGTAGGACTTATTTATCTTGTGGAAAGATTCCAGACCATGTTCTGGATTGTTCCCATGTGTATGCTCTTCTGGTTTTCAGCACCCGCTTATTTTAACGCAAAGTTATATGATAAGCTCTTTAAGCGCTTTGAACCTGAAAAAGAGGAAGAAAATGACGACTTCACCTGGACTGTGGGCGGATCGGAGGAAAACGCGGAAAACGCAGAAAATGTGCCTGCTATTGAAGCTGCAGATGCAAAAAATACAGATACTGACAGTACTGATGTAAATACAGAAGAGGCTTAAAGGCAATGGAAGAAAACGGACAGGCTAAAAATGCCGTACTGACCTGGAGTATTGTGGGAACTGTTTTTGCTGCGATTGTTCTGGTTCTTCTTTTTCAGTTTGTGAACGAAGGAAGAAATGCAGCAAGGAAGCAGGTTGGCGAATCTCTTGTGTCTCAGGTTTCGGGATATGCCACGGTATTAAATTCAAAAATTGAAAAAATGGAGGCGGCAGCTCTTCTTCTTGCGGAAATAGCCAAGGAAGACGGAGCGGCTCTTACTTCTTCACAATATTCCGAAGAAAACGGAATCAGAGAAGCATTGAGACATGGCGCCGTAATTGTTGAAAATTCGGAAGCAAGTCATGTGTATTTCGTTAAGGACGGAAAAGTTGTTTATAATGAGCTTTTGGAAAAGCCCGATTATGAACTGTTGGCGGAATCCTTCAAGGGAAAGTCGCATTTCTGCGAAATAGCACGGTATGATGAAGCAGGAGATGTCCTTTTGGTGGGAGCTCCTTCGGCGGGTGGTTTCTTTGTGATTGAGACACCACTCAGCGAAATTGAGAAAAACTTCGAACTTTCCGTTTATGAAAGCAATGCATTTTTGTGTATAACCAATCAAAGCGGTGATACTTTGGGATATTTTAACCGCTTCAAGGATACGGACAGTATGTTTTTCCTTGAGGGCAATATTAACAACTCCATCAGATCCGAAATGACCGAGAAGGAAATAATCGGCCTTAATGTACGACTTGTTAACAGAAGTTCTTTTTTTGAAGCTGCAAAATGTCGCGGGGATATAAGAACTATTGCCATCAGTCCCGTAAAGGGCTACAACCTGGTGCTTGGTGTAAGACAGCCTGCTGTTGATAAGGCAACGGACAGTGCTTTTTATTCTGTCAGGGGCGCTGTGATAAGACTTGGAATTGTGCTTGTTTTATTTGCAATCTTTGTGGTAAGCACCATTATTATGGATTCAATCAGGACCAAAGAAAGAGGCCGGGTGCTTGAGGATAAGGCGGATACGGATCTTCTTACGGATCTTAACAACAAGGCTGCCACAGAGAGAAAAATTCAGGAATACCTTTCCGATAATCCAAACGGCAGAGGCTTAATGTTTATACTTGATATAGATAATTTCAAGAAGATAAACGACACCATGGGTCATGCTTTCGGCGATACGCTTCTTAAGACTCTTGGTAAGGAAATTCGTGCGGAATTCCGTATGAGCGATATTATCGGAAGAACCGGCGGCGACGAATTTATGGTATTTCTTAAGGATGTGACCGATGACATGATTGTGGAAAGAGAAGCAAACCGTATTACCAGATTCTTCCACGATTTCAAGGCCGGCGGTGATTATGTAAAATATTCCGCGTCCGCAAGTATCGGCGCGGCAATCTATCCTGATGACGCAAAGAACTTTAAGGATTTGTATGTGGCGGCGGATCAGGCGCTTTATAAAGCTAAGAAACGAGGCAAAAATCAGCTGGTTTTCTATAATGAAACAGCCAGGAAGTAAGCCTTTGTGGTAAATATGTACATTCTTTGGCCCATCATTTATGAAACATGTCTATAAAATGCGAATTCGATTTCGAAAATAGGCAATAGTTACAATGATGGCCTAAAATTTTGGGCATTTGTAGTATGGCAAAGCTTTCGGGTTTTTAATATACTGTTAACAGATTGATTGGGGAATTAACCCTATATAGGAGGATAATTATGGCAAGTTTATCACTTAAGAACATCTGCAAAGTTTATCCCAACGGTTTTGAAGCTGTTAAGAACTTCAACCTTGAGATCGCAGATAAAGAATTCATCATTTTCGTAGGACCTTCAGGATGTGGTAAGTCTACTACACTTCGTATGATCGCAGGACTTGAAGATATTTCTTCAGGTGAATTAAGAATCGGTGACAGAGTAGTTAACGATGTTGAGCCTAAGGACAGAGATATCGCAATGGTATTCCAGAACTACGCTTTGTACCCTCATATGTCAGTTTATGATAACATGGCTTTCGGACTTAAGTTAAGAAAAGTTCCTAAGGATGAAATCGATAAGATGGTTAAGGAAGCAGCTAAGATCCTTGACTTAACTCCCCTTCTTGACAGAAGACCCAAGGCTCTTTCAGGTGGTCAGAGACAGCGTGTTGCTATGGGACGTGCTATCGTTCGTAATCCTAAGGTATTCCTTATGGACGAACCTCTTTCAAACCTTGATGCAAAGCTTCGTGTACAGATGCGTATTGAGATCGCTAAGTTACACCAGAGATTAGGTACCACCATCATCTACGTTACACATGACCAGACAGAGGCTATGACACTTGGTACCAGAATCGTAGTTATGAAGGACGGTGTTATCCAGCAGGTTGATACTCCTCAGAACCTTTACGAGAAGCCCAATAACTTATTCGTTGCAGGATTCATGGGATCACCTCAGATGAACTTCCTTGATGCTACAGTAGAAGTTAAGGGCGACGTTGCTTGCCTTAACATCGCCGGAAAGTCTATTCCTCTTCCTGCTGCTAAGTCTAAAAAGCTTATCGACGGCGGCTATGACGGAAAGACCGTTGTATTCGGTATCCGTCCTGAAGATGTATATGATTCACAGGCATTCATCGAGACCTCACCTAACAGCGTATTCGAATCAACCGTTAAGGTTTACGAATTACTTGGTGCAGAAGTATTCTTATACTTCGATCTTGACGAGTTCCCTATCACTGCAAGAGTTGATTCCAGAACAACTTCAAGACCCGGCGACTCTATCAAGTTCGCTCTTGATGTTGAAAAGATTCATGTATTCGATAAGGAAACAGAACAGATTATTACAAACTAGTAATCAGTTTAAGGCATCGGCTTTTGCCGGTGCCTTTTTTGGAGGTAGAAGATGGTTACAGCATCAGTTATTCAGAACAGCATAGATGACTTACACAATATTTCCAGAAGTGATTTTTGCGTATTCGATTTAGAGGGTATCAAGATTGCATCTACTTATGAGCCTGCAGAGATTACAAAGGGTTTTATTGATGCCTTTGCGGAGTCCCCTGCAGATTCACAGGTTATCGGTTCTCATCATTTGCTGAAAATATACGATGATGATGAACTGGCCTACATTCTTGTGGCTCAGGGAAATACAGATGATGTATATATGCTGGCAAAGATTGCCGTATCCCAGATACAGGCTTTGATAATTGCCTATAAGGAGAGATTTGACCGTACTAATTTCTTCCAGAACCTTATGCTTGATAATCTTCTTCTGGTGGATATATATAATCGTGCCAAGAAGCTTCATATAGATGTAAATGCTGACAGAGTGGTATATCTTATAGAGGCTAAGGCAGAGAAGGACAGCTCCGTTATGGAGGTCCTTAAGGGCATGTTTTCCGAGCAGGCAGGTGACTATCTTACCGCAATAGACGAAAAGAACGTTATCCTCATTAAGAATGTTGCAGAGTGCGACGGATACGAAGACTATACTGAGATAGCAAACTCAATCGTAGGTCTTATAAATACCGAAGCAATGATGAATGCAACGGTTTCTTTCGGCTCTAAGGTTACAGAGCTTAAGGATGTTTCAAAATCCTACAAAGAGGCTAAACTTGCTTTGGATGTTGGACAGATTTTCTATGCAGAAAAAGATGTTATTTCCTACTCATCCCTTGGCATCGGACGCCTTATTTATCAGCTTCCCGAGAATCTTTGTCATTTGTTTATTGATGAGATATTTAAGAATGGTGTGTCAGAGACAATTGATGAAGAAATTCTTACCACTGTAAACAAGTTTTTTGAAAACAACCTTAACGTTTCGGAGACTTCAAGACAGTTGTTTGTACACAGAAATACCCTTGTTTACAGACTTGAGAAATTACAGAAGGCCACCGGTCTTGATGTAAGAACCTTTGATGATGCTCTTACCTTCAAGATTGCACTTATGGTGGTTAACTACGTTAAATATTTAGAGAGCCTGGAGTGATTTACACTCCTTCGCAGTTAAAGTCGGGGATGAAAGATTCTTTGTTTACCTTTCCTTCCTGAAAAAAGGCGTTGGTGACACCCATATCGATGGCTGCATTAACCACCTTTTCGTATTCACGCTTAGTGAGGCCTCTTCTTAAAAAGTCGTATGCTTTGTCCTTGGGAAGGATTCCTTCGATTGGAGTGTACTGGCTCATAATACTTAAATAAATGTTGTCCGCATATTTCTCATGGAGATAGCGGACAATTTTTATTGCTTCATTTGTATGCTCGGGAAGAACCAGAATTCTGGCAATGACACCCTTTTTCATTATTCCATGAGAGTCAAATTCCGGAGTGCCTGCAATTTCAAACATTTTTTCGATGGCGGACATTGCGACTTTAGGGTAATCGGGAGCATTTGACAAAAGCTTTGCCGTATCACTTGAAAAGTACTTAAAATCAGGAAGAAAAATGTCCACAATACCCCTGAGCAGTTCAAGGGTTTCGGCGGTTTCATAGCCGCTTGAATTATATACGAAGGGGATATTTAAGCCTTTGTCTCTTGCAAGCTTTGCGGCAAGCACGATGGAAGGTACATAGTGGGTTGGGGTGACAAGATTTATGTTATTGGCATCCTTATCCTGTAATTCAAGGAAGATTTCAGACAGTCTTTCCACTGAGATTTCCCTGCCGGTTTTGCCGGAGGAAATGAGATGATTCTGGCAGAATACACAGTGCAGGGGGCAGCCTGAGAAGAAAACGGCTCCGGAGCCTGCATCACCGCTGATGCAGGGCTCTTCCCACATGTGCAGGGCTGCCCTGGTCACATAGATTCCCATGGATTCTTTGCATACGCCGGCGGCGCCGGCTGCCCTTTTGGCACCGCACCCTCTGGGACAAAGTCTGCATTCTTCATATTTTTCCAAAATGTTTTCCTGAGTAATATTCATAAGCATAAAAATACCGTATCCACATAGTCGTCAAGCATCGCGAACACCCCGGTTTCCTCACGGCACATGAGAGATTCCTCTTAGTGCTGCTTCGTTCCCGACCTGACACGGTTCGTGGATTCCCATTGCGCGAGACCGAAATGTTCATATGCGACACTTGCCGACCGTGAAGACACGGTATTTAGTGTAGCGTTGTAATAATAATAGATACTAAAGAAAATGTCAATCGCAGGATTTTTTAAGGGCCTTTTCGATTTTGTTCCTGACTCTTAATTCCTTAAAGAATTTAGTTAAAAGGGCGGAGCATTCCTCATCAAGGATTCCTCTTGTAACCTCTGCCTGGTGGTTAAAAACCTCCATTTGAAGGATGTTAAGCAGGGAACCGCCACAGCCTGCCTTAGGATTCATGGAGCCCATTACCACACGATCCATACGGGCCTGAATTATGGCACCGCTGCACATCTGACAGGGTTCAAGCGTGACATAAAGGGTACAGCCTTCAAGACGCCAGTCTCCTATAACCCTGGAGGCCTTCTTTATGGCAGTAATCTCTGCATGGGAAAGGGTGGTTTTGTCGGTGTTGCGCCTGTTGTATCCACGGCCAATGATTTTGTCCTGATAAACAATTACACAGCCTATGGGAACTTCCCCTAATTTATAGGCTTTTTCCGCTTCCCTAAGGGCGGCTTTCATGTATTTTTCGTCGGTTGATAATGCTTTTCTCATAAAATAAATTTTTCACACAGTTTTTTCTACATGTTATACTAAAAATATACTACAAAATCAAAGGTAAATTCAAATGCAGATTCATGGATTTAATAAGACAACTCTTTTAGATTATCCGGGCCTTGTTGCAGCCACCGTTTTTACCGGCAGCTGTAATTTCCGCTGCCCTTTTTGTCAGAATGCGGACCTGGTAATTAATCCTTTCAGTCAGCCGGTTATTTCGGAGGAAGAAATCCTTAACCACCTTAAAAAGAGGGTTGGAATCACAAAGGGCGTATGCATAACCGGTGGGGAGCCAACCCTTCAGAAGGACCTGCCTGAATTTATTGAAAAGATAAAGGCCCTTGGCATGTGTGTAAAACTTGATACCAACGGGTATCGCCCGGAGATTTTGGCAGATCTTTGTGAAAGGGGCCTTATTGACTATGTTGCCATGGATATTAAGTCAGATCCGGAGGGTTACTCCGAGGCAGCCGGAACATCGATTGATACATCACTAATAAAGAAAAGCATAGATTATCTTATAAACGGCAGGGTTCCCTATGAGTTTCGAACCACTGTGGTAAGAGAACTTCACAACGAAAAGACCTTTGAAAACATAGGTGAGCTGATAAAAGGGGCAAAGAACTATTATCTTCAGGGCTATGTGGACTCTGAGAGAGTCATAAAGAGAGGCTTCAGCGCTTACTCCTATGAGGAACTGAAGGCATTTTTGCCTGCTTTACAGGGGAAAGTAGAAAATGTAGATATAAGGGGGCTGGATGAATGAACAGATCTTCGAAGATAAAGGATATTTACAATAGTCCCATAGGACATGACATAATTGCCAGGATCCTTTTGCAGCTTGGTAAAAGTGACAGGCTCATCACTAATCCTTTGATTGGAAATCTGTCCATAGGCATGCTTGAAAAACTACTTAAAAATAAGCTTGGTGAAGATTTTTTTGATGCAGTTCTTAATCTTCTTAATACTGAAAAGGATGTGCCGCCTGAAAGTCCTGAAACAGTAAGTAAAGCCTGGTGGAAGGAAGCGGTATTTTACCAGATATATCCAAGATCCTTCATGGACTCAAATAATGACGGAATCGGTGATTTAAGGGGAATAATAAGTAAGCTTGACTATCTTAAAGATTTAGGCGTAGATGCCCTGTGGCTTTCGCCTATTTATGCATCTCCCATGGATGACAACGGCTATGACATAAGCGATTACAGAGGAATAAACAGCGATTTTGGAACCATGGAGGACTTTGATGAACTTCTTTCTGAGGTGCATAAGCGAGGAATGAGGCTGATTATGGACCTTGTGGTAAATCACACCTCGGATGAGCACGAATGGTTCAAAACCGCTCTTAAAGATAAGTCTTCGAAATACAGAGACTATTATTTTTTCAGGGACGGAGCCAAAGAAGCTCCCAATAACTGGACTTCTTTTTTCAGCGGTTCGGCCTGGAATCATTATGAAGAGGAAGACACCTGGGCTCTCCACCTTTTTTCAAAAAAACAGATGGACTTAAACTGGGAATGCGAAAATGTTAGACATGACGTGATTGATATGATAAAGTGGTGGCTTGGAAAGGGAGTGGATGGCTTCCGCATGGATGTAATCAATTACATTTCCAAAGAAGCAGGACTTCCTGACGGTAACCCTTTCATAGGCACACTTATGGGCTATATGGGCATTGAAAAATATTATTACGGCCCGAGGCTCCATGAGTATTTAAGAGAAATCAGAAAAGAAGCCTTTGATCCCTATGGGGCTTTCTCTGTGGGTGAAACACCCGGACTTGGCATGGAAATGTGCAAACTTGTCACCGCAGAGGAAAGAAAAGAACTCAATATGGTCTTTTCCTTTGACCATTTGGAAACACCCGGCCACGTAAGATTTGAAGATTATTCCTATGATCTTAATTACTACAGGGACTATGAAATAGAGTGGGCAGAAAACTACGGCAACAATTGTCGGACCTCCCTTTTTTACAATAACCATGACAATCCTAGAATGATAAGCAAGGTAAATCCCGACGGAAAATACAGGAGAAGTCTTGCGAAACTTCTTGCGACCATGCAGTTTACGCTGCCCGGAACTCCCTTTGTATTTCAGGGAGACGAAATGGCTCTTGTAAATTATCCCTTTAAGAGCATTGAGGACCTTAATGATGTGGAATCAAAGGGTAAGTACGCAGAACTTCTTGAGACAAAGACTCCCGAAGAAGCCTTTAAGATAGTGCTTGCGGGCACAAGAGACCATGCAAGAGTACTTCTTCCCTGGAATGAAAATGCTCCTCTTAAACAGGCTCCTGACGGAAATGTCACTTCTTTTTACAAAGAAATCATTGACTTTAGAAGGGTTTCCCAGGCAATAATATACGGGGATTTTAAGGTGCTCAGGCGTTCAAAGGACATTTTTACCTATGAAAGATCTCTGAATGGCGAACATGTTCTTGTGGATTGCAATTTGGGCACGACAGAAAGAAAAGCATATCTTAAAGCCATCGGCTACGAGCCGGTTTTTGAAAGCGGTACAGAAGCAGACAGACTGTCTGCCTATGGATATAAAGTATGGAGAAAGTTAGATTATGAAAAACCTTAAGTATTCACTGCTGCTGGTACTTACAGCAGTAATCTGGGGCGCAGCTTTTGTGGCCCAGAGTGCGGGAATGGAGTTTGTGGGACCCTTTTCCTTTAACGGAACAAGAAGCTTTATCGGAGCTCTTGTACTGGCACCCACAGCCATGTTTATGGACAAAAAAGAAGGTGTGCTCACCAAATGGTTTGACAGGGAGCTTGTGGTCGGGGGCCTTATAGTCGGTGTGTTCCTGTTTTTTGCAACCTCTGCCCAGCAGATTGGTATCATATCCACTTCTGCGGGAAAATCAGGCTTCATAACAGCTCTTTACATTGTGCTGGTTCCCATCTTTTCACTTTTCCTAAAAAAGAAACCTGCAAAGCTTGTGTGGGTTAGTGTAGCTTTATCGGTGGTCGGAATGTACTTCTTGTGTATAAACGGCGAAGTATCCATCCAGAAGGGGGATATATGGCTGTTTGCCTGTGCAATTCTCTTCGCCTTTCAGATACTTGCTGTGGATAAGTTTGCTCCGAATGTGGACGTAATTAAACTTTCCTGCTATCAGTTTTTAACCTGTGGCATTTTAAGCATTATCCCTATGGCACTGGAAAAGCCCCAGCTTGGAAACATGCTTGATTGTGCAGTACCGATTCTTTATGCCGGCGTGCTTTCCTCAGGTGTGGCTTATACACTTCAGATGGAAGCTCAGAAAAGAGTTAAGCCCACGGTTGCCTCGCTGATTATGTGTCTTGAGTCCGTATTTGCGGCAATCTTCGGCTTTTTGCTTTTACATGAAAAGCTTTCCGGAAGAGAACTCTTAGGTTGCGGAATAGTGCTGTTTGCGGTTGTACTTGCCCAGCTTGTTCCTGCAAAAGAAGGGGAAATCAAGGACAGATAGACTTTAGACAGGGTGATAAAAAATAAACCGCTGTAATCTTTTTAAGGGATTACAGCGGTTTTTATTTACCGTCTACGAGATGAAACTTAAATGTGGAACTTCTGATTTGTTTCGTACTTAGGCTCGCAGGTAAGATTCAAACCAAGCTTTTTGAACATCCTTTCATCAACAGGTGAAAGAATTACGCTTGAGTGAACCTCACAGCCGCGTAACTTTGGAATCTGGCGTAATGCCACAGAGGATTCCTCATTGGTGGCGGCACTTACTGAAAGAGCAATAAGTAATTCGTCTGTATGAAGTCTGGGATTCTTGCTGCCAAGGTAGGTGGTCTTAACTGTCTGTATAGGCTCAAGGGCTTCCTTGGTAACAAGGTGATGGCTGTGGTCTATGCCGGCAAGCTCCTTAAGAGCATTGATAAGAGCAGCTGCGCTGGCACCGAGAAGATCGCTTGTCTTGCCGGAGATAACTCTTCCGTCGGGAAGGCTGATTGCAACTCCGGGATGACCGGTTTCGGTCTCACGCCTTAAGGCTTCACTTACAACAGGTCTGTTGTCGGTGGAAAGGTTTAACTGCTTCATGAGAAGTTCCAGTTTGTATAAAGCTTCTTTTGTGCCGGTTCCCTTCTTAACATCGCAAAGAGCGGTGTAGTAGCGGCGGATGATTTCCTGACAGGAAGCTTCCACGCAGGCATCATCGTCTATGATACAGTTTCCGGCCATGTTTACACCCATGTCTGTGGGTGACTTATAGGGGCTGGAACCAAGAATCTGTGTAAAGATTGCGTTGAGTACGGGGAAGATTTCCACGTCTCTGTTGTAGTTAACTGTGGTAACACCATAAGCTTCCAAATGGAAGGGATCAATCATGTTGACATCGTTTAAGTCTGCTGTTGCAGCCTCGTAAGCGATATTAACAGGATGATTCAAAGGAAGATTCCAGATGGGGAAGGTTTCAAACTTGGCATAACCTGCCTTAACGCCTCTCTTGCTTTCGTGATAAAGCTGTGAGAGACAGGTAGCCATCTTTCCACTTCCGGGACCGGGAGCCGTGATTACCACAAGAGGTCTTGCGGTTTCTATATAATCGTTCTTACCATATCCGTTATCACTTACGATTAAGGGAATGTTGCCAGGATATCCTTCAATGGGGTAGTGAAGATATGATTTAATATTAAGGGCTGAAAGTCTCTGACGAAATGCATCGGCAGCGGATTGTCCTGCGTATTTCGTAATAACAACGCTTCCTACATAGAGGCCTACACTTGTGAAGGCGTCTATAAGTCTTAAAACTTCAAGATCGTAGGTGATACCAAGGTCGCCGCGCTTTTTATTCTGTTCAATTGCATCTGCACCGATGGCAATTACGATTTCAGCTTGATCCTTCATCTTAAGAAGCATCTTTAATTTACTGTCGGGCTGAAAGCCGGGCAAAACTCGTGATGCATGGTAGTCATCAAAAAGTTTACCGCCGAACTCTAAGTAAAGTTTGTCGCCGAAAGAAGAAATTCTCTCAAGAATTCTCTCTGACTGGGTTTTAATGTATTTCTCGTTATCAAATCCAATTTTCACGTAAAGCTCCTCCGTTTACGGAAATAATTTTACAAACATAGGCCTGTAATTTCAAGAGAAAGTTATTTTCTATTTAGAATTTTTTTACAATTGGATTATTGCGTGAATATAAGCTGTTACATATAATTATGGTAAATGGGCGTAGCCCGAAATCAGTGAGGAAAATAATGTCTAACGATAATAATCAGAACAATCAGAATAACAGGCCCGGCGATCCCAAGGGCCCCCGTATAGCTCCCATGCTGATTGCTGTGCTTGTGCTTTTGCTACTTGCCAGCTACTTCTCGAGAGCTTTGTCTTCTGCGTCAACCGTTGAGATTTCATATACAAGATTTATTGAAATGCTGGAGAGCGGAAGAATTGAAAAAGTAAACATCTCCAATGATAAGATTACCATCACTCCCATAAACGCTGAAATAGAAACCGGTTTTGGCTTCAGAGATGTGAAGATGACCTATGTTACAGGTATCGTTGAAGGTAATGATGCACTTGCGTCAAGACTTCTTGCCGCAGGGGTGGAAATCAGCAGTCAGATACCGGATAATTCAAGCTGGCTCATTTCAATAATACTTACATATATTCTTCCCATCGTAATTTTCTTTGTACTTATCAGCTTCCTGTCAAGAAGAATGGGCGGCGGCATGATGGGCGGTGTTGGAAAGTCCAATGCCAAGGTTTATGTTCAGAAGGAAACCGGTGTTACATTTAAGGACGTTGCCGGCGAAGACGAGGCCAAAGAAAGCCTTGTGGAGGTGGTTGACTTCCTTCATAATCCCGGAAAATACGTTAAAATCGGTGCTAAACTCCCTAAGGGCGCCCTTCTTGTGGGCCCTCCCGGAACAGGTAAGACCCTTCTTGCCAAGGCTGTTGCCGGCGAAGCCCATGTACCCTTCTTTTCACTTACCGGTTCAGACTTTGTGGAAATGTTTGTAGGTGTAGGTGCTTCCCGTGTAAGAGATTTGTTTAAGGAAGCCAATAAGAGCGCACCCTGTATCATATTCATCGATGAGATCGATGCAATAGGCCGAAGCCGTGATTCAAAATACGGCGGTGGCAATGAGGAACGTGAGCAGACTCTTAACCAGCTCCTTTCCGAGATGGACGGTTTCGATACCTCAAAGGGTATCTTAATACTTGCGGCCACCAACAGACCTGAAATCCTTGATAAGGCACTTCTTCGTCCCGGCCGTTTTGACAGACGTATTATAGTTGATAAGCCCGACTTAAAGGGCCGTGTTGAAATATTAAAGGTTCATGCCAAGGATGTTCACATGGATGAAACCGTAGACCTTGATGCAATCGCTCTAGCAACCTCCGGTGCAGTAGGTTCGGATCTTGCAAATATGATTAACGAAGCTGCCATTAACGCAGTTAAGGAAGGTCGTGAATTTGTAAGCCAGAAGGACCTCTTCGATGCAGTTGAACAGGTTCTTGTGGGTAAGGAGAAAAAGGACCGAATCATGAGCAAGGAGGAACGTCGTATCGTTTCCTACCATGAAGTGGGTCATGCACTTATTGCGGCTCTCCAGAAAAATTCAGAGCCGGTACAGAAGATTACAATAGTTCCCCGTACCATGGGTGCTCTCGGATATGTTATGCAGGTTCCCGAGGAAGAGAAATTCCTTAATACCGAAGCAGAACTCCGTGATATGCTTGTAGGACTTTTAGGCGGACGTGCTGCAGAGGAAATAATGTTTGATACCGTAACAACCGGCGCATCAAACGATATTGAAAAAGCTACAAACATTGCCAGAAGCATGGTTACCATGTACGGTATGAGCAAGAAATTCGGCCTTGTGGGCCTTGAAACAGTTGAGAACAGATACCTTGACGGAAGACGGGTTCTTAACTGCAGTGAAGTGACTGCCGCAAAGGTTGATGATGAAGTAATGCTTATGCTTAAGGAAGCTTATGAGGAAGCTAAAAAGCTTCTTTCCGAGAACCGCGACCTTATGGACAAGCTTGCAGCATTCCTTATTGAGAAAGAAACCATCACCGGTAAGGAATTCATGGAAATCTACAGACGCGAAAAAGGTCTTCCCGATCCTGCAGAGGAGAAAAAGGAAGCTGAGGCTACTGCAGATGAGGAAGCTGAGGCACCTGTAGTCGAAACTGTCGAAGAGGTAAAAGCCGAAGCTGCAGAACAGAAAGCAGAATCGGAGACTGCCGAGGCTTCAGAACAGAAAGCAGAGCCGGAGACTGCCGGGGCTTCAGAACAGAAAGCAGAACCCGAGGTTTCAGAGCCTGTAACAGAGGAAAAAGAACCGGAAACAGTGGAAAATAAAGCAGATGTTTGATATATCGGAAGAATTAAGTAAACTCCCGCATAAGCCGGGAGTTTATCTTATGCATGACAAAGATGATAATGTAATTTATGTGGGAAAGGCCGTTAATCTCTATAACAGAGTGCGGTCTTATTTTCGCGTTTCCACGAAAAAAACAGCAAAAATCCAGAGAATGGTGTCCTTAATAGACCACTTTGAATATATTGTTGTGGACTCTGAGTTAGAGGCACTGGTTCTTGAAAACAATCTGATTAAGGAATATAACCCGAAATACAATACACTTCTTAAGGATTCAAAGACCTACCCTTATATCAAGGTTTCTTTGGACGAAGAATATCCAAGGATTCTTAAGGTAAGAAAGACCTATAAGGACAAGTCCAGGTATTTTGGCCCCTATACCAGTGGCCAGGCTGTAAATGATACCATTGAACTTCTGAATGCAACCTATGGCTTAAGAACCTGTAATAAGGCCTGCGCCTACGGTGTTGCAAATGACCGTCCCTGCCTTAATTACCATGTTAAAAGATGCCTTGCACCCTGCACCGGCAAGGTGAGTCGCGAAGAATACATGGAGCGAATTCAGGCAGCCATTGATTTTATGAACGGTAACGACAAGTCAATCATAAAATCCCTTAAGGAAAAAATGAATGAAGCCTCGGAAAAACTGGAGTTTGAAGAGGCCATAAGATACAGGGAACTTTTGGAAAGTGCCACAAGAATAATCGAAAAGCAGAAAATAACCAACGACGACGAAGAGGACAGGGATGTTATCGGAATCGCAAAGGACGAAACCGATGCGGTTGTGCAGGTTTTCTTTGTGCGTAACGGTAAGATGATAGGGCGTGAGCATCATCATATCGGTGAGGTGGAGGATCTTTCCGAGAAGGAAGTGCTTACGGAATTCATAAAGAGATATTATACAGGCACGCCCTTTGTGCCCCATGAAATAATGCTTCCCTATGAGGTTGACGAGGGAGCCACCATAGAGGAATGGCTTTCCTATGTAAAGGGCAGAAAGGTTAAGCTTTTAATTCCGAAAATCGGTGGAAAAGAAAAATTTGTGGAGCTTGCCAATAAAAATGCCATGCTGGTTCTTTTACAGGATAAGGAAAAGATTATCAGGGAAGAAAAGGCCACTAAGGGTGCTGTGGCAGAGCTTGAAGCAATAATAGGTCTTGAGGGTGTGAACCGAATAGAGGCATTCGATATATCCAATACCAACGGTTTTGAAAACGTGGGTTCCATGGTGGTTTTTGAGGGAGGTAAGCCCGTAAAGGGAGACTATCGCAAATTTAAGATACGTTCCGTAAGCGGTCCCGACGATTACGCCTGCATGCATGAGGTTTTATCAAGACGCTTTGTTCATGGTTTTGAGGAAAAGAAACGGCTTGAGGCGGAAAATCTTGAGAATTCCTTCGGTAGCTTTGCAAGATTTCCGGACCTTCTTTTGATGGATGGTGGCCGTGGTCAGGTAAATATAGCCAAAAAGGTTTTGGAAGAACTGAATCTTAACATTCCGGTGTGCGGTATGGTTAAGGATGACAACCATAATACAAGAGGTCTGTATGTGGACGGAGTGGAAAGCAAAATAAGCAGAAACTCAGAGGCCTTCAGGCTTATTACAAGAATACAGGATGAG
Source organism: Lachnospiraceae bacterium (assembly GCA_045598365.1). Lineage (GTDB taxonomy): Bacteria > Bacillota > Clostridia > Lachnospirales > Lachnospiraceae > UBA1258. The sequence goes on from JAZLLV010000033.1 coordinate 32,006, forward strand.
GCCCACAGATTTGCAATAGAGTATCACAAGAGTCTTAGATCTAAAAAACAGGTTCATTCCGTGCTTGATGATATACCGGGAATCGGACCTAAGCGAAGACTTGCACTTATGAGGGCATTTGAGTCCATTGAGGCCATAAAGGAAGCTTCGGTTGAGGCGCTTTCAGCCCTTGACGAAATCCCTGAGGATGTGGCCCGGGAGATTTTTGAATTTTTCCGTAGATAATGGTTAAATTCTTCGATGTGTGCTACACTCGAAGTGAATATAGCATTTTTGGGAGGTTACCATGGCATACGTTGCACTTGAACGGGTTATTGAAAAAATGAAACTTCAGAATCTGACTCCTGATATTGATATTTCGCGTATCAAAATCACTCAGCCGGATATTAACAGACCCGCAATTCAGATTGCCGGATACTATGAGCATTACGATGCGGCAAGACTTCAGATTATAGGTTATGTTGAATATACCTATATGGAAAACATTCCTGCAAAGGATAAGAGGGCTACCTACGAAAAGTTCCTTTCTTACGAGGAAACACCGGCTGTAGTATACTGCAGAGAACTTATGCCCGACGAGACCTTCCTCGAGGTTGCAAATGAGCACAAGATTCCTGTACTTATGACCAATAAATCCACTTCGGATTTCATGGCAGAAATAATCAGATGGCTTAAGGTTAAGCTTGCTCCCTGTATCGTTGTACATGGCGTACTTGTAGACGTTTACGGTGAAGGCGTGCTTATTACAGGCGAAAGCGGAATCGGTAAGTCCGAGGCTGCTCTTGAACTTATCAAGAGAGGACACAGACTTGTATCCGATGATGCTGTCGAAATAAGAAAAGTAAGTGATGACACCCTTATCGGTTCAGCTCCCGATGTTACCAAGCACTTTATCGAATTAAGAGGTATCGGTATTGTGGATGTTAAGACACTGTTCGGTGTATCAAGCGTTAAGGATACTCAGTCCATTGACCTTGTAATCAGACTTGAAGAGTGGAGCAGAGATAAGGAATACGACCGTCTTGGCCTTGAGGAACAGTACACAGAATACCTTGGCAACAAGGTTGTCTGCCACAACATCCCCATAAGACCAGGTCGAAATCTTGCAATTATATGTGAGTCTGCAGCAGTTAACTACCGTCAGAAGAAGATGGGTTACAATGCGGCTCAGGAATTCTACAAGAGAATTCAGGAGAATTTTGCAAAAAAGAGAGAAGAGGATGAAAACAATGGCTAAATATGTTTTTGGTGTAGATATAGGCGGAACAACCGTTAAAATGGGCTTCCTTGATACAGAAGGCAACCTTCTTGAAAAATGGGAAATTCCCACAAGAAAAGAAAATCACGGAGAAAACATTCTTCCCGATGTGGCAAAGGCCATTGAGGACAAGCTTAAAGAAAAGAACATTGCAAAGGCAGAGGTTGAAGGCATCGGCGTGGGTGTACCCGGTCCCGTGGACGGAGACGGTATTATCCACAGAGCAGTTAATCTTGGCTGGGGCGAATTTAATGTAAATGAAAAACTCACCGCTTTAACCGGAATCAGATCCATGGCCGGAAACGATGCCAATGTGGCAGCTCTCGGCGAAATGTGGAAGGGTGGCGGCCAGGGCTATAAGAATATGGTAATGGTTACCCTTGGAACAGGTGTCGGCGGCGGCATCATCATTGATGGCAGGATGCTTGCAGGCGCAACAGGCGCCGGCGGAGAAATCGGCCACATTCACTTAAATGATGACGAGGAGAAGCAGTGCGGCTGCGGTGGCCACGGCTGTCTTGAGCAGTATGCTTCCGCAACAGGTGTTTCTTACCTTGCAGGCAAGCACTTGGCTGACTTTAAGGGTGAGACAATTCTTAAATCCAATGATTTATCTGCCAAGGCTGTTTTTGACGGTGTTAAGGCAGGAGACGAACTTTGCAAGGAAATTGCAAAGGATTTCGGTGAATACCTTGGAAAGGGACTTGCTGTAATCGCTTCGGTTGTTAACCCTGATGCATTTGTAATCGGCGGCGGCGTATCAAAGGCCGGTGAAATTCTTAAGGATTATTTTGTACCTCCCTTTGAAAAGTATGTGTTCCACGGCGCAAAGAGCTGCAAGATGCTTCTTGCTACCCTTGGCAACGATGCAGGTATGTACGGAGCTGCAAAACTGGTTCTTTAATTATGATAAACAGATTAAAATCAATTCTTGGCACTGAAAATGTGCTGGAAAACGAAAAACTGAACACTCACACCACCTTTAGAGTTGGCGGTGCTGCAAAGGCTCTTCTCACGGTTAATTCCGTGGAAGAGCTTAAAACTGTTTTAGCCTTACTGCAGTCTGAAAAAGAGCCCTTTTTCCTTCTTGGAAACGGAAGCAATCTTCTGATAAGCGATTTAGGCTTTGACGGCTATGTAATACGCCTTCTCGGTGATTTCGAGGATGTTTCCCAAGATGGAAAATGCATTGCCGCAGGCGGCGGCATTATGCTTTCAAAGGTTTGCAGATTTGCGGCGGACAATAGTCTGTCCGGTCTTGAGTTTGCATTCGGTATTCCCGGAACCGTTGGGGGTGCCATGGTTATGAATGCAGGTGCCTACGGCGGAGAGATGAAGGATGTGGTTAAGTCCGTTGAGTTAATGGATTATGACGGAAATCTTTACAATCTTTCCTGTGAAGAAATGGCTTTTGGCTACAGAGACAGCATAGTTAAGCACAAGGATTTTATTGTGCTTAGAACGGTTTTTGCCCTTGAAGAGGGCGTTAAAGAAGAAATTACCGCTAAAATGGACGAAGTCATGCAAAAAAGGCGCGACAAGCAGCCCCTGGAGCATCCCAGCGCCGGCTCGACCTTCAAAAGACCGGAGGGTGCCTTTGCAGGCAAGCTTATACAGGATGCGGGTCTTGCCGGCGCGAGGATCGGCGGAGCCTCGGTATCTAAAAAGCACTGCGGCTTTATCGTTAACGATATGGGCGGTACCGCTTCGGACATTGACAGACTTATGAAACTTGTGGCTGACAGGGTTAAGGAAGAATCGGGTTTTACACTGGTTCCCGAAGTCATCCGCGTAGGCCGGTTTGAATAATAACTGATTTGATTTTACGGAAACGGAGAAGACATGTCCTTTTCTTCTGATGTTAAAGAGGAACTGGTTAAACTGGTTCCGACGGAGACTCATTGCAGAATTGCAGAGCTTTCCGCACTTATAAAACATTATGGAAAAATAGAAGATTCCCCCTCTCCCTCAATCGCTTTTTCTCTTGAAAATAAAGCTGCTTTACGAAAATGCTTTACTTTGCTTGGCAAAACCTTTAATATTAGTTCGGGTATTTTCAAGGAACTTGAAGAAAACAGCAAAGGCTCTGCTGTTTTGACAACAAAGGATGCAGACGTTGCAGGTATCATTAAGGCTCTTTCCTTAGATGATCCAATGGCCCTTCTTGAAAGAGATTGTTGCGTCAGAGCGTATTTAAGGGGTATGTTCTTAGCAACAGGATTTGTGGGTGATCCCAGAAAGTCCTATCATTTCGAAATATTAAACGATGATGAAGAATATGCAAAGTTATTGACATACCTTCTTTCTTTGTTTAATATAAGTGCCAAGCATTCTTTGAGAAAAAAATATAATGTTACGTATATTAAGGAATCGGAAGCTGTTTCCGATGTACTTAGTGTTTTGGGAGCACACAAATCAATGATGGACCTGGTTGGTACCAAAATTGAGAAGAATGTTCGCAATAATACGAACCGTAGATACAATTGCGATTTGGCAAATGTTTCAAGGTCCATAAATGCAGCTTCCAAGCAGATAGAAGATATACTATTCATTCAGAATAAGCTGGGGTTAGACGCACTGCCGGATTCCTTACGGGAGATGGCTATTATCAGAGTTGAGTTCCCCGAAGAGTCTTTCCTTGATTTAGGAAACAGACTTAATCCCCCGGTGGGTAAATCGGGTGTGAATCATCGACTTAGAAAGATTAGTGAGTTTGCAGATAATCTGCGAGGTGAAAAGGAGAAAAAATGACAAAGCAGGACGTTACTATTAAACTTGCCGAGGGACTTGAAGCAAGACCTGTTGCTATGTTGGTACAGGTTGCAAGCCAGTATGAAGCATCCGTTTATCTTGATACAGAGGATAAGCATGTTAACGCAAAGAGTATTATGGGTATGATGAGCTTAGGTCTTGATACCGGAGCTGAATTGACTGTAATCGCTGACGGAGCAGATGAAGAAGAAGCTGTAGAAGGCGTTGTAAAGTATTTAAGCGGTCAGGAATAATTAAAAGGCATTGGTGAAAGCCAATGCCTTTTTTAATCACTAAAGATTATACCCCCATAAAAGGGAGGATGCCGGGTAAGATTACTTACCCGGCATTTATTATGAAAAAGTTTTATAAGTATTTTCAACTTTTGTTGTAATCGATTTATTTATCTTATACATATAATATATAACTAAATCGTGACTAATTAATGTTATGTAAATTAACAATTTTGAAACAAAATGTGAACAAACTGTGAACGAGACGGCTAAATAATTAGCCGTCTCGTCTGATAGTTAAAGATATTAATCTAATATTAACGGAATGTTAATAAACAATACAAAAAATATTCTGACAATTCGCTGTTAATCTTCCACAACAACAGTCTTCATAACCTGATCTTCTCTGGGTCTGTCGTTCCAATCTGTTGCAACTGTTGCGATTTTGTTAACAACTTCCTGACCCTCGATGATCTTTCCGAAAGCCGCATACTGGCCGTCAAGGAAGGGTGAATTCTTGTGCATGATAAAGAACTGGCTTCCTGCAGAGTTGGGGTCGTTTGTTCTTGCCATGGAAATTACACCTTCGGTGTGCTTTAAGGGGTTATCAAAGCCGTTCGCAGCAAATTCACCGGGAATTGTGTGTCCGGGGCCGCCGCAGCCTGTACCTTCCGGATCGCCGCCCTGAATCATAAAGCCCTTAATAACTCTGTGGAAAATGAGTCCGTCGTAAAAATTCTTCTTTGCAAGTGTTACAAAGTTTTCAACTGTCTTGGGAGCGATTTCGGGATAAAGCTCAAGCTTCATAACATCGCCGTTTTCCATTGTAATTGTAACTATAGGGTTCTTAGCCATATTATCCTCCATTTCACTTGTGAAATACTGATTTCCTAACATAATCACATCAGTGATATAATAAGATATATTAAGAGGAATGTAAATGAAGAGAGTTGTTTTTTGGGTAAAAAGAAAACCTGCGCTGCCTCATGGGTTTGTTTTCTTTCTGCGTATGATTGTCCATGGCATAAGGCCTGTTTTTATGTGCAAAGAAATTGAAAAACCGGTGTATAAGGAAAAGGATTTGTATCTTTCGGATGATCCCGAAAGAATAAGGATTCTTGAAAAAGACTTTGGCGGGGCTGTGGCAATTGCATACACTGAAGAAGATATAAGCAAATTTCCGGATGCTAAGTACATTCTTATGGAACCTTTTTTTGCCGAGGCTTCATACTTTAGGCAGGTATATCTTAGGATAAAGAACATCCCCTGGGAGCCGGTGGTGACAAAAAAGCTTATTTTAAGGGAAACTACGGAAGCTGATATCGAGCCTCTCTGCGAGCTTTATAAGGCTCCTGAAATGACAAAATATACCGAGGTTACCTTTCAGAATCCGGAGGATGAGAAAAATTATCTTAAGGAATACATTGAACGGGTTTACAAGGTTCAGGGCTTTGGAATCTGGACTGTTGTGCGAAAAAAAGACAAAGCCGTTTTGGGAAGAGCGGGAATTGTGGCAAGGGCAGATGCGGATGGTTACGAAATCGGGTTTGCCATAGGAGTTCCCTATCAAAAACAGGGCTATGGCAAAGAAGCTGTAAAAGGTATTATTTCCTATGCCAAAAGAAATAATCTTTCTCCTCTGGCCGCCTTTATTACAGAGGACAATACTGCATCAATGGCTCTTGCCCGGAGTTTAGATTTTGTTAAGGGCGGTGAAGTAACATTAAACGGGATCTGTTATAGGGTATGGACGCTCAAATAGTTGCACTTTTTTCTTTTGCTATGTTATAATTTTTTAGGTTAGGGTAATAGGAAAGGATTTATTTAGTGGACAGAAAGCATATACTTGTTGTTGACGATGATGTGAATATGTTGAAAATCCTTAAGTTTTTCCTTCAGGAAGACTATGAGGTTACTATTGTAAACTCCGGTATGCAGGCTCTTGAGTTTATTACAAAGCACACACCGGATATGGTTCTTCTGGATTATATGATGCCTCTTTACGATGGCCCTCATATCCTTGAGATTCTTAGAAAGCGCGAGGCTACCAAGAATTTGCCGGTGCTTTTCCTCACTTCCGTAACCGACAGGGCTAAGATTCTTGAATGCCTGTCCCACAAGCCCCAGGGCTATCTTGTTAAGCCTGTATCAAGAGAAGAACTTCTGCAGCGTGTTGCTGAGGCCTTTGCTCACTAAAAATGCAATATATTCCGGAGCGCAGCTGACTGCGCTCTCTTTTATTAGGAGGATTAAGATGATAAACGAAAGCTACAAAGAAATGCTTGGTAAAAAATCTGTAATCAGACAGCTTTCAGAATTTGCCACTGAAAGAGGTAAAGAAGTCGGATATGATAACGTATTTGATTTCAGCCTCGGAAACCCTTCGGTTCCGGTGCCTGAGGAATTTACAAAGGCCTGCGTGGAGCTTCTTAACACAGAAAATCCCATGGCACTTCACGGTTACAGCCCCAGCCTTGGAAATCCCGAATTTAAGAAGGCGGTTGCGGATTCTCTTAACAAAAGATTCGGCATGAATTATACACCCGCACATATTTTTCCCACTTCCGGCGCTGCAGGTGCCATTGCCCATGCACTTCGCGCGGTTACTAAGCCCGGGGATGATGTTATTGTTTTTGCACCCTTCTTTCCGGAATACAATCCTTATATAACAGGTACCGGCGCAAATGTTGTGGTGGTTCCTGCTGATACCAAGGCTTTCCAGATTAATTTTGAAAAGTTCACAGAGCTTCTCACCCCCCATGTTAAGGCGGTTTTCATTAACTCCCCTAACAACCCCACAGGTGTTGTGTACTCAGAGGAAACAATTGTTAAACTGTCAGATATCCTTCGTAAGAAGTCTGAAGAATATGGCTTTAACATTTACCTTATTTCCGACGAACCCTACAGAGAGATTCTTTTTAACGGTGTAAACTGTCCTTATCCTTCAAAGTATTACACCTATACACTTTCCTGCTACTCTTTCTCCAAGTCTCTTTCACTTCCCGGAGAAAGAATAGGTTACGTGGCAGCAAATCCCCAGGATCCGGACGCTGAAACAATAGTTGCAATGTGCGGACAGATTTCAAGAGGAACAGGACATAACTGTCCCGCATCCTTTATACAGCTTGCCACCGCAAAGGTTATCGACATGACTTCGGATTTGTCGGTTTATGAAGAAAACATGGAGATTCTTTATAAAGAGCTTACTGCTTTAGGCTTTGAGGTTGTAAAGCCCGGCGGCACCTTCTACATTTTCCCCAAGGCACTTGAGGAGGATGCTGTTGCTTTTTGTAAAAAGGCCCTTAAATACGACCTGATTCTTGTGCCTGCGGATTCTTTTGCCTGTCCCGGATACTTCAGAATGGCTTACTGCATAGACACCGATAAGGTTAAGCGTTCAATTGCCGCTTTAAGAGAATTTGTTAAGAACGAATATCCTAATTTGTAGAAAGAAGGCATATTTATGACAGAAAAAGAAAACGGTCTTTACAAAGCGGGCCTTGTCCTTGAGGGTGGCGGAATGAAGGGAGTATACACTGCCGGAGTTTTGGATTTCTTTATGGATAAGGACCTGTGGTTTAAGGATATATACGGTGTTTCCGCCGGAGCCTGCACCATGGCAAGCTATGTTTCCAAGCAGAGAGGCAGAGGCAGAGACGTTTTTGTGGATTATGTGGGCGAAGACGGCTATATGGGACTTAAAAGCCTTGCCACCACAGGAGATATTTTTAATGTGGGTACCAGCTATGACCTGATTCCCAATTACTTAAATCCCTTTGACTACAAAACCTTCAGCGAGTATCCCGGCAACCCCTACGCCGTTGTAACAAACATTGAAACCGGTGAGCCTGAATATATTAAGCTAAAGGACATGGAGGAGGACATTCAGTACATTCGTGCTTCAAGCTCCCTTCCCCTTGTATCAAGAAATGTACGTATCGGTGACAAGCTTTACCTTGACGGAGGAATATCAGACTCCATACCAATTAGAAGAAGTGAGGCCGACGGCAATAAGAAGAATATTGTGGTAATGACCAAGGCTGTGGGCTATAGAAGAAGTCCCGAAAAGACCCTTAAGCTTCTTAAGGTACGCTACATGAAATATCCCAAGGTGTACGAACTTATGAAGAACCGCCATATAGCATACAATGAGGTCCTTGATTATATAGAGAAGGAAGCCCGCGAGGGAAAAATCTTCTTAATAAGGCCTTTGGAGGAAGGTAATATCGGCCGCCTTGAAAAGGATAAGGACAAGCTTACTGCCCTTTATGAAGAGGGCTATAAAGAAGCTGAAAAGAATTATGATGCTCTTATGGAATATTTAAATAACTGATACTGTCTGAAAGTTTATCTGCCGGTGCAATGCATTGTTTATGTGGTTGCACCGGCTCTTTTTATATTCTTTTTATAATTGTAACAGCGTAATTTGTTGACATTTCTTATAAGGCGGTGTAGTGTATCAGTAGATGTTAGCACTCGATATAAATGAGTGCTAACAAGCCGGAAACAAAGTTTTTGAAAGCGTGACAGAGTGGAATTAGATGATCGTAAAGTAAAAATTTTACAGGCAATAGTTCGTAACTACCTCGAAACCGGCGAGCCGGTGGGCAGCCGTACCATTTCGAAATACACGGACCTAAATTTAAGTTCCGCCACCATTCGTAATGAAATGGCAGATCTTGAGGAAACCGGCTATATTATTCAGCCCCATACCTCTGCGGGCCGTATCCCTTCCGATAAGGGCTACAGACTGTATGTAGACAAAATGCTTGAAGAAAAAGAGCGTGAAGTTGAGGAAATGAAGGAGCTTCTTCTTGAAAAGGAAGACAAGATCGACAATCTCCTTAAGCAGGTGGCAAAGGTTTTAGCAGTTAATACCAATTACGCCACCATGATAAGCGCCCCCTCCTATAACCTTAACAAGCTTAAGTTCATTCAGCTTTCAAAGGTTGACTCAAGAAATCTTCTTGCGGTAATTGTTACAGAGGGCAATGTTATCAAGAACCACATGATTCCCACGGAAGACACTCTTGATGATGAAACTCTTCTTAAGCTCAATATTCTTCTTAATACCAACCTTAACGGTCTCAGTATTGAGGAAATCAGCCTTGGAATGATTTCAAACATTAAGAAAATGGCAGGAATTCATTCGGATATAGTAAGTGATGTAATCGACGCGGTGGCGGAAGCCATTCACGCAGGTGACGACCTTGAGATATATACAAGCGGCGCCAATAACATTCTTAAATATCCTGAACTTTCCGACAGAGATCATGCGGTACAGCTTCTTCACACCTTTGAAGAGAAAGCTCCCTTAAATGAGCTGGCACTTACGCATCTGGCAGGTAATACCACTGGTATTCAGGTATATATCGGAGAGGAGGCTCCGGTTGAGGGCCTTAAGGACTGCAGCGTGGTAACAGCCACCTACGAGCTTGACGAGGGCATGAAGGGCACCATCGGAATTGTGGGTCCCAAGCGAATGGACTACGACAAGGTTGTTGGTACACTTAAGAATATGATGAATCAGCTTGATTCTTTGTATAAAAAATGACGAATCTTTTTATTTTGACAATAAAATGATTCTTCGAACAGGAAGGAATGAAGGACTTGACAGAAGAAACAAAGGAAACTCTCGATAAGGAAGAGCTTAACGAAGAAACTCCTGCGGAAGAAACTGCTGAAGAGGAAGTTTCTGATACCGAAGAGACTGAAGAAGCCGAGGATGAAGCTTCTGAGGATCAGGAAAGCAGAGCCGTTAAGGAACTTAAGGAAAAAATAAAGGACATGGAAGACAGAAATTTAAGACAAATAGCTGAATTCCAGAACTTCCGAAACAGAACAGAAAAGGAAAAGGCCGCAATGTTTGACCTGGGAGCCAAGAATGTAATCGAAAAGATTCTGCCCGTGGTTGATAATTTTGAAAGAGGTCTTGCAGCAATTCCCGAAGCTGAAAAGGAAAGTGCTTTTGCAGACGGAATGGCAAAAATTTACAAGCAGCTCATGACAGAGCTTGATAACTTGGGCGTTAAACCTATTGAAGCAAAGGGCGCCGAATTCGATCCGAATTTACACAACGCTGTAATGCAGGTTGAAAACGACGAACTTGAAAGCGGAACAGTAGCCGAAGAACTTCAAAAGGGTTACACATATCATGACACAGTTGTAAGACACAGCATGGTGTCAGTTGTATCATAAACAAATAACAGGTCAGGAGGAAATAGAAATGAGTAAGATTATTGGTATCGACTTAGGTACTACAAACAGCTGCGTAGCTGTTATGGAAGGTGGTAAGCCCACCGTTATCGCTAACGCTGAAGGCGCACGTACTACCCCTTCGGTTGTAGCATTTTCAAAAACCGGTGAAAGATTAATCGGTGAGCCTGCAAAGCGTCAGGCTGTTACAAATGCAGAGAAGACAATTTCTTCCATCAAGAGAGATATGGGTACTGACAGAGGACGTACAATTGACAACAAGAACTACTCTCCTCAGCAGATTTCAGCCATGATTCTTCAGAAGTTAAAGGCTGATGCAGAAAGCTACCTTGGTGAGAAGGTTACAGAGGCAGTTATCACTGTTCCCGCATATTTCAACGATGCTCAGCGTCAGGCTACAAAGGATGCAGGTAAGATTGCAGGTCTTGATGTAAAGCGTATTATCAACGAGCCCACAGCAGCAGCTCTTGCATATGGTCTTGATAACGAAAAAGAGCAGAAGATCATGGTTTACGACCTTGGCGGCGGTACCTTCGATGTATCTATCATTGATATCGGCGACGGTGTTATCGAAGTTCTTTCAACAAACGGTGATACCTTCCTTGGCGGTGACGACTTCGATGCAAAGATCACAGACTGGATGCTTGCTGAATTTAAGAAGGCAGAAGGCATTGACCTTTCAAACGATAAGATGGCTCTTCAGAGATTAAAGGAAGCAGCAGAAAAGGCTAAGAAGGAGCTTTCTTCAGCAACCACAACAAACATTAACCTTCCTTTCATTACAGCAACAAGCGAAGGACCCAAGCACTTTGATATGAATTTAACCCGTGCTAAGTTTGACGAACTTACACATGACCTTGTAGAAAGAACAGCTATCCCCGTACAGAACGCCTTAAAGGATGCAGGCTTAACAGCAGCAGACTTAGGACAGGTTCTTTTGGTTGGCGGTTCCACAAGAATTCCCGCAGTTCAGGATAAGGTTAGAATGCTTACCGGTAAGGAGCCTTCAAAGTCACTTAACCCAGATGAATGTGTTGCACTCGGTGCATCGGTTCAGGGTGGTAAGCTTGCAGGTGAAGCAGGAGTTACAGACATCCTTCTTCTTGATGTTACACCCCTTTCACTTTCCATCGAAACAATGGGTGGCGTAGCTACAAGACTTATTGAAAGAAATACAACCATTCCTACAAAGAAGAGCCAGATCTTCTCCACTGCAGCTGATAACCAGACAGCAGTTGACATTAACGTAGTACAGGGTGAGAGACAGTTCGCCCGTGACAATAAGTCCCTTGGACAGTTCAGACTTGACGGTATCCCTCCGGCAATGAGAGGTATCCCTCAGATTGAAGTTACCTTTGATATTGATGCTAACGGTATCGTTAACGTATCTGCAAAGGATCTTGGAACAGGTAAGGAACAGCACATTACCATTACCGCAGGCTCATCCATGAGCGATGCTGAAATCGACAGAGCAGTTAAGGAAGCTGCAGAATTCGAAGCACAGGATAAGAAGCGTAAGGAAGCAATCGATGCAAGAAATGACGCTGACTCCTTCGTATTCCAGACAGAAAAGGCTCTTAACGAAGTTGGCGATAAGATTTCAGAAAGCGACAAGGCAGGCGTTCAGGCAGACCTTGATGCTGTAAAGGCAATCCTTGACAGAACAAAGGACAAGGAAATGAGCGACAGCGAAGTTGATGAACTTAAGGCAGCAAAAGAAAAGCTTACCCAGAGTGCTCAGTCTCTCTTCACAAAGATGTATGAGAACATGCAGCAGGCTCAGGGCGCTCAGGCAGGTCCCGACATGGGCGGCATGGGTGGCTACCAGGAAGCTCCTACTCAGGATGCAGGCGCTGAAGACGTTGTTGACGGCGACTACAGAGAGGTTTAATTTGTACTAAAAATACTAAAGAGGGGCGGGCATTATCTCGCCCCGCTTTTTGGAGTTAAAAGATGGCAGAACAAAAACGTGATTATTATGAAGTGTTGGGCGTTGACAAAAATGCCGACGACGACGCTCTTAAAAAAGCATACAGACAGCTTGCCAAAAAGTACCATCCGGACGTAAATCCCGGAGACAAGGAAGCGGAAGCAAAGTTTAAGGAAGCTTCCGAAGCCTATGCCGTATTAAGCGATGCTGAGAAGAGAAGACAGTATGATCAGTTCGGTCATGCGGCCTTCGATGGCGGCGCCGGCGGTGGCGGTTTCGGCGGTTTTGACTTTAACGGAGCCGACTTTTCCGATATTTTCGGTGATATATTCGGCAGCTTTTTCGGTGGCGGTGGCAGCACAAGAGGCGGCAGAAGCAATGGCCCCATAAAGGGTGCCAACCTTCGTACCAGTGTTAAAATATCATTTACTGAAGCTGTTTTCGGTGTTGAAAAGGAAATTGAGCTTACCCTTAAGGATGAATGTTCATCCTGTCACGGTACAGGCGCAAAGCCCGGTACAAAGCCCGAAACCTGTCCCAAATGTAAGGGTCAGGGCCAGGTGGTTTATACCTCTCAGTCCTTCTTTGGCACTGTAAGAAACGTTTCAGCCTGTCCTGATTGTAGAGGAACCGGTAAGATTGTTAAGGAAAAATGTCCTGACTGCGGTGGCTCAGGTTATGTGGCAAACCGTAAGAAAATCATGGTTTCAATTCCTTCAGGTATAGACAACGGCCAGAGTGTAAGAATAAGCGGAAAGGGCGAGCCCGGCAGCAACGGCGGCCCCAGAGGAGATCTGCTGGTTGAGGTAATCATCCAGGATCATCCTATTTTCCAGCGTCAGGATACCAATATTTATTCAACGGTTCCTATTTCCTTTGCGGTGGCAGCACTTGGCGGCGAAGTTATTATCGACACCGTTGACGGAAAGATTGCCTACGATGTTAAGCCCGGTACCCAGACGGATTCCAGAATCCGCTTAAAGGGCAAGGGTGTTCCTTCTCTTCGTTACAAGGACGTAAGAGGTGACCACTATGTAACCTTTGTGGTTCAGACTCCCGAGAAGCTTTCCCACGAGGCTAAGGAATTATTAAAGCAGTTTGATGCACTTACGGGCGACTCCTTAAATGCAGCAAAAAACGCCTCATCTGGCAACAATTCAGATGACAGCAAGAAGAAAAAATTCTGGAAATAAGGCGTATTGAGCCTGGTTTACCACTATGAAAAAATATTTTGGTGATAAAAAATTTTATATGATGGTGCTGGCGGTTGCGGTGCCGATTATTATTCAGAACGGTATCAGTAACTTTGTTAACCTCCTTGATAATATTATGGTTGGTAAGGTGGGAACAGAGCAGATGTCCGGTGTTGCCATTGTTAACCAGCTTATGTTTGTGTTTAACCTGGCACTTTTCGGAGCCACTTCCGGCCCCGGCATTTTTACTGCCCAGTATGTGGGCCAGAAAAATGATGAGGGTGTAAGGCATACCGTCAGATTTAAGCTTATTATTGTGGGCATCATTTCCCTGATTGGAATTGTGGCTTTTCTTCTTTTTGATGAGCCGCTCATAAAAATGTTCTTAACAGACAACGGTCAGGGCCTTGACCTTGAGGCAACCCTTTTATATGCAAAGGATTACCTCTATGTAATGCTCTTTGGACTTATTCCCTTTGGCATTACCTGTGCCTACGCGGGCACACTTCGTGAAGCAGGTGAGACAAAGCTTCCCATGTACGCGGGCCTGGTTGCGGTGTTTACAAACCTTTGCCTTAACTATGTTCTTATTTTCGGTCACTTCGGTGCCCCTGAATTGGGCGTTGTAGGTGCGGCCGTTGCCACAAACGTTTCAAGAATTGTGGAACTGCTCATTGTGGTAATCTGGACACATACACATCAGGAAAGAGCTTCTTTTGCAGTTGGACTTTATAAGCACTTTACTATTCCGAAGGCACTTGCCTGGAAGATAATTAAGCTTGGAACTCCTCTTTTCCTCAATGAATTCATGTGGTCCCTTGGTATGTCGATGCTTACCCAGTGTTACTCCACAAGAGGTCTTGAGGTTATAGCGGCCTTTAACATATCCAATACTATTGTGAATATGTTTAATGTAGTTCTCATTACCATGGGTAATGTGGTGGCTATTATCATTGGTCAGATACTTGGTTCCGGTAATATGGATGAGGTTGTGGATACAGACAGAAAGCTTATTACAATTGCGGTACTTGCTTCCGCTGTTATGGGTGCAATTCTTGTTGTTTTTGCCCCTGTTTTCCCGCTTCTTTACAATACCACTCAGGAAATACGAGATCTTTCGGTGGTTCTTATGCGAATCGCAGCGGTCTTCATGCCGGTGGGCGCATTCTTAAATGCGGCTTACTTTACACTTAGGTCCGGCGGTAAAACAGTTATTACCTTCCTGTTTGATTCGGTTTACCTGTGGGTGCTCTGCTGGCCGATTGCTTTTGTACTCAGCAGATTTACACCCATAACAATCATTCCGTTGTACGCAATAGTCCTTTCTTTGGATTTAGTAAAGGTTCTTATCGGTTATATCCTCCTTAAGAAGAGGGTTTGGATTCAGGACTTGGTTGCATAAAAATGAGCCATAGGCGATTGTTGTCGCTTATGGCTTTTTCTATATCAGCGAACCTTTTTATTAATATACGCATATATGTTAAAATCTATTTGATGAACGGAGAATGCTATTATACTGTGCAGGTTAAGGCCTTAAGAAAAGGAAGTGACAAAGTATGTTTAAGAAAAAGAAAAAAGAAGTCAAATCAACAGAAAGCTTGCAGGCAGAAATCGTCATAAGTGAGTTAAACTATAATAATTCAATTGTGGCGACTCAATTTATAATCGGGAAGGGCGAGTGCATTTTTAGAATTAGACGTTCCTATTTTTAGAACAATAATAAATTTTAATTTAATGCTATAAATTATTATTCATGCCTATCATCAAAAAATGATAGGCATCTTTATATAATACGGCATTGCCGTATTGAAAGAGATTTGATATAATACATAGTGTATTTTTACATGGGAAGGTGGTTACTATTATGAAGAAAGAGGTAAGCATTAGATCTAGTGCAGCAGAGTACCTTACATTTATTACTGCCACAGGGGAGAGTGGTGTTGAGGCTATCTATGCAGATGAAAATGTATGGATGACTCAGAAAATGATGGGTGTTCTCTATAACGTTGAGACCAATACTATAAACTACCATATAAAAAAGGCATTTGCTGATGGAGAAATAGATGAGAATTCAGTTATTCGAAAATTTCGAATAACTGCTTCTGATGGGAAATCATACGATACAAATCATTATAATTTAAAAACTATTATTGCTGTTGGAAATAAGGTGGATTCTCCTAAGGCAGTCCAGTTTAGAAAATGGGCCAATGATATTATAGAAGAATATACGATTAAAGGTTTTGCAATGGATGATGAGCGACTTAAACGAGGTGGTACCATTCTTACAAAACAATATTTTGAACAGTTATTAGAGCGTATTCGCGAGATTAGGCTTTCAGAAAGAACGTTCTATCAAAAGATAACAGATATTTATGCAACTTCAATAGATTATGATGCATCGTCTAATACTACAAAACGTGTTTTTTCTGCTGTTCAGAATAAGCTTCATTTTGCAATACATGGACAGACAGCTGCGGAGCTAATATATGATCGAGCGGACGCCACGAAGGAGCATATGGGGTTAGAAACATGGGAAGGTTCTCCAAATAGTAAAATTCATAAGTATGATGTTATAGTTGCAAAAAATTATTTGTCTGAGGATGAATTAAGAAAACTATCAAGATTAGTATCTTCCTATCTTGATATGGCTGAATTACAAGCGGAGAGACAGATACCGATGACCATGGAAGATTGGGAAAAGAGATTAAACGAATTTTTGAAATTGATGGATTACGGCATTTTACAAGGAAACGGAAAAATCTCAGCGAAGAAGGCTCAAAATCATGCAGAAGCTGAGTTTGAAAAAT
Source organism: Lachnospiraceae bacterium (assembly GCA_045598365.1). Taxonomy (GTDB): domain Bacteria; phylum Bacillota; class Clostridia; order Lachnospirales; family Lachnospiraceae; genus UBA1258. The sequence continues at coordinate 48,394 of JAZLLV010000033.1, forward strand.
ATAGGATAATTCAAGACAGACTATATACTAGCGATTTTGACCGTTTTCTTGAATTGGAAGATTTAAGCGGCAGGAAGGATGGATAAATGAAATCATCGTCTGCTATTATAAAAGAATTGAGGAATTCTGTAGGAATGAATCAGCGTGAGTTTGCTGAGCATGTTGGCATTTCTGTTCGAACAATTCAAGATTGGGAAACGGGACGAAGAGTGCCTCCTGATTATATTCCGAGGCTTCTCAGATATCTACTTGCATACGAGAAACTGTGCAGTCAGCGCAGAGTCTTAATAGTTTTTTTTTCGGAAACATCAGCAGAGACACTTTCAGAGAATTTATTATATGATAAACTGGCCTTGCCTAGTGATAAAATGAAAGATGTTGAGATACTTTTCAATAAGCTTAGTGAAAAAAATTACGATTACATTATTTGTATTGGGCAGAAACCGGGAATAACTGATGCGATTAGAATTGAAACAGAAGCCCATGGTGATACTACATTGTATTCTTCAGCTGATTGCGGTACTTTATCTGAGCTATTTAAGAAAAGTGGTATTGAAGCAGAGAAATCTATAAAACCAGGCAATTCATTTTGTAATAATATATACTGGCACGGTCTTAATTACTTGGTGGAAAATGGAAAATCTTCGAAGATGCTGTTTTTGCATATCCCCTTTGAAAAGAACATTAGTGATATAGAAGAGTTCACTCAATTAACAGTAGAAGTCATAAATCAATTCGTAAATATGTAGTTGGTGACAACTTGTCACCAACTACATTTGGGTATGTAATGGGCATTAAATTTTAGTTTTGGATTAATAAAAAGACTAGTAGGAGGAGTTTGTATGGACAGAGATCCATTTAAGGAATATATAAAAGAGTCTGAACCAGAGAAACGAGACAAAGGATATGCCTGGCATACGGCGATTGGCTTGCAGGCCGTTGATGGACTTACAACATCAAAATACCTTATTGATACGGCGATTAGAAATATTGAGGGTGACATTTCTATTGATGAAGCCAGTGAATTATTAAATAGCTATTACGAAGAAAATCCGAAAACAGATACGGACGATAGAACCGAGGAGGCGGATAAAGTGGCGCTTCGAATAGCTAAGATTTTATCAGAAAAAGCATTTAGTTTTACTCCAAATGAATATATCTCTATACACAAGAAATTATTTACAGGCATATACAATCATGCTGGAAAAATACGTGATTATAATATCACAAAAAGAGA
>JAZLLV010000034.1:0-19031 GCA_045598365.1 Lachnospiraceae bacterium
TGACAGTCAAAGCTGTAAATATGAAAATACAGATCCACAGTGCCTTTTCAAAATATATCAGAGATGGATTTAGATACCCAGTGATAACTGGGAGAAAGGAATAAATCCAATCACCATCTAAGATGATTGGATTATACGTAATCATGAAAAACGGAGAAAGACTTTACAATCCGAAGGAGATTGAGCCCAAGTGGCAGAAATACTGGGAAGAAAACAAGACTTTCAAGACAGACGTTTGGGATTTTTCCAAGCCTAAGTTTTATGCTCTTGATATGTTCCCCTATCCTTCAGGCGTAGGCCTTCATGCCGGACATCCGGAGGGCTATACCGCAACAGATATTATGTCAAGAATGAAGAGAATGCAGGGATATAACGTACTACATCCCATGGGTTATGATTCATTCGGACTACCTGCTGAGCAGTATGCGGTTAGTACCGGTAACCATCCCAATGGTTTTACTCAGAAAAATATAGAAACCTTCAGTAAGCAGCTTAAGGAACTGGGCTTTGACTATGACTGGTCCAAGATGGTAGCAACATCAGATCCTGAGTTCTACAAGTGGACACAGTGGATATTTAAGCAGCTTTACCTTGACGGTTATGCAAAATATGTTGATATGCCCGTTAACTGGTGCGAAGAGCTTGGTACAGTTCTTTCAAATGATGAAGTTATCGACGGTAAGTCAGAGCGTGGCGGATATCCGGTTGTAAGAAAGAACATGAAGCAGTGGGTTATTAACCAGCCTGCTTTTGCAGAGAAGCTCCTTGAGGGTCTTGAAGAAATCGACTGGCCCGAATCCACTAAGGAAATTCAGCGTAACTGGATTGGTAAGTCCACCGGTGTTGAAGTTGAATTTGACATTGTTGGTGGCGGAAAGTTCTCAATATTTACCACATGTATCGAGACAATTTACGGTATTACCTTCATGGTACTTGCTCCCGACGGAGAAATCGTAAAGGGACTTCTTGACCGTGTTGAAAACAGAGAAGAGGTTGAAGCATACATCAACGAAACAGTCACAAAGAGTGATATGGATCGTACAGAATTAAATAAGGGAAAGACCGGTTGCGAATTAAAGGGTGTTCACTGTATCAATCCCATAAATGGCAAGGAAGTAAGAATGTTCATTGGTGACTTCGTTCTTGCAAGCTATGGTACAGGTGCTGTTATGGCAGTTCCTTCACACGATCAGCGTGACTTTGAGTATGCTATTGCACACAATATTGAAATGATTCAGGTTATTGACGGAGCAGATGTTTCAGAAAAGGCCTTCGAAAAGTATGATTATCTCGGAAAGGGCTTAAAGCTCATTAATTCCGAAGAATTCACAGGCATGGTTGTAGAAGATGCCAAAGAAGCAATTACCGCAAAGCTTGAAAAAATGGGTGTTGCAAAGAGAACAGTTAACTACAGATTCCGTGAGTGGATTTTTGCACGTCAGCGTTACTGGGGTGAACCCGTTCCTGTGGTTCACGGTGAAGACGGAAACATTCATGTTCTCGATGATGCAGAACTTCCTTTGGTTCTTCCCGAACTTGAGGACTACAAGGGTAAGAATGGTAAGGCTCCCCTTGAAAATGCGACAGAATGGAAGCAGTATGAAAAAGACGGCGTGAAGGGCGTGAGAGAAACCTCAACAATGCCAGGCTCAGCAGGTTCTTCCTGGTACTACTTCAGATATATAGATCCAAACAATAACGACGAGTTTGCTAATCAGGAGCTCTTAAAGCACTGGATGCCCGTTGACCTTTACATAGGCGGACCTGAGCATGCGGTTGGCCATCTTATGTATTCAAGAATCTGGAACAGATATCTTTACGACAAGGGTCTTGCTCCCACAAAGGAACCCTTCAAGAAGCTTGTTCACCAGGGTATGATTCTTGGTGCCAACGGTATCAAAATGGGTAAGCGTTTCCCTGAATTCGTAGTTAACCCTTCTGATATCGTAAGAGATTTCGGTGCAGACACCTTAAGATTATACGAAATGTTCATGGGACCGCTTGAGGTTTCAAAGCCCTGGTCACAGCAGGGTGTTGAGGGTGCCAGAAAGTTCTTAAATCGTGTATGGACCTTCATTACTGATGAAGAGACCAACGGCGAAGAGACTGATGAAACCCTTAAGAAGATATATCACCAGACCGTTAAGAAGGTTTCTTCAGACTTCGAACAGCTTGGCTTTAACACAGCAATTGCTCAGATGATGATTTTCATGAATGCGGCCTATAAGGCAGGCAAGTGCCCTGTAAGCTACAAGGAAGGCTTTGTAAAGATGTTATCCTGCATCGCTCCTCATATCGGTGAGGAAATGTGGCAGATTTTAGGACATGATAATACAATTGCCTTTGAATCATGGCCCGTATATGACGAGGATGCTGTTAAGGAAGATTCCGTTGAAATCGGTGTTCAGGTTAACGGTAAGGTAAGAGGCACACTTTCAATAGGTGTGGATGAGGATCAGGCTTCTGTTCTTAAGAGAGCTAAGGAAGTTCCTTCGGTTATTTCCTTCATTGAAGGAAAAACCATTGTTAAGGAAATCTATGTAAAAGGCAAGATTCTTAATATCGTAGTTAAATAAAAAGTGAACCCGGCAGCGTTAACTGCCGGGTTTTGATTTTCTGTTATTATAATAAATCCATTCCTTCGTCTGAATCTAAGAGTTTAATCGTTTCTTCAGGATTATCAATTAAACGGGCCATAAGTGCAAAGCAGTCAAGTATTACGGAATCCCTGCTGCAGGCAGCAGTATTTTTGCCTGTATCATTAAGAAGATTAAATCTTCCCAACATGTAAACATAGATGTCTGTAATGGAATAACCGTTAACGGAAAGCTTATCGTTTATGCAGTGGTTGTCTATATAAAAAAGGAATTCCTCGTAGAGCCCTTCCTTTTTCAAAAGTTCGTTCCACAGGGAATCACAAAAGTCAGGCGCTTTTTTTGTATATTCACATAAATATTTAAGGTCCTCGTAGACCATCAGTTTTCTTGAATCGAGTATTATGTTTGCCATAGGAACATATTACAGCCTAAGATTGTTTTCTACAATAAAAACAGTATCAGGTTTTTTGCGTATGTTGAAAATATAATACTTTTTGTGTATAATGGCTCACGTATAAATGGATTTTTGGGAGTTTTTGAGGTGTATGAAAAATGTATTCAAGTCAGTGGCAGCAGTGTTTTCGCTGTTTATGTGTCTTCCCGCGCAGGCTTCTGCCACAGAGATAATTGAAATAATTGATGATCCGGTGCCCGAGACTGTTGCGTCACATTGCAATGTTCACTGGGCGGTTTTGCTCGTAATCGGCATATATGCAGTATATGCGGCACTCAGAGCCATTGCCAATAAAAGGGCTATGCAGGACGAAACTGGGAACCCGGAGGAAAAGTGATATATGAAAAGGCGCAGAAGGATGATTCTTGACGCTGTAATAGCAGTTGTCACTATTGCAATTTTTTTCATATGTAAGAGATTATGGTTATGCGATTATGATATGAGTATGTCAGTATTCGGTGTCATCGTGGTAATTGCAGGAACCATAATGCTTGAAATACAGAACAGAAAAATCGATAAATAGTAGTTTTGTTAAAAGACGCACGAAAATGCGTCTTTTAGAATATATTGTGCAATGGAGGAAACAATGAGTTTAAGAGCGGAAATGCAGCAGGAAGTTATGCTTATGAACATGGAAACCGAGCTTGAGGACAGAGCAAAAACTTTCTACGGAAAAACAATTTCAGAATGTACAAACAAAGAGATTTACTACATTCTTTTAATGCTTACAAGAGAAATGACAGAGCTTTCGGAGCCCATTTCAGGAGATAAAAAGGTTTATTACATATCTGCGGAGTTCCTTATCGGAAAGCTTTTATCAAATAACCTTATTAATTTAGGACTTTATGACAAGATAAATGAAGTTCTTGCAAAAAAAGGAAAGAAGTTAAGTGAAGTTGAAGAGTATGAGCCTGAACCTGCTCTTGGAAACGGCGGTCTTGGCCGTCTTGCAGCCTGCTTTCTTGATTCAATTGCCACCCTTGGATATCAGGGCGATGGTATCGGCTTAAATTATCACTTTGGTCTTTTTAAGCAGGTATTTAAGAACAAACTTCAGAAGGCAGAGCCTGATGAATGGATTGAGAAAAAGTCCTGGCTTGAGGATACAGGAATTTCCTTCCCTGTACATTTCGGCAAGTTTACAGTTACTTCAAAACTTTATGATATTGATGTTCTTGGCTACAGAAAGGGCACAAACAAGCTTCATCTTTTTGATATTGAAAGTGTTGATGAGTCAATAATCGATCAGGGCATTATTTTTGACAAAACAGACATTGAAAAGAATCTTACACTTTTTCTTTATCCCGACGATTCCGATGAAGCAGGTAATCTCTTAAGAATCTACCAGCAGTACTTCATGGTTTCAAATGCAGCCCAGCTTATTCTTAAGGAACTTAAGGAAAAGCAATATGACTTAAGAAGAATGTATGACTTTTGTTCAATACAGATTAATGATACCCATCCCACAATGATTATCCCCGAACTTATCCGTATTCTTGTAAATGATAAGGCCTTTACCATGGATGAAGCCATTGATGTGGTATCAAAGACCTGTGCATACACTAACCACACAATTCTTGCGGAAGCCCTTGAAAAGTGGCCCTTAAAGTATCTTGAGGAGGTTGTTCCACAGCTTGTTCCCATCATTAAGGAACTTGACAGAAAGGCACGCCTTGTTTCAAAGAACAAAAAGACCTTTATCATCGACAAGGAAAATCGTGTACACATGGCCCACATTGACATCCATTACGGATTTTCTGTTAACGGTGTGGCTGCTCTTCATACAGAGATTCTTAAAAAGACAGAGCTTAATCATTTTTACAAGCTCTATCCTGAAAAATTTAATAACAAGACTAACGGTATCACCTTCAGAAGATGGCTTCTTTCCTGTAACCATGAGCTTTCAGATTATATCAGCTCACTTATCGGAAACGGTTATAAGAAGGACTCCTTCCAGCTTGAAAGACTCATGGAGTTTGCTGATAACGAGATGGTTCTTGACAGAATTGCAGAGATAAAGCAGGTTAAGAAAAAGCAGCTTTGCGATTATATTCTGGAAAAAGAAGGGGTACAGATTGACCCTTATTCAATATTTGATGTTCAGACCAAGAGAATGCATGAGTACAAGAGACAGCAGATGAATGCTCTCTATATTATTCATAAGTACCTTGAAATCAAAAAGGGTAACAAGCCTTCGGTTCCCATGACATTTATTTTTGGCGCAAAGGCTGCCCCGGCTTATATAATTGCGCAGGATGTGATTCATCTTATCCTCTGCCTTCAGGAAATTATTAATAACGATCCTGAGGTAAGCCCTTATATGAAGGTTCTTTTTGTTGAGAACTATAATGTGGCTTATGCGGAAAAAATCATTCCTGCCTGTGATATTTCCGAACAGATTTCTTTGGCCTCCAAGGAAGCCTCCGGTACCGGTAATATGAAATTCATGCTTAACGGAGCTATTACTTTAGGAACTGCTGATGGAGCCAATGTTGAAATAAGAGACCTTGTAGGAAAGAATAACATTTTTATGTTCGGTAAGGACTCTAAAACCGTTATCAATCACTATAAGAAGGCGGATTATGTTTCAAGGGATTACTACAACAATTCAAAGACCATTAAGAGAGCGGTTGACTTCATCGTGGGAGAAAAGTGCTTAAAGGTAGGTCTTAAGGAAAACCTTGAAAGACTTTACAACGAGCTTCTTAATAAGGACTGGTTTATGACACTTTTAGACCTTGAAGAGTACATTGAGAAGAAGGATGAAGCCTTCAAAGCCTATGAGAAGCGTTCAAAGTGGAAGAAGATGATGCTTGTAAACATTGCCAAGGCAGGCTTTTTCTCATCAGACAGAACTATTATGGACTATAACAGGGACATTTGGCACTTAAAGACCATGGACTAATGGAGACTATTATGCGTAAATGCGGCATTCTTTTACCGATTTTTTCACTGCCTTCAAAGTACGGAATCGGTTCCTTCTCAAAGGAAGCCTATGATTTCGTGGATTTTCTTTGTGAAGCTAATCAAAAATACTGGCAGATTCTGCCCTTGGGCCCGACAGGCTACGGAGATTCACCCTATCAGTCATTCTCTACATTTGCGGGAAATCCCTATTTTATTGATGTGGATGAGTTCGTAGCGCTTCGGTATATAACCGAAGCAGACTGTAAGAAGCTTAGCCCTAAAGCATCCGAGAGAGTAGATTATGAAGCTCTTTATGATAAAAGATACAAACTTTTAAGACTGGCATATTCAAACAGCGATTTGTCTTCTGACAGAGAATATAAAAGCTTTTGCAAAGAAAACGCTTTCTGGCTTAAGGATTATGCTCTTTTTATGGCTCTTAAAAACCATTTTGGCGGCAAAGCCTTTTATGAGTGGGATGAAGACATAAAGAAGCGCGAAAAGAAGGCTGTAGATAAGTATTCGAAGCTTCTTGAAAAGGATGTGGAATTCTATTTCTTTTTACAGTATTTCTTTAAGAAGCAGTGGATGGCTCTTAAAAAGTATGCAAATGAAAAGGGTATAGAGATTATCGGTGACATACCAATATATGTGGCAGCAGACTCTGCGGATGTATGGGCCTCACCGGAACTTTTTGACTTAAATGAAGACATAAGGCCCAATATGGTGGCCGGTTGTCCTCCGGACCCCTTTGCGGCCACCGGCCAGCTCTGGGGCAATCCTTTATACAGATGGGACTATCATAAGTCAACCGGTTATGACTGGTGGCTAAAGCGCATTTCCTGTTGCTTTGAACTTTTTGATGTGGTCAGAATCGACCATTTCAGAGGCTTTGACCAGTATTATGCAATCCCCTATGGTGACCCCACAGCAGAATTCGGAAGGTGGAAGAAGGGCCCCGGATATGATTTGTTTAAGACCATTAAAGAAAAATGCGGCGACAAACCGATTATTGCGGAGGATTTGGGCTTCTTAACGGATTCCGTAAGGCGTATGGTAAAAAGAACAGGCTATCCCGGCATGAAGGTACTGCAGTTTGCCTTTTCAAGCGACAATACCTGTGAATATCTTCCCCATATGCTTGATAATAACAGGGTTATTTACACAGGTACCCATGATAATGAAACCACCCGTGGCTGGTATGAAAGAATCCTTACAGAGGATAAGAAAACCGCAAGGTATCTTGAAAGCTATGTAAATGAAACTGCTCCTGAAAAGATGGCCATGGCTCTCATAAGGCAGGCCTATGCTTCGGTCTGTGACACAGCAATAATTCTTATGCAGGACTTCCTTAATATAGGAGCTGAGGGGCGCATAAACAAGCCCTCAATCCTTGGGGGAAACTGGCAGTGGAGAATGAAAAAGGGCGCAGCATCCAAAAAACTAGCGAAAGAAATAGCAAATCTTACAAAAATTTATAACAGATAATAAAAAATATTCAGGCGGGAGGCGATTCTCCCGCTTTTTTTGCTTTTTTTGTAATAAGCTTTTGATAGAATCACCTTGGAGCATTATTTACTCGCATGAAAGAGGGAGATTCGGGTGAATTCAGAAGAAAGAGAAGCTTATTTAAATAGGGGATTTTCGGAAGCCCAGATTGATGAAATCGGCCTGGGCATGGATTCGGGAATTGATGTTGCCATATATGCAAAAGCAGAATTGAATGCTGCCTGCATGTATCAGTTAAGACTTGGCCTTACTGAAGGCCTTAATATGGCGCCCTATGCAAAAATAGATTATGACTGGTTCCAATTAGAGGAAATACGAAGGGGCTTAAGCCTTGGTCTTGATGTATCGCGTTTTGACGCACCGACAATTGAAGCGGACAGAATGCACGAGTTAAGACTTGCTCTTGAAAACGGCTCGGACATAACGGAATACAAAGATTATGCCGCAAGCGTTTTAAAAGAAATCAGAAAATCACTTGCCGATGGGGTGGATATATCAATATATGTTCCTGCAGGATATGACGCGGAGCAGCTGGCGGAAATAAGACATGCATTGGCTGAAAAACTTGATATTCATGGTTATCTTGACGTGGATTTCTCAGCGGCAGCAATAAGCGAAATCGCAAAGGGCTTAAGAGAAGGCCTGAATGTGGCACTGTATGCTAAAAAGCAGTACAGCTGGCTTCAGATGAGAGAATTAAGAAGGGGTCTTTCAAGACAGCTTGATATATCCTATTATCAGTCTCCTTTGTACGATCGCTTCCAAATGGAACAGATTCGTCTTGGCCTTGAGGAGGGAGTTGATGTTTCCGAATTCTGTTCTTTGGTCTATCCGGCTCCTTATATGGAAAAACTAAGAAAAGAGGCTTTAGTTAAAGGAACCACGACGGACAGCGAAGAAGGAGAAGAGGAAGAAAGCAGAGACGGTATTCTTGTTACTGTGGCAAGAGATGATATGACTGCTTTCATCAAAGTTTCCAAGGAAAGTTTTGGCTCTTACACAAGAAAAGACTTATTAAGGGCCTTAAGAAGAAAGGGTATTACCCAGAACATAGATGCCAGAATGGTGGACGATCTTTTGTCAGGTAAAAATCTTGATGAGGATGTTATTATTGCAACCGGTAAGAATCCTATTGACGGTGAAGACGGACATTACGAGTTTTTCTTTGATACAGCAAAGGACAAATCGCCCACAATCTTACCTGACGGGTCAGTTGATTTCCAGAATATAGATTGGTTCGAGCATGTTAAGAGAGGACAAAAGATAGCTTACTATCATGCACCCGGAAGCGGTGAGGCCGGTCATACGGTTACAGGAAGAAGACTGGTACCCAAAAGAGGTAAAGAGCTTCCCATACTTAAGGGCATGGGCTTTTACATTGAAACTGACAGAAAAACATATATCTCAGAGTATGACGGTCGCGTTGAATATGTTCCGGGAAATCTTACGGTATCAAAGAATCTTACGATACCGAGCGTAAATCAGGCATTTGGAAATGTAAGATTCGAGGGAAATATACTTATATCAGGAGACGTTAGCGACGGTGTTCTGATTGAATCCGGCGGCGATGTAATTGTTGAAGGCTTTGTGGAAAATGCAACCATTAAGGCAGCCGGGGACCTTGTTCTTAAAAAGGGTGTAAACGGAAACGGTACAGGCAAATTGTCAGCCGGAGGCCGTGTCGAAGGCAAGTTCCTTGAAAATGTTGATGTGGTGGCAAACGGTGGAATAGATATTAACTATTGCCTTAACTGTAATATAAGCACAGAAGATAAACTTTTGGTACATGGCAACAAGGGCATGATACTTGGCGGAAACATTTTTGCGGCAAAGGATATAAGGGCTGTAAATGTGGGAAATGAAGCAGGTGTACGCACCAACATCAGGATGGGTATTTCCGACAAAATGCTAAAGACCCAGAGAGAGATCGACGAGCATCTGGCTGAACTTGACGGAAAACTGAATGTCCTTTATAAGGGCCAGGCCAGCCTGTCTCAGAAATATTCAGAGGCTGAACGCGGTGAAGTGGAGCTGTATGGAAAGATTGAAAATGCAATCTATACGTTAAGGCTGGAAAAGGATGAGTATTCTGTTAAGAGGGAGCAGGTTATAAAGCATATTGCAGCCACTTCCGATGCAATGCTTACGGTAACCGGTAATTTGTACGATAACGTATACATAGATCTTGATGGAAGAAAGATAATGAGCTCAAGAGCAAAGAATGTAACTGTCAAAAAGGCTGAAAACCGAGTAGGCATTTTTCAGAATATAAATTAGGGTGATGCGTATGAGAAATAAAATACTGATTGCAGATACAGATGAGGCCTCAAGAGAAATTCTCACAGAGGTATTTGAAGATGAATATGAGGTTTGTGAATTCGAAAAGGGCTCAAAGGCGCTGGAAATCATTATGAAGGAGTATTCCTCAATTGCAGCGGTAATAATGGATATGGATATTGACGATATGACGGCTGTTGAAATCCTTGAAAAGATAGGCAAAGCGGCCTGGTTTGATACAATTCCGTTTATTGTTCTTTCGGCGGACTTCTCACTTAAAAACGAAAAAGCGGTGGTAAAAGCCGGTGCAACGGACTTTAAGAGAAAACCCTTTGATTCCGCAATTCTTAAAAAGAAGGTTAAGAAATATATTGACCTGTATACCGTAAATGAAAAGCTGATTGCGGAAAGCGAAAAAGTTGCAGAACTTGAAGCAAAACTAAAAAAAGGTTCGTCAGGTGGCTTGAAGGACGGAGTGAGAACTTCGGGCTACAGCCAGTCCGATGAGGGCATTGTGGAATTTATCGGCCGTTTGGTTGAATTCAGAAATCCGGAAAATGTTAAGCACATAAAGCGCATGAAGGGCCTTGTAAAAATAATGGGTCTTGAAATGATCAAGCTTTTCCCTGAGTACAAGCTTACCCCTGAAAAGGTTGATATCATCGTATCAGCAAGTGCAATTCATGATATCGGAAAAACCGCAATTCCCGACGCTGTTTTATTAAAGCCCGGCAGATTCACCAATGAAGAATATGAGTACATGAAGTCCCATACATTAAGAGGTGTTGAGCTTCTTGATGAATTTAAGGGAGTCTGGGATGAGGAATACAATGATGTTCTTTATAAGATTGTAAGGTCCCATCATGAAAAATATGATGGTGGCGGCTATCCGGACGGTCTTAAGGGTGATGCGATTCCGATTGAAGCACAGTTAATTTCCATAGCCGATACCTACGATGCTCTTGTAAATGATAAGGTATACAAGAAGGCATATCCAAAGGATGTGGCTTTCAATATGATCAATGTGGGAGACTGTGGTGTGTTCCCTCCTAAGATTTTAGAGTGCTTTAAGAAGTGCAGAGAAAAATGGGAGGCCTGGGAGGAAGGGGACCAGGATATTACAAAGATAAGTTAAAAATTCGGGGCAGACGAATTTAAGCGTCTGCCCCGTTGTTTTATTTTTTAGATGCAGTTGTGGTCTTCTTGCTGCTTGATGCAGTAGTTTTCTTGCCACTTGCAGTTGTGGTTTTCTTGCCGCTTGCGGAAGTTGTAGTCTTTTTACCGCTTGTGGTGGAGGCAGCAGGTTTTTTCTTGCCGGATGTTGAGGAAGAAGCAGTGGTAGTGGTTTTCTTTTTCTTGGGCTTCGGTTTTTCTTCTGTGGCAGCCTGTTCCTCTGCAGAGGGAGCGGAAGTATCAAGAAGGCTTGTAAGAGAACCTAAAAGGTCTCCTCCGCCAAGCAGTCCCTGAAGCAGTCCTGAGCCTTGATTTGCGTTGGAAGCGGCAGCGGGTTTAGGCTTTTTCTTGCCGTTTGCAGGTTTTGCTTCTTCAGTATTTGTGCTTGTAAGTGATGTAATAAGCGGAAGCGCAAGGGTAAGAATCTGGGTAACGGTTTCTAAAGAAATGCCTGTTTTCTTTGCGGCAGCGGCACTTACTGCCTTTTTGTCCTCGCCCTTATTTAATAAGGGAGCTGCCACGGTAAGTACGCTTAAAATGTCATTCTTTGATGCGCCTGTTTTCTTGCTCACATCATTTACTGCGGAGCCTGAAAGCAGACTTAACATATTTGATAAATCCATAATATTCCTCCATTACATGTGAGGCGGCTTCTTGCCTCAACTAATATAATTATCGGCTAAAAAAAATGAAAATTCAACCTAATGTATATTAAAATAATGCCGATATACAAAATGTAGCGTGTGATGGAACACACGGGGTTAATAAAAAGGAGATTTAAAAATGGCAGAAAAAAAAGAACGCACACTCACAGCCGCAAGCGAAAACAGCGGCAAGAAACTTACAGAAGCTAAGCCTGTTGGAAATGCAGGAGCATTAAGAGCAACCGCAATTGTTATGTGGGTGCTTGCAATTGTTTGTGAATTACTTGGATTCTTAATGTACTTCGGAAAAATCAATATTACATTTATGCCCACTCTCGCAACTGTAATTGCAGTACTGGTGCTTGATCTTATCTTTGTAATCATCGGTTCAATTTGCTGGAAGAAAGCTAATCACATTAAGCCCGCTTCAGAGAAGAACAAAGTTAAATTCTTCTTATGGAACAACATGGGACTTATCGTAAGTGTTCTTGCTTTCTTACCTTACATCATTCTTATTCTTACAGATAAGAAGAATGCATTTGACAAGAAGACTAAGACAATCGCCGCAGTTGCAGGCGTTGTTGCACTTGTTATTGCAGGTCTTACAAGTGTTGACTACAACCCTGTATCAGAGGAGCAGCTTGCAGCAGCAACAGAAACAATTGATGGAATAGTTTACTGGACTCCTTACGGAAAGGTTTACCACACTTCTCAGGACTGCTCACACTTAAACAACAGCGACAGCCTTGTATATGGCAGCGTTGAAGAAGGTATTGCTGCAAACAAGAGCCGTCTTTGCTACACATGTGCAAAGAGAGACGGTATCGAAGGCGTAGCAACCAACGAATAAATAAATTAGCGTAATACATAGGGGATATATTTTTTATAAAAGAAAAGTGTCCGGGTCAGTGAGACTCGGGCACTTTTTGATTTCAAAACAAACAATTATAAAATTTTTTCTTAGAACTTTCTCATACTCATGCTGGAGTTATGATATTCCCTGTTGGAGGTAACATCCTCAGTGAACCAGTCAGGAGGAGTGAAGGAATTTGCCTCCTCGATTGTGGGAAATTCCACCTCTGCAAGATATAACGGAGCAAAGGGAGCCTTGAATTCATCCAGCTCTATGGTGTATTTGCCGAGGGGAATCAGGTATCTTTTTTTTGATATAATATTGCCGTCGGCTTTTTTAATAAGGTGTTCATAGGAATCCTTATTAAGGGGCAGATTGTATTCTTCCCTTGCCATCATTCCTTTTCCTTTGTAAGTAAGATAGTATTCATTATCTTCCTTTCTTACACGCACCACCGGGTTAACGGAAAGATAGCCCTGTTCTAATTCTTTGTAGGGGTATTCATTCAAAGAAATCTTACTTATGTCAACCAAAAATTTTCTTTCAATCTCCATGTGATTCAGTCCTTTATTAGATAATATTTCGATAATTATTATAACATATGTGGAAATTATGGAGCAAATTTATTATAATTACTCTTATAGCAAAAGAGTGTACGGAGGAATTTTCTTATGAGAATTGGTGTTTTCTTTGGGGAGCGTTTTGAAGAGATAGAAGCACTTACCGTGGTGGATATTTTAAGAAGACAGGGCTACGATGTGGAAACTGTTTCCGTAGGTCATTCACACCATGTGGGCGGTTCTCACAGCATAATTGTTAAGACTGATTTCGTGGTGGATGAGGTTTGGTTTAAGACCTTTGATATGCTTATCCTTCCCGGTGGCCCCGGACATACAAATCTTGAAAAGTGCGATCTTCTTATGAAATATGTTAAGAGATTTAATGAGGAGGGTAAGCTTCTTGCAGCGATTTGTGCTGCACCCTCAATTTTAGGAAGAGCAGGTGTCCTTGCGGGGAAAAAGGCAACCTGTTTCCCCGGATATGAAAAGGAGCTTTTGGGCGCCGAATATACAGGCGACGAGGTTGTGTGGGATAAAAACGTAGTAACAGGCCGCTCGGCAGGCTGTGCGGTCCCCTTTGCCTTAAAGATTATTGAGGCAATAGACGGCCGGGAAGCTGCTGATAAAATGGCTGCGACTATTTGTTACGACCACTATTAGGAGGAAATGTTAATGGATGTAAGAAAGAAACTTGAAGAGATTAATCAGGAGCAGCTTTTAGCCTTTGAAAATGAACTGTCCCCTGAAGCTAAGGAAAATCTTTACAAGCAGATTGAGGGAATTGATTTTGATGTTGTTAAGTACATAAGTGCTTTTGGAAAACCTGATGAAAGAGGAAAAATTTCTCCTCTTAAGGCTCTTGAAATCAGTGATATTGAGAAAAATTACGAAGAGTACGATAAAGCCGGCGTTGAAGCCATAAAGGCAGGAAAAGTTGGCGCGGTTCTTCTTGCAGGCGGAATGGGAACCAGACTCGGTTCCAACGATCCCAAGGGAATGTATAATGTGGGAATCAATCGTGAACTTTACATTTTTGAGTGCCTTATCAACAACCTGTTTGATGTTGTTAAAAAGTGCGGAGCCTATGTACATCTTTTTGTAATGACCAGTGACTTAAACTATGAATCCACAGTTAAATTCTTTGGAGAAAAGAACTGCTTCGGATACCCTAAGGAATATGTGCATTTCTTCAAGCAGGAAATGGCTCCCTGCTGCGGCTATGACGGCAAGGTTCTTCTTGAGAGAAAAGACAAGGTAGCTGTTTCTCCCAACGGTAACGGTGGCTGGTTCCTTTCAATGATGAAGACAGGGATGCTTGATATTGTTAAGAAAAGCGGAATTGAGTGGCTCAATGTATTTGCTGTAGATAATGTTCTTCAGAGAATTGCAGATCCTGTTTTTGTAGGCGCCACCATTTTAGAAAAGAAGACTATTGGTGCCAAGGTAATAAGAAAAAACGATCCTGACGAAAAGGTTGGTGTTATCTGCCTTGAGGATGGTTGTCCTTCAATCATTGAATATTATGAACTTACCCCTGAGTTAAGGGATACCTTAGATGAAAGAGGTGAGAGAGTATACAACTTCGGTGTAATACTTAATTACCTTTTCAATGTTCCCGAGCTTGAAGAAATCGTAAGCAAGAGCCTTCCTTATCATGTGGTTGAAAAGAAGATTCCTTACTTAAATGCCGAGGGTGTTGAGGTTTCTCCCGAAAAGCCCAACGGCTGTAAGTTTGAACAGCTTGTACTTGACATGATTAAGCTTGGAAGCTCATGTCTCCCCTACGAAGTAGTAAGGGAAAAAGAATTTGCACCCATTAAAAACAAAACCGGTGTGGATTCAGTGGAAAGTGCAAGAGAACTTCTTAAAAAGAACGGTGTGGAACTGTAAAAGAGTTATATTTTGATAAAAGTACAATCCGGAAGACTTGCGTCTTTCGGATTTTTTTTGGATAATGATATTATAATAAACAATTTATGCCGCTCTGTTTACAGCGTGGCAGCGTATGGAGGTAATAATGGAGTATAGAGCATTAAAGAATGGATATGAATCATCCCTGCTCGGTTACGGATGCATGCGTCTTCCTCTTCTTGAAGATGGAAAGACCGTAAATGAGACTGAAACCAGAAAACTTTTACTTAAGGCATATAATAACGGCGTCAGATATTTTGATACTGCATGGCCTTATCACAACGGACAGAGTGAACGTGTTGTGGGCAAGATTATGAGTGAGCTTCCCAGAGAAAGCTATTTCCTTGCTACAAAGATGCCTCCGTGGGCCGTTGAGACTCTTGAAGATGCAAAAAGAGTATTTGCTGAACAGCTTGAGCACTTAAGAACAGATTATGTGGACTTTTACCTTCTTCATGCAATGAATAAGGGAACCTATGAGAAGATGAAGAACCTTGGGGTTATCGAGCTTCTTTGGGATTACAAGGCACAGGGAAAGATTAAGAACTTCGGTTTCTCTTTCCATGATGACTATCCTGCATTTGAAATGATGATTAAGGATTACAACTGGGACTTCTGCCAGATTCAGTTTAACTATGTTGATAAGGATACCCAGGCTACAATGAAGGGCTATGAGCTTGCCAAGGAGCTTGATATTCCTCTTGTAATCATGGAGCCTGTTAAGGGTGGAAACCTTGCAAGTATTCCGAGCGACATAATGTCAATTGTGGAAGAATACAGACCCGGACTTACACCTGCTTCATGGGCACTTACATGGGTTGGAACCTTTGATAATGTTAAGGTAATCTTAAGCGGTATGACCACAATGGAACAGCTTGATGACAACCTCAATACCTTTAATAACTTCAAGCCTTTATCTGATGATGAAATGGCTGCAATGGAAAGAGTTAATGAAGAGATTACTGCCCGTTCTCAGAACGGATGTACAGGCTGCCGTTACTGCATGCCTTGTCCCATGGGTGTTAACATTCCCAAGAACTTCTCTATCTGGAACAACTATCATAAGTATATGAACAGAGGAGATGCTCAGTGGAACTGGAGCCAGATGACAGAAAGCGAAAGACCTTATGCCTGCGTAAAGTGCGGTAAGTGCGAAAAGATGTGTCCTCAGAAGATTAATATCAGAGAGGATCTTGAGAAGGTCGGCGCAGAAATGAAGGAGCTTTTCAGCTAAGAATGATCTCATAAATAATTATGGCGAGGTTTTGTAACCTCGCCATTTTTGTGTCTTAAATATTATTGTTCGTTCTTTTTGTTTTTCTCTTTGTAAGCATTGATTTTTGCAAGTATTCCGGCAAGTATGATTAAAAACATTGTGCCGCAGAATATTGTAATCAAAAGCTTTCCAACACTTCCGTCCCTTTGCTTTGCCTCGGTATGTCCCTGCATTTCAATGGTGAAAACAATATCCATGCAGCCGGGCTTTTTGGAAGAAAAAGCATTTGTATGGGCAGAACCTGTAATCTGTAAATCCGTAACATCCGGAGTGATTACATAGTCCTTTGTAAGGGAGTTTGGACTTCCTTCGGTAACATAGGTGGTGAACTGTACGCCCTTTTGCCATTTACCGTCAACCTTTGGCATAACGGTGAGTCCTAAAAAGGTTCCATTGTGCTCCGTGGTAATTGTGGCTGTAATGGTATCACCGGGCTTTCCGTCAGCGGAAAGTCTGTAGTAGATATATTTGTCTGCGCTTTCATCGTTCATTTTGTCTTCACGAACGGTAAGTGTCTCTTCCGAGGTGGTTTTTATTTCTAAAACCGCACCGTGAAGCTGACCTGTGGAAGGGTCTTCGTAGGTAAATTCCTTGGTGTAAAGTACATTTGAATCTGCTTTGGAAGAAAGGTTTACCGACAGGGAAAGACTTATGGCTCCTAAAATTAAAAGGAGTATGCCTAAGGGTACTTTATAAGGTGTATTTTTCTCCACAAGTTTGAATTCTTCGGGGCTTTCAGGATTGTACTGAAGTCTGTACTTATCGCCGGGGTGGTACTGATCCTGTTTATAGGTGCTTTCTGCTGCTTCAAAAGAATAAGTGTTACCGGATACGGTAAATTCCACCACCGGTGAAAAAATCAACGAATTGACACCTTCTTTTGCAGGTTTTTCAAGCACTTCCTTAATGGTTCCAAGGGCTGTTTTCGTACAACGCACCGAGGTGATTTGTTTTCTTTTTAAGAGAGTGGCGCCAAAAAGAATGAAAAGGACGCCAAGCATTGTAAATAGAATTGTTGTATTCATGTTTTTCTCCTGTTAATCCTTGTCATTATACCTAAATACGCTTGTTATAACAAGTTTATTCCAAACTATTTGCTTTCTTAAATTAAAATGCTATACTTCACATAGACTTAAACAAAGGAGAGCCTACAATGGATAAAAGAGAAATTGCATTAAAGCAGCACGAAGAATGGGCCGGCAAAATCGAGGTTATCAGCCGTGCCAGTGTTTCAAATAAAGAAGAATTATCGGTTGCATACACCCCCGGTGTTGCAGAACCCTGTCTTGAAATTCAGAAGGATGTGGATCTTTCTTATAAGTACACAAGACGTCATAATCTTGTAGCGGTTATTACCGACGGTACCGCAGTTTTAGGCCTTGGCGATATCGGACCTGAAGCAGGCATGCCTGTTATGGAAGGAAAATGTGCTCTGTTTAAGAGCTTTGGCGATGTGGATGCATTCCCTCTTTGCATTCGTTCAAAGGATGTGGATGAAATCGTTAATACAGTTAAGCTTCTTGCAGGTTCTTTTGGCGGAGTTAACCTTGAGGACATTTCAGCTCCCAGATGTTTTGAAATCGAAAGAAGACTTAAGGAAGTTTGTGACATCCCGATTTTCCACGATGACCAGCACGGTACAGCAGTTGTTGTTCTTGCTGCAATGATTAATGCTCTTAAAATCGTTAAGAAGGACATTAAGGATATTAAGGTTGTTACCTCAGGCGCAGGCGCTGCAGGCATTGCAATCATTAAGCTTCTTGTCAGCATGGGCCTTAAGAAGGTTGTAATGTGCGACAGAACAGGTGCAATCTATGAAGGTCGCGAAGGCTTGAATTCAGAGAAAATTGAAATGGCTAAGATTACAAACCAGGCCAAAGAAAAGGGAACCCTTGCTGATGTAATTAAAGGTGCCGACGTATTCATCGGTGTATCAGCTCCCGGAACCGTTACAGCTGAAATGGTTAAGACCATGGCTCCAAATCCTATTCTTTTCCCCATGGCTAATCCCGTTCCCGAGATTAATCCTGTGGAAGCTAAGGAAGCAGGCGCAGCGGTAGTCGGTACAGGTCGTTCAGACTATCCTAACCAGATTAACAATGTTCTTGCTTTCCCCGGAATTTTCCGTGGCGCTCTGGATGTTCGTGCGAGAGATATCAACGATGAAATGAAGGTCGCAGCTGCATATGCAATTGCAAGCCTTGTTTCCGACGAAGAGCTCAATGCAGAATATATCATCCCCAACGCTTTCGATCCCCGTGTAGGAAAGACCGTTGCTAAGGCTGTTAGGGAAGCGGCAATTAAGACAGGTTTTAACAGAATTTAATACTATTTGCGGTATGCCCGGCGGTGGACTTTTGGTCCACCGCCTTTTTTTGTTTGACATTTTATCGGTAGACCGATAAAATAGAGAAATAGATTGGAATGCAATCTTTTTCTTTAACGAGCAACAAGCATAGCGGTTGCGAGTCTTATGTTAAGAGGTGATGATTATGGATTTTGTTGTTGAATTAAAAAAACAAAATATGAATATAAGAATCTGCTCACAGAAGAGTGGAATCCCTTATGCGACTCTTTATCCGATTATAAAGGGTCAGGTGGATATTGGAACCTGCACTTACTATACAGTCGAAAAATTAGCTAAGGTCCTGGGCTATCGTCCAGATCAGATTGTTTATCACAAAGAGGATTTCCAGACTTTTAGAAATAATCTGCATCATGATATCAAGCGTAATGATCTTCAGACTGTGTTAGGGATCATCGAGCGTGAGGATGTGGAGTATTACCATATGCATCATGATTATATTAAGATGCTTTATCTTGTGGCAACAGTAGACTATATCAGTAAAAAATATAGTATTCCTCTTAGT
>JAZLLV010000035.1:0-58552 GCA_045598365.1 Lachnospiraceae bacterium
TGAAAAGGCACTGTGGATCTGTATTTTCATATTTACAGCTTTGACTGTCAAGGAGTGACTCAGACCACAGCTTTTCGTCTATTACTGTTAATCAGTTTGTTAACGCATCGACGTTTTTATTTACGTGATTACACAGCCGAATTCTCTGTGGAAGACAGCAGTGCTCAAAACATTTATCAGGAGGTATAAACCTATGTACTTTATTGGAATTGATATTTCCAAGTACAAACATGATTGCTGCGTCATATCTGCAGCTGATCAAAAAGTAGTCTCTAAAGTCACTATTAATAACAATAAGTCTGGCTTTGATGAACTACTTACTATCATTAACTCTTTATCTAATCCTGAGGACATAAGAATAGGGTTTGAATCAACTGCCCACTATGCTCTCAATCTTGAACTCTTCCTTGAAAATTCTCTCCTAACCTTCATGGAAGTTAATCCTGTGCTTATCAGTGAATACAAGAAATCAAAAACTCTTAGGCGTACAAAAACCGACTCTGTTGACTGCGAATCAATAGCTCGTTGGTTAATGACTGTTGAGTACAAACCCCATTCAAAGGGATTTTATCACGCTTATTCTCTCAAGTCATTAACACGTTTACGCGATAGGCTTATTCGCCAGCGTTCTTTTTATCTTGTTAAAATCACAAATGTGTTAGATCACACATTCCCTGAGTTTAAGCCTTTCTTTAATGAGCGTCTTTCTAAAACAGCTCTATATCTGCTTGAAAACTATGGCTCAGCAGAAAAGATAGCTCGTATGAACTCAGCATCTTATGAAAAACTTCGTTCTCTATCCAGAGGCAAGTTTTCTCCTCAGCAGTTTCTGCAATTAAAAGAACTTGCAGCCAATACTGTTGGCGTTAATAACTCTATCTTTGATGTAGAACTTAACAGCCTTTTATCTTTGTACAAATCCCTTGTGAAAGAAATTGATACCATCGAAAAGGAGATTAATAAGCTGATTGATGAAGTTAACCCTCATTACATGTCCATTCCTGGAATAGGACCATTATCAGCTGCTGTTATTTATTCAGAATACGGTGATATATCTAACTTTTCTAATCCAGGACAAATGCTTGCATTTGCCGGAATAGAACCAGGTGTAAATGATTCAGGAACTGAATCTCACGGAGGCAGAATGGTTAAGCGTGGATCATCTCAGCTCCGTTATACACTAATAAATTGTTGCCTGCCATTAATCCGCTTTGATATGACATTTGCAACTTACTATGCCAAGAAACGTGGAGAAGGTAAGCCTCATCGAGTAGCTATTACTCATGTAGTAAAGAAGCTTATTAGAGTCATCTATGCATTGGAGAAGCAAGACATCGACTTTAATGTTCAAAAGCTACATTAAATCTCAACTTTTCTAAGTTGATTGCTCCCATCTGAAATACGATGTATTCAGATGGTTTATTAAGGTTACCCATTTTTACAAATCAAAAAATCTTTCAAAAATCTCTTGACTGTTTATAGTTTGTCACACCTATTCTTTCTTCTCACATTTATTTTTAGTTAAAAACCTATCATTTTTTGCGATGTATCTTGTTCAACAGCAAAGACTTAAAGTATACATAATTTTCATTTTTTCTGAACAAAATAACAACTATCGATAAATATAAGAGTGATGATATTGCTCCATTAACAAGGAACTGAATAAAACTATTATTAATAACAATATTATCACATATAAATTTGCAACCAAACATAAAAAGAACAAGCATAGCTGAAAAACCAATCAGGGTAAAACTATACCTCATTGATGATGTCTTAAACGATAATTTATAAACATAATATATCTTCAATACGATTTGTATTACGTAAGTACAGAATGTTCCTAAGAAAATACCAACTATTCCCCAAAAATGTCCCAATACAATAGACACAGCTAAATTTACAACAGAACCTATGATGGAAATATTTCTTCCTTCCTTAAATAGTCCTGCTACATGCATAGCATCATATATAGGTCTTGATATAATGTAACAGAACAAATTAATTGTAATAACAAACAAAATATGTTCTTCGTAAAGGTATTCAGCTCCAACCCAAACAGTAATAAACGGTTCAGCACATACAAACAACCCTACACATCCCCAAATTGCAAATATAGAGTATCCCCATGTCAACCTATTAATAACTTTTATGCAGTCTTCACTTTTTCCAACCGCAAATAAATTACCCAAACTTGACTTTATTCCGGCTTCAACCTGATTAATTGTTTTTACAAACATTGCAGTCAAAGTAGTGTAAAACTGATTAGGCGCAACCATTATTGTACTAACCATAATTGAAATCAGTATATTGTCTGTAGATCCTGTTATTTTGCCGGATAATTCTTTAACAAAAATATTTTTTACATTATCAAATACATTCTTTCTACTTTCAGAATCCAATTTTGCATTAGTAAGATATGGATATAGTTTGTCAACCTTACATGAAATAATATAATTAGACAAGACACCCATTACAGTAGAAACAATCAAGTAAATAATATAGCTGTATTCGTCGCCGAATCTGTTAAGTATAAATAGCATCGATATATTAACCAGTGCACAAACAATAGTAAGAATCGTGCTATAAAGAGAATAAATATATAAATTTTGGTCCGCATTCAATAAAGATATTTTATACGAATATAAATATGACGAAGCAGCATTGATAACAAACAAAAAGAATATTACCCTAATAAACCAAAGGGGATATGTTATATCCTTTACAACATATTGAACAAAGAAGCAGAAGATTCCACCTGCTAAAAGAATTATTACCGCAATAAATCTATAGGCATTCTTGAAAAAAGTCATTAACTGACTGACTTTTTCATGGTCATTTTCGGCCAACGGTTTATATAAGTTATATACAATCGCACTTCCTATACCAAGTTCAGCTAAAGACAGACATGCTATTATTTCCTGGAATAATCCATTCATTGATACAATCTGTCCACCTAATAGTCTTGCTACTATGGATTTAGTAACAAAGTTAAAAAATATCAGAACAAACTGGCTACCCATTCCAAATGCTATATTCTTAATACTCTTTTCTGTTCTTCCCATTCATTCTCTCCTAAAGCGTATATGTATGAGTTATTTATTATTTCTAAAAACCAAAAGTCCAATAAATGCACCAATCATTGCTCCGATGCAGTTACATACAATGTCTGATAATTCAAAATATCCCTTTCGCGAAATAAATTGCAAAGATTCAATGATAACAGTACATGAAAAACATATTATCACAGAAATGATGTATCTTAACCAATTTTTTTTTGCATTAACCAATCCTGTAATGAAAATGCCGGCCGGAACAAAAAGAATCACATTAAAAAAGGAATACCAGAACTCCTTTTTTTCTAAAGGAGATCCGAACAAATTACCAAAATTGATATCCCATCTAACATCACATCTTACACCGGTTTCTCTATTAAACAAGGTAATATAGAGTAATCCGCATATATATGCCCACAGCAAACAAACATTTACAATTGTTATCTTTTCATGCGACAAGCCCTTTTTACTTTTTCTTATCCTCTCACAAATATATATAATCAAAAGACCGCACACAAACAATAACGCAGTTTTTCCCACAGTAATAAGGTTTGCTTCTGCAAATATTGCATCTCTCAAAACATACTTAATATTATTTAACATAACCATTATCCTTTATTCCAATAATAAGCCTCTACATCACCATACAATGAATTTTTCCCCGGTAACCCCTTCTTATGGTGCATCTCGTAACGCTTTTTGGCAAGTTCGTCATAAGAGCCAATGACACGTGCCGGATTACCCCCAACAATAGTCCCAGGCAAAACATCCTTGACGATAACACTTCCCGCAGCAACAATAGCATTAGGACCTATCTTCACTCCCGGGCAGACAACCGTATGTCCCCCTATAAAAACATTGTCGCACACTTCTATAGTTCCCATATGATATCCACCATATTTTCTCACTTCATTTTCCGGATTAAGTGATATATCATCGTTAAAAACGCTTTGAATAATATCATGAGTTAAAAAAGTTACGCTTGTAGCAATTTTTACATTATCATGAATTGATACCATATAAGGCTCAGCAGGTAATGTGGGCGAATGCCAATAACAATTATTTCCAAAACGATGAAAGACACCTGACTCACGCAATACTTTTGCCCTTTTGTCCTGACTTGTCAAAAAAAGCTTAATCAGCAAAAGTATTTTTTTTCTTTTATTCCACTGCTTAGCAACAATCATGTCTTTTTTCATTACTCTGTTTTCTCCTTAATCTATAATTTCTCCTGCTATCATCATAATCCCATTATTCAGAACATTGATTGAACTATCATCTGATATTTTTTCATGAGAAATATGCCATTCATTTGATTCATCAAGCAATGAATACTCATTACAAAATAGTCTTTTTCCATCAATGTTGTATCTTAACAAACTTGCTTCATCTGATTCAACTACTGCATAGAACTTATTCCTTTTTAACGCAGAAAACCTTTCTTCTTGTCTATCATTATTTGCGAAGACAAGAAACCTGTTTGTATTCCAAACAATATTATCTTCTATCTTTGTGATTTCCCCTGTACCTGAATTACTTACATTAATGCTTGACATCTGATGGTACTTATATCCCTGTCTATATGACAAATAGTCCTTATCAGATACTCCTCCGATAGGCTTCGTATTTTTTCCGGCATGCATGGATGTCATTGGGTTTGTAACATCAACATTATCATACAGAATGTTTTCTGAATATCTTACATTATTAAATGGGCATTGACTATATCCATCTCCCCATGCCTCAATTCCCCAGAAAAAATGCGTACCGATATTTTTTTCAAAGCATATGTCTGAACATATGGCCTCACTATCATTTCCCTGATTTGTAAAACATGTATCAAAAATCCATGATACATAATTATTTTTTATATCTATATTCTTCCCACTATTCCACACCTGAACAGCATTGCCATACCTCACGCCTGTTCTTGTATATACTTTTCCTCCTATATGATGTATATAGCAGTTTGAAACCGTTATATCACTGGAGTCCGTTATATCGCAAGCTACTTTCCCTGCCCCCTTTATCTCAACACCTTTAACGACTATATTGTTAACATTTTTCAATTCAATCCCTATAGGAATTGAACAATAACCAATTCTAATGTCATTTGGATCCGTTTGAGAATGAATATATAATTTCGACGTTAACCAGTCAACTGCCCAACTGGTCTCATCGTTCTTCAACAAAGATGCACTAAACTTCTCACTTGAAGACCATAATACTCTATTCCAGTTAACATTCCCGTCAAATGATAACTGCCCAATGTTGCAATTTCCTTTATCTTTATTCTCCTTAACAATATCTGAAACAGAAGATAAATCTGCTTCCCAAATTTTATCTCTATATCCATATTTTTCAAATGTAAGCTCATAATATTGATAAAAATCTAAGACTGGTCTTTTGCCTTTTCCATAAGCCGCGAGCATGCTGTTATTTCCAAGTAAAAAACTGTCTTTCAAAAAAAAAGTATCACCACACTTCAAAAAAACAGTAGCATTTGTAATACCCGAAAAAGCATCCAATGTTTTCTTTGGATGCTCTTTATCAAGTCCTGTATTATTATCATCTCCTTCTGTTGAGGAGACAAAATATGTAATATTGCCTCTTAATTCTTCCTGCGACAAGGAGTATGTGTTATTATTTATCTGTAATTGCCATAATAAATCGGCTAATGCATCATCTTCATTTCTTAACAACATCTCTGCAAAAGCATTTCTATCATAACTGACTGACTCACTGTCTATCAAATTATTTGAACTTAAAGCATTTGAATTTATGCCTGAATATCCCAGCCATTTTTCAGTACAAACAACAACAGACAATCCCTCGTCAAAAAATCCACTCCAACTCCGCATGGAGATGGATTTTTCACCCTCATTCTTTCTGAGTGTCAACGAGAAAAAAGCACCTTTCTTACTGGCAAAAAAAATCTCTCCATTTTGTAGCAAAACAGACCTTAAGAACTGCTTTTCTTCGTCATACTCGCATATACTTATAGAATAACCATCCGTAAGTAAAATGTAATATTCGGGACACTCCTCCTTTATCAGTTCCGGATAAACGATTCGTCTTTTGTGCTCTACCATATCCCCTGTCTCAGGATCGTATTCACTTCGCTGTGCCCAAAAAGAAAAGCTGCTTAGATTAAGGAAAAAGTCATCTCCCTCTGCATCTGACTTTTCAAATAAATCTTCTTGCGCTTCCAGCTCTTCTTTATTCTCAGTTTCCTTTTCCTTAAGTTGCTCTTCTAAAGCCTTCTGTTCAGCTCTTTCCTTGTTAGCTTGGGCTTTTTGCGCCCAAATCAGCTCCTGCTCGGTTTTAGCTCTTGAGTAGGGGATCACATATGTATAATAATAATCTCTTGTAACTGTGATAACCAAAGCAATCAGTATAAGTCCCACGATTCTTGGCAACCATTTTTTAATCATTTATTTTACTCCGAAAACACTGTTTTCTTGTTCTCAATCTTTATTTCTCTGTCACAGATTGTCAAAATGCTCTTTCTGTGGGTAATGATAAGGCAGGTAGGCTTAGGATTAAGTTCCTGTAAGCCCTTTAATACCTGAAGTTCTGTCTTCTCATCAAGGGATGAAGTTGCCTCATCCAGAATCAGGAATGGCGATTTTCTTACAAAAGCTCTCGCAATTGCAATACGCTGTGCCTGACCTTCTGATATACCATGGCCACGCTCACCGATTACGCAGTCAAGGCCGCCGGGAAGAGCTCTTACAAAGTCTTCGCCGGAGGCAAGTCTTAATGCATCCCACATATCTTCATCAGTAGCATTTAGATTTCCCATACGAATATTTTCACGAATAGTACCGCTGAACAAAGTATTACCCTGAGGCACATACGCAATAAATTCACGGGTTGCCGCATTAGCAGCAACACTTTCGCCTACGGTATTATAGAAATTAACCTTACCCTTAAGGCTGCTGGTAAAGGACATAATAATTCTTACAAGCGTAGTTTTACCGATTCCGGATTCACCTATGATTGCCACAAATTCACCGGGGTTAATCTCAAGGGAAACATCCTCAAACACGGTTTCATCAGTATATCCAAAGGTAATGTTATCAACCTTGACACCGATATTTTCTCTTTTAATCTCTGTAGGAAGTTTCTTCTCCTCAGGGATATTTTCAATTTCCATAACTCGTCCTGCAGAAGCAAGAATCGATACCACCTGTGGAATGGACTTTGCAAGTCCCATAATAGGAGACTGAACTCTGTTTACAAGAGAAAGGAACACTGACATAGTACCGTAGGTAATTGCTCCTATTGAAACCTGTAAAGCACCATATGTAAATGCGGTAATATAGCCAAGCTGGAAACTGAGGCCCATAATAGTGGAGCTGGCAAGTCCCATCTTGGTACGCTTAAATACCCAGTAAAATCTGTTTTCTCTAAGTTCTGTAAGCTTCTCAGATGAATAATCCTCATTAGCAAAGGCCTTTACAATAAGCATATTTGCCATACTTTCCTGAAGGAAAGATCTGTAGGCAGCTTCTGATTCCTGAACCTTAATCTGAAGTTTCTTAAGCTTTCTGCCAAGCCACCAGCAGGTAATTGCAGAAACAGGCGCAACCATAAGTGCAAAAAGTGCTAACATTTTTGAATATCTGAACAAAGTAAAGAATACTAAAACCAATTCAACAGCAAGCCTGATTATACTGGGAATAGTATTAATAATACCATCCGCAATGGCACCGGCATCTGAGGTAAGTCTTGTCATCAGGTCGCCGGTATGATACTTCTTAATATCAAGCCAATGGGATCTGATAATCTTGTCATAAACCTGTTTTCTGATACCAAAGCCAAATTTTTCGTTCAGCATTGTACTCACAAGAGTATTGACTATGCCCAGAGCCTGAAGAAAAAGTGTCAGGGCAACATAAAGAATAAGAGCAGTCTTAAACGATGAAAAACCGTTTCCATTTGTTGCCCCATCAATGATTGTCTTTGATATTGTGACCATCTTAAGTGACGCAAGCGTCATTGCAAGATCAAAAATCATAATTAAAGCAATACGCGGTATATAAGGGCCTGAAAACTTAATAAGCCACTTCATATATTTGTACTGATTATTTCTGTCATTCCAAAGGCTTTTTAATTTACCCATTTACTTACCTTTCTTTCTCTGTTCTTTATCCGTATCCATAATTGCAAGCTCACGCATCAAATCCAGTCTGTTCTGTGACTTTTTCATGGCGCCTTCTGCATCTTTTCCGTACTTCTTGCAATCCCGCTTATAATTAATAAAATAAATAACTCTGTGTACCCATGCTACAGGTAACAATACAGGACATTTTTTTGCATAAGAATACTTTTCGTTAAGTTCTGAGGGAAGCGGCAAAATCTGCTTTCTCTTCTGCTGGAACTTTGACTCCTTAACTACAGTATTTCTCATGAAATATCTGTCTAAGAAATTTATGGTTTCCCATGCATCCTTCTCGCTTACGGCTTCCTTCTCGCCTAAAACATCCTCTATAAGGTGATCAAGCATTTCCTCCGTAACCGGTTCAACACCCGGAACATCCTCGCGCATTCCAAGGTATCTTTGACACATTATTACAATACAGTCAAGGAATCTTTCGTAGTGTAATGATTTGAGTTTTTCCCTTACAGACGGCCAGTTCATCTCATCGAAATATTTATTTACATAAAGGGTTATATCCGTAAAATATCTTAAACTGATTCCTTCAAAGAACAGGTGCTTAACAATATGATATATCTGGAAGATAAAATGCTCATCAATTCCAAGTGTTGTAAAATTGATTCCTATGCAGCTCTGTTTTATTAATGTATCTCTCCTTGTTAATTCCAAAGAATCAAGGATTTCAGCTTGCTTTCCTTCGTAGTCCTCCCAGAGGCAGTCATGAAGTTCCACTTTGACAGGCATCTTGCCATTCTTTACAAAAACCGGCACATGCTCCTTAGAGCCATCCTCAACAGCTTCAAATCCAAGTTCTTCAAGCATTGCTATTGCATCCTGCATTCTGTCTGAATCCACCAGCATGTCTGCATCAGATGTTGTACGAAGATTTGGGTCGTAATAAAGTGCAGCAACAGCAAGCCCCTTAAACAAAACAAGCTGTATCTCTCTTTCCTCAGCGGTGACAAGAATCTTTCTAATCTCTGAGGCTATGTACATCTGTCTTACGGCTCTTGACATAGTCTCCCTTTTCCAAATTGTCAAAATAGGTTCCGGCACAACTTCAGCATTCGCTGCAGCATTTGCAACCCTGAACGTTATCGGTACAAGCTTTGACTTAAGGATAGTTTTATAAAGTTCTGTATAATCAAGGTCTCCTGAAATCTTATGTTCTGTTCCGTATAAAGCTGCTTTGCTAATTGCAAAAACCTCTTCATATAAAGGTTTCATCAGCACTCTCCTATCGTAAATCTACCAGTTTGTTATATAAGTGAAGACTAAAAAAAGCGATTAAAAATTTTAATTTTCTCGAGCCTGCAACTTCTCTTAAATACTTATCCTTCACATACTCTTTCCTATACTCTTTTTGAAGAGATTTAAGTCTTTCACGAAGCGCAGTTCCAAGCTTGCTGTACATTGAGTACATATGAATTATGTGAGAAAGAGTAAGCTCTTTAACCTTCCAGTCCTTATATAGACTCAGGCGGTCTTCCATCATTGGCTCACGTAGTCTGACATCTTCTTCTACAGTCCTCTTTGTATGTGCCAGACTGTCACTTCTAAAAGTATAAAAATACAGTTTGTCCTTTATAACAGAAATTTTTTCCGCTCTATGATAAAGAACAGGTGCAACGGAAATGTCTTCTATCACAGAAATTCCTTCCGGAAATCTTAATCCGTCAAACAAACTTTTCCTGTAAAGCTTATTCCAAACCACATCAAAAAAAGTTCTATAACTTCTGTTTTCAAAAAGCCTCAAGCCTTCAATACCGTCAAAGACATCGTCTCTTTCGTAATATGTATAATTATCATTATGTATTTCAGCACCATTTTCATCAACGCAAGAATAATTGCAAATAACTATGTCTGCGTCATTTGCTTTCTGAGCGGTTACAAGCTTTTCCACATAGTATTCGCTGACAAAATCGTCACTGTCAACAAAAAGAATAAACTCACCCTTGGCACAATTAAGACCGGTATTCCTTGCTGCAGAAAGACCTCCGTTAGCCTGATGAATAGGCACTATTCTGTCATCATTTTTGGCATACTCATCAACCATACGAGGACAAGAATCAGTTGATCCGTCATCCACAAGAATGATTTCAATGTCCCGATATGTTTGGTTTATTAAGCTGTCTATACAACGAGGAAGGAATCTTTCCACATTGTAAATTGGAACAATGATACTTATCATTTATTATTTGCTTCTTTCGCAATTACCACCATTTATATAATTGTTTTTTATTATGTCAGACAGAATCCCGTAAAAGCTTTTCATATTCACGTAAGTAATGTATCCTTTCCAGTTTACCGCTGACACACCATTTGCACTTTTTAATGAATCGATCTTTCTTACTCCACATCCATGGCTTACTTTCCAAAATAAAATGAACAACTTTTGGAGATGAATGCTTTTTGTCGGAGTAGAAGCAGGCATTGTAAGTTGCATTCAAATGAAGAGATAATGTTTCATCCCACTCAGAATTAAAGGAATTAATAATATCCTGATCCCCAAAGACCGACAGTGCTTTAGCTACTTTATCAACTTCGATAACAAGATTCTTAAACGAACTGTCGCAAGGCTCTATAACCATAACTCCGGCATTCAAGCCATTTCTACCGTACTCAGGGTAGAACTCTTTATCTGCCACAGCAGACCATTCAGGACTATCAAACAATTCATCTATGCAATCCCTTATTAGTAGGTCACTATCAAGATATACTAATTTGTCATATCCGTGATTTTTAAAAACCACCAATTTGAACAAGGTCTTGTTCCAGCGATCTGCTGCCTGCTTTTCACTTATTACACCGGCTGCAAACTCAGGTCCTACTTCTCTTATTGGAGTTATTCCCTGACTCCTTAATTTTTCTTCAGTTTCTGTCGATATATTCTCACTTAAAAATACAACAAACTCTTTTGAAGAAAATCTTCTAAGGCTTCTGTACATTACAAGAAGTCCCAGCGTAAATTCTTCAGATGACAAAATTGTTGCGTATGCTTCTTTCATACTATTCCCTTATACTGACAACTATCTTCTTAAATTTGACATAATCATTATTTCTTACTACTTTTTCAAAAATTGAATACTGATAGTTCTGCGTCGAAAACCTTGAATATTGATTATTCAGAATATCAGAAAAGGCTTCAAGTACCTCTTTTCTGATTTCATCATTCATGTACATAAGCCTCCGGCTACATGTTATCATACTACCTAGTATGTAGTCATACATGGTTGGAGTGATTACAATTCTGCGCTCTTTTATAACATTAAGTATCTTTTCAAGGACCCAAAAAGAATCAAGTAATTTTGTTGCATTTCCCCTTATATGAGAAAAGCCGCATTTATTACGTCTATATCTGTATACTATATTTTTCACAGTTACGGCATTATTACATTTTGTATAGAGAACATAAGCAATCATAGTATCTTCATACCAGTAGCCATTAGGGAAGCATATATCATTTAATAGGCCTGCCCGTATAACCTTTGCCCATGCAAAACCCCATAAATTGGAGCACGGTTCTGTAAACTTATCCGGTTTATGAAGCACAGGCTTACGGAATCCATATGAGTAAATTTCATAGCTTCCTTCAACAATGCAGGCATCCTTCTCGTATGCACAATCCAGCAGACATTCAATTGCCCCTGGAAGAAGAGCATCATCTGCATCGACAAACATTACATAATCCGCTTCAATTTTTGCTATTCCCGCATTTCTGGCTGCTGCAGTACCCTTATTAGCCTGCCTTATAACTTCTACCGGATAATCTTTATATCTTGCTCTGACAAGCGGCGTTGCATTATCTGTAGACCCATCATCAATTACAATAACCTTGTAAGCATATTTTGTCTTCTGATTTACTATTGAATCGATGCATGAAAAAATATATTTCTGCGCATTATACATAGGAATCACAATTTGAAGATTCCACTTACTTACGCAAATCTCGTTATGCGCATCACAAGAAAACTGCGGAGGCTCATAACTACGCAGAAGTCTTTCTTTAGCTTTTCCTGAAGATTCACACTTTCTGTCAGGAACATGCTTATCAATATGTCTAAGGCTCGCCTTATTAAGATGCATATGCCTTATGACAAAATCACTAATACTAACTAAATTTCCCAAAATAATCCCTCTTACACTTATATGTTGCTATTTTTTTATCTTATGCCAAATCTCCTTCATTTTATAAACATATGCAGATTTCCTATCAAGAGTCTTCATAATCTGCCATTCATGATTTGTCAGTTCCTTAAATTTATTAATCTTATAATATCGATAGAAGTACTCAGCAAACTTATACTCAACCTTCATAATCTGCCAGTCTTCAAGCTTATAATACATTTTTCTGCATTCTTCTCTGTAAAGAGTTTCTCCAAGAATATTTTTCTTTCCTGCACCGCTAATTACATGAACAACATCGTAGTACAGAGAAAGTTCTTCCGGCAACACGTCTACTTCATAACCGGCCTTCAAAAGTCTAAGTATTGTCTGGGAATCCTGCTTACAAGGAACATCAGGGAAGCAGCCAACTTCCACAATTTTGTCCTTTTTGACCATCCACTGAGATGTGGCAGCTATACAGTTTTCAGCCATTGCCTCAAACAGACAATTGCCTCTGAAATCTCTTCTGTCAGAGTATGTGGAGGTTCCCTGTTTGTTGATGAACTTTGCGTAGCAATAGACTAAAGCCAGTTTATCATTCTTACTGTCAAGAAAAACCTTAAGCTGCTTTTCAAGTCTTTCAGGCATATACTCGTCATCGTCATCAAGAAATGCAATATATTCGCCTTTTGATGCTTTAATGCCCTCATTACGGGTAAGTCCACCACCCATATTCTTTTCGTTCTGTATGTAGCGTACTCTGGGATCGGTATACTCTGCCATTATTGAAGCAGTGCTCTTTCTCCATTCAGAATCCGCAGGATTATCATCAACAACGATAATTTCAAAGTTCTCATAGGTCTGACAAAGAACGCTTCCGATTGCCCTCTTCAAAGTATCGTTTCTTGAATACGTGGGAATTACAACACTGATTAAAATATCACTCATTCATGTACTCCTTATAAGCCTGCTACTGTTTTTATCCACTTTTTATTTGTGCGTTTCAACAGCATGGCAATTATATATAAAATTATCAGCGAAATCGGCAAAATAATCGCTCCACTGATATATATATTTTCAGGCAAATTAAATCTTCCGTAGAGCAAAGACAAAATCAAAATCACCAACTGGTTAAGTCCTAAAAATACCATAGAGTTCTGTCCTATGTTTACCAGAACTACTCTTAAAATATTTTTTGAAGACGTAACCTTGTCTCCCCACAAAGCAAAGAGATAAAAAGCCATGGATCCGATTATTGCATTAATCCAGGCTAATGGTACTATTCCATACCAGCCGGATTTTATATTCACATAACCGTTAACAAAAGCTAAAACCAGATTGGCTACAGCAAACACTCCTCCGCAAAAGATATAGGAAATTGGTCTGTGTAACAGATTCTCTAATTTGTGACTACTTTCTTTGTAAACGCGCCCTATTTCATAAAAGCCCATACAAACCACAGCAATATCAAGTGTAAGCGGTAGTCTGAATTCAGTCATGTTTTGTAGGAACGAAGTACCGACAGACACAGTCAGTACAACCACACTTCTTAAAATATTGTTTGATATAATACGATCAATAATTAAATAAAAGGTTTCTGCAAAGAATAATGCGGTAATAAACCACAATGCTCCACAGATTGGAAGTCCTCTTGTATTGTATGTAAAAATTCTTATAAGCGGAGTATAGAAATCTTTTAATTCATTTTTTACCAGAAGAATCCAGAAAAGATAATTAATAAGAGCATAAACCACATAAGGAATCAACAGTCTCTTGGCTCTTTTACCTATCAGTTTAATGAGGTTTGTATCCTTTTTTGATGTAAAGAGAAACCCTGATATCAGGAAAAAAACAGGCATATGAAAAGTATGAATATATCTGTCAAACTTTCCGCCAAAATCCACATGGCCCATTACCATCAGGATAATACCAAGAGCTCTTAATATGTCTATGCTGTCCAGTCTCCTGTTTTCACTGTTACTCATTTTCCCTTAACCTTATCGTATAATCCCTTAAGTTTATCGTATCCCTTAAATCCCAGAATTTTCTGCAAAAAATGAATAACACCGAAATACAACTTTTTCTTAGAAGTACTCCAGCTGGAATTCATATGATGTATTGTGTAAGTTCTTTCCGTTGGCTTAATATGCCAGTTCCCGATATCAAAAGCTGCAAAAAATTCTCTCGGATAGACTACCACTGCTCCATTATCTATCACCTGAGTTTCTTCGTTGGAAAGATCAACTCCGAATTTCTCCATGCAGTTACTGAAGTGCTCATTAATAACCGACATATCAAAGGAGCCATCATCATTTATGAAATGACGGTCTGAATAGGTATCTAAAAAGGCTTTCAGGTACTTATTACCTGCTGTGGAAGCAATAAAGGCCGTTTCAAGAAATCTGTCACTTTCAAAGCCTAAGACCATTTCGCGACCTTCAAGCATATCGTCAAAACGTTTAACCAGCTCTATATCCGTATCAAAATATACTCCGCCTTCTTCGAAAAGCGCTTTGATTCTGGCATAGTCGCTTACAAACGCATACTTCTTGACACTGTAAGCTTCCTTCACGTACTGAGGTGCCTCTTCTATGGAAAAGCTGTCCTCATTCCATTCCCTGAAGGTATAATCAGGCAGTTTTTCCTTCCAGCCTGCTATAAAGGTTTTAATATTATCAGGCTTCTCACCATTACCGAACCAGCAATAGTGAATTATTTTCGGAATACTCATTTCTTCTTTTCCTTACCTTCGGTTAATCCAATATATTTTCCGTATATCTTCTTAAAGCCCTTACTCTTTTTAATCTTAACATTGGTAAGAACTGCACCTGATAAATTGTTTGCGCCATATCTTTCAGTAAGCGCAGCTGCATGCTTATTTTTGGTCTTATCACATGTAAATACCGCAATATTTGCATCTGCCTTATCAAGAACGGCTTCTGCATCGTTTGCATTTTCAAAGCTTACTGTGTCAACTACAACACAGTCAAATTTATCTCTCAGTGCAAAGAAAAGATTTTTACAATTCTCGCTCTTAAGAAGCTCATAGGAGTTGTATACTTCCTTGGAATTTCGAATATAGGCAACATTTCCCTTATAAAGGATTATGTCATCAACATTCTGTGTTTCACCGTTAAGATAGTCCTCAAGGTATTTGTTCTCAACTTCCTCTCCGTCCTCTCCATTATCCGGTCTTGAAACATCACTATTGGTTCTTGCAGCAAGCATATTTGTATCCAGTATAACAATCTCTTTGCCAAGATCAGACATAAAACCTGAGAAGGTATCAATCAAATCCTTTTTGTCGCTGTCTGCATTGGCCACAAAGCTTATAACTTTCGGTTCTTTCTCTCCTGCCCAGAGTTCTGAATATAAATATCTCATTGCCTTTTTAGCATAGGGTGAAGTTGTACCTTTTTTAGCCTTAGGAGCGATTCCTTTAGTCTGTAATCCTGTTTTCCATTCTATATTCTTGGGATTGTGAAGTTTATTGTCCATAATAACAAGAATTAAAACAATAAGCATGGATACAGCAGCACCTGCTGCCGCACCATATACGGTATATCTCTTTAACTTTGATTCAATATTATATGGATTAACAGGAAGAGAAGGATCTTCAATTACCATAGGAGGTGCCATTCCCATAATGTCATATGCTCTGATTGCACTAAGTGAAATCAGTTCATCCAATATTGCCTGCGCCCACTCAGGATCTGGGAATGTAAGTTCAACTGTTGCCATACATGTTCCCGGAATCAGTCTCTCGCTGATACAGTTTTTTACCTGGCTATAAGTTAGTGTAAGACCCAAATTCTCACGTACCTTGTCAATAACAGGGTGGCTCTCCACTATGTTGAAATAGCTTGACATAACCGCCTGTCCTGCTGTAATTGCAGAAGAGGAAAGAGTCGATGTGTAGGACCCGGTTATATAAAGTTTGGCTGTTGATCTGTACATAGGAGCTATTTTAATCGTTGTTGAATACGCAGCTCCAACTCCGGCTCCAATTGCCACGCATAAGACAATAATCCATAGCCTCTTTAATACTGACTTAAATAATCCTGTCAAATCAAGCATTATAAAATCGTTTGTTTCTTTAACCATCTTGCCTCCTAAAAATATCCCTTTTCTGAGCGAATAAATTTTTTGATTTTTCTAGAAATTAAATAATGTGGAATATATTGAATAATTCCGTTCTTACGAAGATTTTTCCACTGTTTTCTCTTATCAGATATTCTTATCTTCTCTGCGTAAGCTTCTTTATCTTCCTGAGTATATAAAATACCTTTTGGCATTTCTTTACTGTATTCGTTGGGGTAAATCCAATAATCATCCAGCGCTTCTTCATTGGAAAGATCAAGATTAATCTTCATCTCTCGTTTCTGAATATGAACTAAAAGGAATTCTTTCCCTTTATATCCTGATGACAAATCATCGGTAATAATACCATTATCGTCTACATTGATTTCATATACCTTCCCATTATCAATGTGAAAAATAAATGATTTATGAGTGATATATGAATTAAAGTCCAGTCTCTTCCAACTAAAATCCTGAAGAAAATCTTCTTTAGTTTGGTCAACCAGCCCCGGATGATATTTCCAGTTTAATATGCTCATTCCCATAAATTCATCAAAGTAGCATGCATAACCGGTTTTTACTACCTTTTTGTAAGAATAGGCCATATTGTCTTTTTGAGCGCTCTTCTTAAACAGGTTCCTCATCTCATCTGTATTTCTATACAAAATGAGATAACCGCAATCAAAAAGCTTATCATATCTCTGAAGCAAATCTTCCGTCAGAAAATGTCTTATATCTCCAAATACGAGATCCACATCACAATGACCGTAAAACTCATATTGATTGATTTTCTCACCCATGAGAATCCACCAAAACGGCTTATAATCACAAAGTTTATACGGATGCTTCAGGTTTATCTTAAGTCCTAATTCTTTCTCAAACTCGCCCTTTACATCTGGCAGGGTTTTATATATAAAATAGACATTGCCTGCATGGGGAAGATCATCTGTCTGATCTGTAAAAACATAAAAATCTATTGTACTATTCCTTCTGGCTGAATCAAACCAAAGCCGGAAAGTATCATTAAAGGACCCCATCCAAATTACAATTAGACAAATTTTAGTCATTCTTACTCCTCTTGGAAATATTAGAGTACAAAGCAATTACGGCCTGGCTCCACTTATCAAGAGAATAGCTTTCTTTCATGTAATCCTTCACCATATCAATTTGCTCAAGTTTTTTATCACGTTCAGATGCCGCCTT
Organism: Lachnospiraceae bacterium; assembly: GCA_045598365.1. Classification (GTDB taxonomy): domain Bacteria; phylum Bacillota; class Clostridia; order Lachnospirales; family Lachnospiraceae; genus UBA1258. The sequence goes on from JAZLLV010000035.1 coordinate 17,611, forward strand.
TAGAATTTGGCTCTTTAATCCTTCCACATCGCCGTCCTTAAACCAGTAACCGAATTTAAGTTTAAGCTTTGCCTGCGCTGATATATCACTTAATACTACACTACAGTTACAATATTCTGCTTCCACTACAGAGTAAGGGAGACCTTCCTCTCTTGAAGGCGATAGGAACAAATCCACATAGTTATATAATGAAGCTACGTCGTTTCTAGCCTTAATGATACGAACCCAGTCAGGCACCTCACCAAGAATTAACTTAATCTGCTCCTCAACATATTCAAAATTTGTTGAAAGAGAGATAAGTAAGGTATAACTATGGCCTTCTTTGCGTAAATCAGATATGGCCTTAATTGCCAGATCCACACCCTTTCTGTAGAAATCAAAGCCAAAAATAAGGCACTTTTTATCTGTTTCAGGCACATTGTATTCTGAAGGTTCAATAACAGACCAGTTATCCAGTCTTTCAAACTTTACTCCGTTGTCAATATAGTACTTTTCATTTCCCGGATAGTCTCTTTCAAGGCTGCGATAAACCGATTCGCTGCATGCAACCATTATACAGCGGCGATAAATGAATCGTCTTACAATTTCTTTGAGGAAATTACCCTTCCTGGAATGATTATGCATATGCATAACTATCGGTATAGACTTGGGTACAGATGCATTAACATCCCTATATTGCTCCATTGTGATGAAATGAGTATGAACCAGTTTAACTTTATAGGTCGCAATCAGGTTCATAATCAATCCAATATTCTCGGAAGAATCGTTAGTAAGAAATTCAGTTACACAACCCCTTTCCGCCATTTCATCAATCCATTTTCTGGCATCAGTTGTCTTTGCTGAAGCGCAGAACAAATAGACATTTCGGACAGCTTCTTGGTGTAAGCCCAAATCAAGGCTTTCTATAGATTCAATAAAATTTCCCCTATATGCAGCTTCATAGTTTAGCACTTGAAGAACAGCATTCATAATATTCCCTCTACTTTACCGCAATCCCATAAATCGCCTCGGTTATTTCATCAACTGTCATGCCCTCATTAGGTCTGTAAACTCTAAATACTTTTGTATTACTAGCAAGACTAATTGCTTTCATGTATATTGCAGTCTTGTTATCCAAGCCGGCATACACCGATACCTTATATAATTGTGACATTATTTCCTTAACTTTATCTGCTCCGGTTACCTCTGAGATTTTAACCTCACTGCCGCCATATTTGTAAAGAACAAAAATGTCCTTTAATTTATGGGGGACATCTCCATAATACTGTCCCTTCATAATTTTCATATATTTTTTTACAGTTTCACCTTCATAAAGCGAAAGTTCCGATTTATCGTAATCTCCTTTATCCACAACATCCGTGCAGAGGCGTCTCTGCATATATGAGCCAATAACCTTAGCTTCCCCATCAATCATACTCAGTCTTACAGAATCGTCGGATACAAACAATAAACCTTTATTTAGTAGTGCATCTGAAATAGTTGATTTTCCGGCTCCGCTCTCTCCGCATACAACAATAGCATTATCTGTACCGGGGACTAAAAGCCCTGCCCCATGTAGCACAATTTCATATCTTTGTATAAGTATTATCGTAATGGCAAACGCAAGCATCCACTGGTGAAATAAAGCCCCTTCTGCCGGCGAGGTCGGATGATACTCTATCATATTTGCGCCTGAAACCTTAAAACATCCCACGCCTATAACATAAGCAAATAAAATACCATTTTCCCATTTAACATACCTTGTGGGAAGTTCGCCGTTGGGACCTCTTTTTGCCAACCCGGAATCAATAATGTGATTTATGTCTTCAAGAATGTAACTCAAATCACTTAATCTGATAAGAACTTCTGCTTCATCAGTATCATCAATACTTTCGCACTCCGGCAGTTCTATATCTGATTCAAAGTTGATTCCGTAGATTTTATATTTGTACATTCGTCAGCTCCCATACAAAAATCATTGCTCATTGAGCATAATAGCAATACTGATATTACATATGATGATATATATCTGTGAGTAAACAGATTTGCCTGCCAAACCGCAAAGAACAGCATGGTAAGGTAAAACCAAATCCCAATTATATTAAAATCCGTACGCTTATTGATAAGTAGCTTAATCAGTATCGTAATAAGCGCAAGACCTATCATGAAAATTCCAACATATCCTGTGGCGAAGAATATATATACGTAATACATGTCAAGAGAACTTGTGGGCATGGGATACAAATTTCTGTCTGCATGATATCCTGCATTCTCTATGAATCCTAAGCCAAATAAAGGATTGGCATATGCCTGAAAGAGTGGATAGTTAACTGTTATATTCAATTCTCGGTTAGAATCACCCCAAACACTTGCAAGGCCGCCGGTTACCACAAATAGAACTATTGCCACACACATCATAAGCAGGAAAAAAAACAGCGTTTTCTGCTCAATCCTAATCCTAAAGAATACAAAAAATAAGTATGTCGAAAATACCATAAATGTACATATAATTCCAGATCGCTCAGCAGCGGCAATGATTTCTAACGCAGCAACTCCGTCTATAACGGCTATAGTTACCCAAAACCATATGTTGTTTTTAAGCTCAGTTTTTCTATATATTTCAAAGTAGAAAACCGATAAAACCAAAACCAAAAAGCATGCATTTGATGTATATCCGGCATGCACAAAGCCAAATGAACCCTTATATCTAACATCTGCAGTAAATGCCTGTACAAGTCCCCATACAGGATTAGAAAACTCCGAGTGGTGCATTAATCCACCAATCAATAATTGCAAGCCCGTAGCATAATAACTAAGTACTATAAATCCTTTGAAATAATTATGCTGTGCCACATATATAAAGGTCACAAGTACAAACAATAAAAACCATATCATCTGTGAAACATTATCTTGTATTTCATATGGCACTAAATAATTCACAAATACCGTTCCAAACAATGCGGAATGCGCTATATACAAAAACATAACAAAAAGAGCTGCTTTGATTCCCTTTTTTATTACCGGATTAGCAACAATGAGTATTGCGACAAAAAGCACATAAGCATACTTAACTTTTCTAAGTATACTTGCCATGGGAAGTGCATTTATTTGGTTAAGTAAAAGAATCAGTAAACTCACAAAATATGCAATTGCAAAGGGCAGGTTCTGCTTAGGTAACTTCAGTCTCACTAATTATCTCCACACATAGTATCACCAATTTTGACAGTTAATTTTACCACATAATAATTAATGATTCAATTAACAGTAGTTTAAGGCTTTTTAAACAAAAAAAGAGAGATCTTTCGATCTCTCTTAGACCAACTACTAATTAGTTCTGGCCATTTGAAGCATCTTTGGTTCCGTAAAGCTCTTCCCAACCAAGAATATTGCCTTTCTCATCTGTAACTGCGTACTTAGCTTCATCAACCTGATTAGGGTTCTGGGGACCAAATGCTGTGCTTTCTACTTCAAGTGCTACTAATTCTGCTACTTCAAACTTCTTCATGATATATTCTCCTTTTCACTAAATAATCGAGCCAGCAACCTACTGTGCTGAACCTTCTCCGTACTGTTCCTTGTATCCAAGTACATTGCCGTTTGCATCTGTTACAGCAAACTTCTCTGCATCTACTGAGTTAGGATCGTTAGGTCCAAATGCTGTGTTCTCAACTTCAAGTGCTACTAATTCTGCTACTTCAAACTTCTTCATAATTTTATCCTCCACTTATTCGTAATCAATAGTTATTTAACTTACAAACATAGTTAACCACCAAAGCCTAAGTCTGTAAAATATTCTAACATCATTGTTACATTTTGCAATTTTGAATGTATTCAAGGAGGTTCATGGTATAGAAGAGTCTTATTGTATCAAAAAAGAGCATTTCTGATACATCTTTACTGTTTAAGTCCGATGTGAGCTTTTCTTTATCTATTACTCCCTTAAAATCAGATTTCTCCAGCATTTCCTTCCATTCAGGAATCAAGGAATCCTTTATCTGCTCGAATCTGAACTTAACATCCGCACTTTGCACGCCAATAGGATGATGTATAAAATAGTCTGCCGGCATGAAATCTCTGCAATAATCTCTTATCAGACGCCTCTTATATCCATTATGGAAAAATTGGTCGTGAGGCAATTCCTTAACGAATTGCACCAGTCTTATATCCCTTGTAGGATCTCTTAATATAACACCTGAGTATAAAGAATGCTTTTGTGCAAACTCACCGTAATGCCTGAAATTCTCTCTGGTAAGAAAGCAATCATGAATTTTCTGAGGATTATAATAACTCTTCTTATAATTCCTATCAGATTTCATAATTCTATTTTTAACTCCTGATGAAATTAAAAAATCTTTATCAATATAACTGTAATCATATGCTTTGGATTTTCTATCTGAGCTCATTACATTAAAAAAGCCCTTGATAACAAACCCATGAATCTTTCTTCTATCTGCGCCATAGCGCTTCGCAAGTGCATTAACCTCGTAGTTATATGTCCTTAATCTTAAATGTCTGACAAGCCAAACCAAGTACGATGTACTGTTATCAAAGGATACAGTTCCGTTTCCAAAGGCTCCGGATAAGATAATCCTTGCACCCTTCTCTCTGGCCTTTCTATGGCCTTCGTAAAGCCAAAGCATGTTCTCAGGGGATTTATAAGGAACTTCGCATACCTTCATATATTCTTTTCTGGCATCCCAAAGATTTATATCCTTCAGTTCCAAAAATTCAGGCTCGAGATTTTCCAAAAATTCGGCAGTTTTTTTCACTATATCCGATTCATCAGCTGCCATATGATCAGGTCTGTCTGATACATATCCGCTTGCAGGAACTGAAGTGAATGAATATAGCTTTTTTCCTTTTTCCTTTAGTATGGGAGCCGCAAGACAGGCAACAGAAGTGGAATCATATCCACTACTTAAAAATATTGCCACTTCTTCCTCTGTTCTGATTGCATCTTCAACACAGGCTCTGTATAAATCCACAAATTCTTTTTTATATTCTTTATCTGTTTTTGTCTTCTCTTTATGCTTATAGGAATATACATCCCAGTAGACTTTTTTCTCAATCACCTTACCACTATTCACAACTATTTTTGTGGCAGGGGCAATTCTGTCAATTCCCTCAAGAGAAGTATCCTCGCAGGTTTCAAAAACACTGAGACCATCGCATCCAAGGAAATCAGAAAGCCAGACTTTATTAAGCTTTCTTTCTCTAAGCAGTCCTTCAAGTGGTTTCATTAATGAAGCAAAGTAAAAAACATTATCCTTGAAAAGATAGTATACAAATCTGTTTCCGGCTGCATCACAGACAATATCTATATTTCCCGTAGAATAATCAAATCTTACGAATACATAAGCGCCTCTCATAAGATTTAATGACTTTTCACCGAGCTTTTCATAGGCCTGTCTAATTATCTCTCCATCAGGAAGTTCGGGCTCATTTTTAAGACCAATTCGGTTACATACCTCATCCCTATTGTCCAAAACAGCGTCTGCAACAAATAATTTTTGATCATAGGAATAGGGCAGCTTTTCGAATTTACTTTCGGGAGTGAAGTACTGTATTCCACAGCCAAAATAAACATCTTTCTCGCTTAATTCTTCAAATCTGTCTATTACGCAGTCTTTAAAACTATCCTTAAGCAATTCCTTGCTCTCTTCTAAAATAGCTTCTCCACTAAAATCTATTGCTCCCCAGATTGCCGACATTTTTCCTCTTTTCACAAAGCCCCGGGATTCGTATGAATCCCGGGGCTTATTCCTTTTTATTATTTATTATTTAACACTTACTGTCTTAGTAACACCGTTCACTGAATACTTTAAGACACCCTGAGATAAGGATATTATACATACATCAGAAGACTCTGTCAAAACGACTGACTGGTTCTTTCCTTCAATATCGCTTCTCATAATCTTGCCGCCCATGCCGTAATACCAGAGGCCATTTTCATAAACCATTTTGGTTTTTACATCATGTACAAACCAGTTATCATACTTTTTGCTGGTTGCAGTAACATTAGGGGTTTCCTTACCGGAAAATGTTGCCAGATTCCAAGAATAATGCTTTCCGGGTATAGCCTGCTTAAATCTGTCATCGCTGGCAAGTAAATAGCTTCTTCTATATTCTTTACCCTTATTTCTATCAAGGTTATCCCAAGTACAGTCTATATGATATACAGAACCGTCAATTTCAACATAACACCAGGCGTGATTCATCTCTTTGCTGGAGATTGTATATGTCTTAATTCCAACTTCTCTCATAATGGTTTCAAAAGCTGCTGTAAATCCTGTACACTTTGCTTTCTTCTCAATAAGTGCACCTGAAGCAGTTCCACAAAGAGCTGTTGTGGCATTATAGACAGCAGTTTCTACCAAATAGTCATGAGCAACTAAAACTTTTTCAATATCCGTCATCTCGGAAGTCATTTTGGCTTTAACTGCATTAACTTTACATACAAGCTGCGAATAACGGCTAAGGAAATTAGCATCCATGCCGGCAAGCTGAGCAGTTGTGCAATATCCGTTTTTAAGGCCTAAATTACTTAAATAGGTCTGGCCATTTGTAGCGGCATAATATAAGCTGCCTTCACCATATATAAGTTTATAATATGCTTCATAAACCTGATTAACAGTAAGCTTAAATCCTGATATATCTCTTACAGAAGCATCTCCTGTATAAAGCATATTCTTAAGTACAGAATAAATATCATCGGCTACAGGCTGTGTTACAACAGGCGATCCTACCGGAGACTTATCTTCTTTTGTATCTTCTTCAATATCAGTCGAATCATCCGATTCCTGTTTGTTTACAACAGTTCCTTTTACAAAGAAATTGCCAGATCCAGATTTAGTAATTGCTGACCATACAATTGTCTGATCTCTTCCCACATATTCGGATAAATCAGGTACCAGTACAATCTTCTTTTCCGCTGAATCTCCATCCTTTGCAGTAGAAGGGGAATCAATATATCCCTTACCTGCATTTACATAACTGTTTGATCCTTCTGGCATAATATAGAATGCTGCTGCAGTGTAAGATTTATCATAATCGGTATCTTCAGCCAGAAGTGAATCATTTTGTATTTCTAATGATTTAACTGATCCCTTTACAAAGAACTTGCCTGCACCGGATTTGGTAATTGCTGTCCACTCAACAGTGTGATACTGATCAACATATTTTGATAAATCCGGAGTGTTTACAATCTGTTTTTCAACTACATTTTTATCTTTTGATGTATTTGGTGCTGCTATTGATCCTGCGCCAACATTCACATATGTAGTAGATCCTTCAGGCATAATATAATAAGTTGCAGGTGTTTCTAAACCTGCTGCAGATGCCTGTGCCTTAAATCCAAGCGCCACGCAAGCTGCTAACAAAATACTACTTAATAACTTTTTCATTACTCCGCCTCCTGATGGAAATAATCCTGTGAAGTGAGCTTCCGAAAAAATAAAAAACTTGCCATCGAAACGTCGGCAAGTTGGAAAAACACACTTCGGGAACCAGGCTGCCATGGCAAATTGCTTTAGGCCCTAGGTTTTGCGTCCCCGTCTTTCAACGGGTTTGCCGTTTCGGTTTGATTTATATATTCTCTCTATCTCCTATCTCCTTCAGAGATAGATTGTTTATAACCGAAGTATAGTATTAAGCAGTTAAAAGCTAATTAACAGTATTATTTTTTCAGATTAATTCCATCGTTTTTTCTACTATTTCATCAATAGTATTTTTTTCTTCCGGGCGTATTACCCCTATAACGCGAACCTTTGATGCAAGCCACAACAATTTTTCGCCAATGTTTTTATCAAATACCAATGTACCCAAAAGACCCTTCATAAAAATGGCATTATTCAAATATGTCATTTTAGGAAGGCCCTTAATTTCCTCGATTCTTACATTCTCAACATCTGCTTTTATCAGATATATAATTGTTAAAAGCGGCTTGGAATTTGCAGAATACTCCCCTCTCCAAGGCACTAAAAATTTATCCTTATCCTCGTCTATGTATATAAGGCCATCTTCTCCCTCATGACGCTTTTCCACTTCGTTTCTGCAAAGCTTCTGATAAGGGAAAGCAGGATATGCCAATGCGTTTCCGTCTTCATCAGGCCCCACAAAAGTCACATCGTCCGCCATAAGATTAAATCCACGCTCTATATACGAAGCTGTAAGTGTGGACTTACCCGATCCACTGTCACCTGATATTAATACAGCCTTACCGTCCTTATAAAGACCGCTGGAATGAATGGGCAAAATACCCCTCTCTATTGCAATAATAGCCATTCCAAAGCCAAGGATATAAGAATTTAATTTAGAATCCAGTCCACCAGGTCTGACCTCATAATGAATCTCTTCCCCATTGATTACATAAAGCCAGCAGGTTTTATTGGTAAGAAAACTTTCCTTACTACCGATTTCCCAAAATCCGGGACCCTTTTCCCTGATAAAATCAGGCACTCCAAATACAACCTTTATCTCAGGAAGGTTACTGTTATCCACTCCTTCTGCCTTATCAAGAGCCTCTGCCCGCTCCTCAGTAAGCATCTGAACAATTTCACGATCGGATGTAAGCCTCATCCCATATATTCTGTATTTGTAAGTGGTTTTGTCAGTCATTTAATCATCCTTCCCAACATTTCAGTATTATAGTATATTTTTATGAATTAGAAAAGCCCTTATTGTTAAAGTTTCTTGTCAACTCACATAACATATTATATAATATGCTTATATTTCTATAATTAAAAAGAGGTCAAAATGCGTAATCCTTTTACCAGAGTTTACCGGTTTTTCCGCTATAACAATGACAAGTGGTTATCCCTTCAGTGCTGGTATTATTCCGCCATCTATCGTTTTAGGATTCTTTATACCAATAAGGATAAGCTTAAGAATGAATGGGGTGAGCGTGGTGTTGAGTCTCCTGAAACGGATACTCCCGAAAATTACACCTATGCATGGAAGGTTGCCTATAATGTTTCTCAGGTATGCAGTAAGACTGCATGGGAGAGCAAATGTCTGGTCAGAGCCTGGACAGCTCAGACATTGCTTGCTAAGAAGGGAATTCACAGCACTTTATACTTAGGCTGCGGATACGATGAGAACAAAAAGATGGTGGCGCATTCATGGCTTCGTTGTGGCGAGAAATACATATCAGGGGGAAATGGTTCTGGCTATGCTTGTGTTGACAAGTTTAGCAAATAACTATAAGGAGCGGCTACAATGGATAAAAATCAAAAGATTAAATTATTAAAGAGCATCAATGTTACAGAACTTGATGGCGAGAAGGTAATGGTTGACTTTGAATCAGGTAAGTACTTCCTGATTAAGGGAACCGGAAACGATATTTGGGATATGCTTCAGGAAGAGACAACTCCTGCAGAAATTATCGAAAATCTGCTTAAGGAATATGATGTTACACCCGAGGAGTGTGAAGCATCTGTTATGAACTTCCTTGAGAAGATGGAAAATTATAAATTTATTCAATAAAATTTCTTAAAAAATATAGTGCCGGTGATTTTCACCGGCACTTTTTATATCACCTATTGTATTGTTTTTACCGTTCCTTTAACAAAAAACTTTCCTGCTCCTGATTTAGTAATTGCGGTCCATTCAACACCCTGATTCTTCTGTAAAAACTTACTCAAATCAGGAATCGTTACAATGTTATTCTCTACTTCATCCTTATCTTTTGATGTTTCTGGAACTGCAATACTTCCTAAGCCAACATTTGTATATGAGGTTGAACCTTCCATCATAATGTAATATGTCGCTACTGTTGTCTCAATCTCCTCGCTGTTATCAATGTCATCATCTGTAACAGTTGGCTCAACTGTTTTCACATTACCCTTAACAAAATATTTTCCGGCCCCTGACTTGGTTATAAGGTTCCACTCCACAACTTGATCCTCACCAAGGTATTTGCTTATATCAGGAGTACTGACAATCAGTTTATTAACCTCATCTTTGTCTTTCGAAGTATCTGGTGCAGCAATACTACCTGTTCCAACGCTTATGTATGATGTTGACCCTTCAAGCATAATATAATATGTTGCAGATGTAACATCATCCGGATTAACCACCGGTGTTTCAACAACAGGTGGCTTCTCATCTACCGGTTTCTTTTCTTCAGAAGAATCATAGCTCATAGTCTTTGTAACACCTGAAATCTTATATGTAATACCGGCATCTGTTGCATCAATCAATGTAATAGTGCTTAATCCTGTACCATTAAGCATTACCTTTTCCTGACCGCCTTCAGCAGTATTTCTCATAATTGAATTGGTCTTTGTATCCACATAGTACCAATATCCGTCTTCAAAAGCCATCTTGCCGACAATGTTATGTACATACCACTTTGAAAATCTTGTGGATGTTGAAGGGTTGTTTGTGTTGGTACCTGAAATTACCCATGATACATGGGAGTTCTTATCATTTGTAACAAATTCAGCATCGTTTCTGAGTAAGAAATTATGACCGGCCTGGCCTGATTTTCCGCTTCTTGTATCATCCCAGGTAGAATCGATATGATACCAGCTTCCATCAAGCTTAATTGATGTCCATGCATGGTCGATAGGCTTGGAAGAAATGTAATTTACTTCAAATCCCTGATCTTCCAGCAAAAGGTTAAGAGCCTTTGTATATCCTGAACATACAGCAAGCTTATCACCGAAAACTCCGCCTGCACCATATGACTGATATGCTACAAACTTATAAGTTACAAGATCAACAATTGAATCATGGAGATAAATGACCTTATCAAGCTGCTTCATCTCAGGTTCAATACCAGCCTTAATCTTGGCAACATTCTTCTTAAGATTCTCATATCTTCTTAATACTTCATCGTCAACATTTTCAAGGCTGACAGTTTTTACATAGAAACCACTGTAGGAATAGGATACTGTAAGATTGGAATAATAGGCTGCCACCATCCACTTGTCAACGGGATCAGTCTTTATGCCCTGGAAGGTAGAAAGAACTTCTGAAGCAGAAAGTTTATATGAAGAAATATCATGTGTGGAAGTATCCACATCATAAATCATTTGTCTTAATTCCTGTCTAAAAGCATCCTTGGCATAGCTTGTAGCTGCCATACTGGAGCCTGTCGGAAAGAATAACAATCCTGCACATGCAATTGCTAATGCAGCTGCGAATTTCTTGAGTTTTTTGGTTAATACATCTGTTGGTTTCATTTCCATTCTCCTCATTAAGTAGACCTCCTAAGTATTTTTGGTAATTGCCTAATAAGGAATAAAAAAATCACTTATATAGAATATAAGTGACTCACCATAAAATACCTCGGTAGCCAGGCTGCCATAAGATAATTCTCTAAGGCCCTCAGCTTTGCGTCCCAGCCTTTCGGGTGGTTTGCTCTTGTCGTTTATTCTATGTAAACAGTATATATTTTAAGCAGGTACCACACAATAGGACAAAGGTACCAAAACCCGTTAATATTTATGTAATAATTAACAAAGCTTCGGATATTAATCTCCGAAGCTTTATCATTTATATCTACTATTCTGTTGTTGTCATACGCTCTATCGCAGCTGTCATATAAGCCTTAGCTTCGTCGGAAATAACATAAACCGTCTCCTGTCCTCTCGCAGACTTATACACATTAATAAGCTCTGTATTATCCTGCATTCCCAAACTCTTACCATAGGTATCATTTAATGATTTTGAGTTTCTGAAATCATAAAGACAGATTTTATCGGAGTCCACATCCGCATAGAAGACATTCCCCTCCATTACAGGATATCCGTAATCATTATTAAATCTCATTATGAATCTGTCACTTTTCCAGCAAACATTATTGGTAAACTTAAGTTCACCGGGAATACAAAGATTGGTCAGATTAGCACAGGTAATATACTGATATCCGCTTCCGTAGTGATAAGATTCATATGCTGCGGTCTTATCGACATCAATTCCCTTTGCATCCACATATACCGGTGAATCGGGACTTGCCACATCGCACATATTGTAAAAAATATTATTATCGATTAAAAACCCTGTGGTACTGATAAGACATTTCTCATCGGAAAATTGTGTTACACCGGCATAGCAACGGGTAAATACATTGTCTTTTATCACGATGTTACTCTGTTTATCCGTAACACTCAGAACAGAATCAGCAACCCCCGATTCAAATATATTATCAAAAAAGTTATTGATTATCTCTATATCACTATTAGTGCTCTGAATCAACACTCCCCCGCCGAATCTGTTACCGATTCCCACCTGAACAGATCCACCTATATCATGGATGTAGCAGTTGGATATTTTAACCCCTACGCATTCCTGAAGCTTTATGGCAAAGGCACCTGCACCCTTAATCTCAAGGTCAGATAAAAAAACATTGTTGGCAATCTTTACGCTTAATCCATTCTGCATGCTGGATACCCTGATTTCCTTCTCATTGGGATCCTCTTCGCTGTAAAGATAAAGAATTCCATGTACCCAGTCAACAGCCCAGGCTCCATCTGCAGCTTCATTAAGTTTTTCCGCAAAGGGATACTCCGCACATTCTTCAGGCGTTACAACTATACGTTTGAAGTTACATTCTCCATCCACATATATCTGTCCGAAATTAAGATTGGACTTTGTATCGTTCTCGTCAATATATTTACTTCTTGAGAGGTCCATTGCCCACACATTTTCAACTCTCAGTTTAACAAAGGGTTCTTCAACAACCTCTGTAAAGTCAATAACCGGTCTTGAGCCTTCTCCGTAACAGCCCATTACAGTTTCTGTTCCCACATAGAAAAGACCGTCCATAGGGAACACATCTCCGCTTTTAAGCAGGATTGCAACAGAATTGAATTCGGAAAAGGCAGAAAGTGTCTTTTTAGGTGCCTCCGGAGAAAGTCCGTTATTGGCATCATCTCCTTCACTTGAGGAAACATAAAATACAGTTCGCTTTGCATCAATTGCTTCTGAAAGATCCTCGCACACCCCATTTATAAGCTGATTGTTATATATGCTTTCAGCAGTCTTTTCCGAGCCTTCAAGTAGCATTTCCGTAATTGCTTCAGGAGCAGTATAAAGGGACTTATCAGCCTCACCTCTGTACACAAATTTTACAGTCTCTTCGTTGTGCTTAATAACATCTTCAACCTTGTGCTCAGGAATCCACGCGGAATAGTCCGGTGTATTCTGTGCCCCACAGGCTGTAAGTGCCAACGCTGCCGCAATTATTAAACTGAAAACAAAAGATTTTCTTTTCATTCTTCCCCTCATTTATGAAGCTTAACTGCTTTCTCATAACACTCAAGTAAAACAGGGTAATGAGCTTCGGCAGTATGATTTTTATTAAACAGTTCTGTTGATTTTCTCGATAATTCTTCCGCTTCCGGAGTTCCAGCTTCCGGAAATTCCGAAAGAATCTTGGCAAGTTCCTCAACATTTCCGTGATTGAATGCTTTTCCGTTTCCGTCAATAAGCTCCGGAATTCCACCAAGTTCGGAGCCAATAATGGGTCTTCCGCACTGAATAGCCTCAATTGCGGAATAGGGTCCGTTCTCATACCATTCGGAGGGTAAAATTACGGCTCTTGCATTTCCCACAATGTCAATAAGCTCCTGACCGCTCTTAAAGCCTAAAAGCTTAACCGTTGACAGGTTCTTTCCGTCTATGTAAGTCTTTATCTCCTCCATGCAGGGGCCGTTTCCCACAATGTAAAGGTCTGACTGTCCGCCCCTTTCAAGATACTTTTCATAGGCCTGAATAAGGGTCATAATACCCTTTTCTCTTGAAAGTCTGCCAAAATACAAATAGTATTTTCCGCTGTCCTCGCCCTTATTTACATTGGGACATTCTCTGTCAAGGAAGTTTGCAAGATGCAGCACTCTTTCGGGAGCAATGCCGAATTCCAAAAACTTTTTATGGTAAAATTCGCTGGGAGTTATGACTAAATCAATTGCATCATAGCTCTTTCGCCATTTGTGAAGGTAACCTTCACAAACATTTATCATGCTCTTAAAGAAGCTGTCCTTAACGCATTTCTGCTTTGCACAGTTAATATAATGTCCGCCTTTACACTTTTCACAGATTTCTCCATGGGTCATCATTACATAGTTTAAGCAAAGCATTTTAAGATCATGAGCTGTGTATACAACCGGAAGATTATACTTCTTACATACATCCAAAATTGAAGGGGACAACTGATGCTGGAAAATGTGGAGATGAACCACATCCGGCTTTGTGGCAAGCACTAATTTTTCAAACTTATCCCTTGCTTCTTTTGAATAAATTATATTCTTTGCAGCCCGGATTTTCTCTGCCACACCGGATTTTCCGTTATAGTCCACGCCCTCCACGAAAAACTCTGAGTACTCGGACTTAAAGTTCTTAGGGTCTTTCATGGAAAAATCTATTACTTCATGACCTTTGCTTTCAAGAAGTCTCTTTAATGCAAAATAATATGTCTCACTTCCACCTTTAATGTAGTGGAATTTATTAACCATCAGTATCTTCAATGCTTTTTCCTCTATGTGAGAATCAGTTATTTAGAAAAACCTCTTCATAGTCTGTTACAATCTTGTCCCAGCTGTACTGTGAAGAAATGCGGTTTTTAGCCTTTTCACCCATTGCCTTGATTTCTTCAAAGCTCATCTTATCGGCTTCTTCTATAAGGCCGGCAAGAGCGCCTGATTCCTTGGACCAGTAGATTGCTCCGTCATCGCCCACTTCCCTGTTAAAACATACATCAAGAAGAAGGTTAAGATCTGTGCTTCCTAAGGATTCAAGAAGGCTTGGATTGGTACCTCCCACCTCATGGCCGTGGAAATAACCGTAGGCATTTTCACGAATCTTTTTAAGGAGTTCCTGATCGTATACAGTTCCTACGAACTTAATACGGGGATCCTTATCAAAACCGGTTTTTTCTTTTAACTCTGAGTAGAAAGAATTATTCTCCACATTTGAGATGAGTACAAAATCCTTCTTGGTGTTGGATTTCATAAACTCTCTTATCATTGTCTCATAGTTATTTTCAGGTACAAAACGACCTACCACGAGATAGTACTCATGGGCCTTAACACCCTTTGAAGCATACCAGTCGGTAAGCTTAAGGTCATTGTCCGATAATACGGATTTATTGATATTTGCACCGTAAGCAATGAAGGTGGTATTGGGCTTATAGGAAGCATACTCTTCATGAATATACCTCTCAATGGCCTTGGCATCACAGATAAGAAGGTCTGCACGCTTAACCATCATTCTTTCGGATATTTTCCAATATTTTCTGACGGGAGCACTCCACTTAGCACGCTTCCATTCATGTCCGTCGGGGTTTACAAAGACCTTGCCCCCAAGCTTATGAATCTGTCTTACATACTTTGCAAAGAATGGACCCATTCTGCAGGCAAGTACATATACAATAGGATCTTTAATCTTATCTCTTTTAATTATCTCAATACAATGCTTTACCGCATCCACATCATAGAAAATAGCTCTTGCAGGTCCGATTTTTTTGAATTTGATATTAAAGCAGTTTGCATTGTTATATACAAAATCTTTTTCTTTAGACTCATCCCATTTATCCGGATCCACTACACATGCAACTGTATACTTAATTTTGTCTGACTTTCTGTAAAAAGTAAGTCTGTCCACAAAGGATTCATAGCCGCCATATGCTGCAGGAATACCCTTTGAACCAACAATGAATACATTTTTTTCTGAATCACCCACGGTTAAATATCTCCTCGCATTAGTCTCTTGAATAAATATCTCTTGTATAAACCTTTTCTGCCACGTCTTCAAGTTCGGGCTGGAAACGGTTTGCTACAATAACCTGTGAAGTTTTCTT
This sequence comes from Lachnospiraceae bacterium, assembly GCA_045598365.1. GTDB lineage: Bacteria > Bacillota > Clostridia > Lachnospirales > Lachnospiraceae > UBA1258. The sequence goes on from JAZLLV010000035.1 coordinate 33,392, forward strand.
AAATTCTTCAAAGTCCTTAATTACCTTACTTCCGAAGAATTCCTGCTCTGAAAGAGTGGGCTCAAATATAACAATTTCAGCGCCCTTTGCCTTAAGTCGCTTCATTACGCCCTGAATACTTGACTGTCTGAAGTTATCGGAATTTGCCTTCATGATAAGTCTGTAAATACCTACTGTAACAGACTTACCGGGTGTGCCGTCTCTTCCGTGTGTGCCTTCATAGTATCCGGCCTTTTCAAGAATACGCTCTGCCACAAAATCCTTTCTGGTGGAGTTTGCCGCAACAATGGCTTCTATAAGGTTCTCAGGCACATCCTGATAGTTTGCAAGTAACTGCTTGGTATCCTTGGGAAGGCAATAGCCGCCATATCCAAAGGAAGGATTGTTATAATGATTACCGATTCTTGGATCAAGACATACGCCTTCAATAATGTCCTTTGTGTTAAGGCCACGCATCTCAGCATAGGTATCAAGTTCGTTAAAGAAAGATACTCTTAATGCAAGATATGTATTTGCAAAAAGCTTTACAGCTTCAGCTTCAGTTGAGTTAACCAAAAGTGTGGGGATATCCTCCTTTATGGCACCCTCTGCAAGAAGGGCCGCAAAGGCCTTACCTTTTTCTACCATATTATCGTCAGCCTTATCCACGCCAACGATAATACGCGAAGGATAAAGGTTATCATATAATGCCTTTCCTTCTCTTAAAAACTCAGGAGAGAAGAAAATACGGTTTGTATTATATTTCTCACGAAGCTTTTCTGTATATCCTACGGGAATTGTACTCTTAATTACCATTGTAGCTGTATCGCTTACAGAAAGAACAGTCTTAATTACATCCTCAACAGAATCCGTATTAAAGTAGTTTAACTTTGGATCATAGTTTGTAGGTGTGGAAATAACAACAAACTCTGCGTCCTTGTAAGCTGCCTTTGCATCTGTTGTAGCCTTTAAGTTAAGTTTTTTGGTAGAAAGATACTCGGATATTTCCTTATCCTGAATGGGAGATTTTCCCTCATTGATAAGCTTTACTTTTTCCTCAATTATATCAACTGAAGTAACCTCATGATGCTGTGCAAGCAAAACTGATATTGATAAGCCTACATAGCCTGTTCCGGCAACTGCAATTTTCATATTTTCTGTTCCTCCGATTTAATATTAGAATTTTTAATATATATTACCTGTCTCAATATACCTATTACTGCAAAGATAATCATTGACATCTTGATGGCATAACACAATTTGTGATGGTTCTGAAATCTATCGCAATATATTTTATTACCTACAAGCGTTATAGCTAATATAGCACCTGTTCCTATGATTCCAAGCCAGCCGCTGCCTATCATTTCAATAAGTGTATACACGCCGACAGGAACCAGAAACACCACAAGATTCCAGTTTGAAACAACTTTAATACTGGGAGACAGATAGGCAAATACCAGATAAATTGTCTCACTTATTATTCCTGCGATTAAAGCCACAAAAAGGTTTAATCTTCTGTAGGTCGCAGCATCACAAGCCAGCTTCTTAAAGGCATTTTTTATGGGATCCTTAAAAAAACATACTATAACAGCCGCAAGTGCTCCGATTTCATAGGAAACAATATCATACATATGTGATAAAAAATATGAAGGAAGCTTCGCCATTATTCCCTGTAATAAATCATTTAGTTCCATAACCAATCATTATACCCTTTATAAACATCATAATAATATATCTTATCTTAGTACAAAGTAAAAAGCAAATTATTAAAAAATCCCGAAGGTTTTTTTAACCTTCGGGACTCTTTTTACTCCTCGGTGGGAGTTAATTCTTTAATTCGTTTGTTCTGCTTTGCAAGAAGAGCTGAACCTGCAACTGCAACCACAATTGCAATAATTGTAACGATAAGGTCAAGATCGCAACCCCAGAAGAAGTAGCATACCACAAGACCTACAAGAAAAAATGCTGTAACAACCCAGTTCAAAATGTTCTGTTTTTTCATTCTTTAGGCCTCCTTCTTCTCAAGATCCTTAATCTTCTTACTGTTTCTGATTGCCTGAATTACTGTATATAATGCATCTACTACTGTAAGAATCAATATGAGCCAGTGAATCCAGCAGTCACCATGTCCATGACTAGCAAGCGGTGTATCTTCATCACCGATGTTAAGTCCTGTAAGAGGAGCCTTACCATCTGTAATATCTGTTTCTAAACGTTCAATAACATCTTCAGGTTCTGATACTTCCTCAACCTCTTCCTCTTCAGAGGTTTCTGTAGTAATTACTGTTGTAACTTCTGTAGGAGTTGTTTCCTCTACAGGCTCTGTAGGAGTGGGTGCAGGTGTTCCGGGAACTACGGGAGTTAAGGGAACGGGAGTATCTTCAATTTCCTGCTCTTCAGGAGCGGGAGTTGTTCCGGGTGTAGTACCAGGAGTTGTTCCAGGGGTAGTACCGGGTGTTGTTCCAGGACCAGGTGTGGGACCGGGGGTAGGTTCATCGCCGCCAGGGCCGGGGGTAGGCTCGTCTCCGCCGGGGCCAGGGGTAGGTTCGTCTCCGCCAGGACCAGGGGTAGGTTCGTCTCCGCCAGGACCGGGGGTGGGTTCATCACCGCCAGGACCGGGTGTGGGTTCATCGCCACCAGGGCCGGGTTCGGGCTCGTCGCCACCGGGACCGGGTGTAGGTTCATCGCCGCCAGGACCGGGTTCAGGTTCATCGCCACCGGGGCCGGGTTCGGGCTCGTCGCCGCCAGGACCGGGTTCGGGCTCGTCGCCACCAGGGCCGGGTTCGGGTTCATCACCACCGGGGATAGGCTCAGGATTAGTCTTCGAAATAGCCACAGGGAAATCTACTGTGAATACGTTACTGTCATAGTAGAAATTGTGGTAAAAATCAAGATTTGTTACTGAATAAACATATTTAACACTTACAACCGCCTTATATGTTCCTTCTTCAACCATCTCAGATACTTCATTTCCGTCAGCATCATAATACTTAATGCCTGTAATAATGAAGTTACCGGGAAGTGTATCATCAGCTGCACCCGTCTTAGTATATACAACAGAATTTACATCTGAAAGTTTGTCAGTTCCGTCATATTCATAAGATGAAGATACACCAAACTGCTTGTACTGGTCTGCGACATATACTTTAGCTACATCATAGAAGCCATCTACATGCCAACCTCTTGAATCTTTTGCATCCTTATATACATACCAGTCGATTTCATTGGATGTTGCATAAATAAGGTTGCCTGTATATTCTGAACCATTCTTTTCTGAATAGTAATGAACTATAGTTTCAATCTTTTTAGATCCGATAATATCTTCAACTAAAGTTTCTTTTCCGCTTTCGCTATAACCCTTATTTGCTCCTAAATATTCGGTAATTGAAACATTTCCGGCATATTCGGCAGGAATATAAGTCTTGGTAATAGTAGCCTGACTTGTTAACTGATTAAGAAGATCAATATTACCTTTGCTGTCATCAACAAGCTTGCTGAAAGCATTTCCGGTGGTATTCATTCTTACCCACTCATAATTGACATCAAGATTAGCAGTTGATGCAACACTGGATGTTACTTCTTCGCTTATCTGATTAAGTTCATCTCTGTTTACAACGAAGAAAGAAGTCTTCCAAATTCTCTTAGGCTCTGCAGGCTGTTCAGGTTCTGTGGGCTGCTCATCTTCTGCAGGATCTTCACCCTCTGTAGGCTGCTGCTCTTCCTCTGCAGGATCTTCACCCTCTGCAGGCTGCTGTTCTTCCTCTGCAGGATCTTCACCCTCTGCAGGCTGCTGCTCTTCTTCTGCAGGATCTTCACCTTCTGCAGGCTGCTGCTCTTCTTCTGCAGGATCTTCGCCTTCTGCAGGCTGCTGTTCATCTTCTGCAGGTGTTTCGCCGTCTTCTGCGGGCTGTTCACCTTCTGCAGGTGTTTCGCCTTCTTCTGTGGGCTGTTCTTCTGCAGGTGTTTCCCCGTCTTCTGCAGGAGCTTCGTCCTCGTCTTCACCTTCTTCAGCGGACTCTCCTTCATCTATAGGATCACCCTCTTCGTCAAGTGACTGTGCATTCACGATTTCGTTAACAAGTGCTTCGAGAGTTGCCTCATCGATTTCGGGCACTGCAACTTCTTCTGTAGGATCTTCAATAACAACTTCGCCTTCCTGGGCAAAAGCTAATGCCATCTGGGTCTCACCTAAAAATGTGGATCCGATGTAGAAGATTGAGAAGCCAAATGTGAATACTCTTCTTAAGATTCTTCTGACTTTCATACTATTCCTCCCTTTACATTAAAAAGGTAAATCTATTTTATCATACCTTGATATTACACAATTATCAACAGTATATTTATCGCTTCGTTTTTGTCTTACACCTATAAAGACATATCGGTTCAAAAAAATGGTTCAAATAATTATCAGTTTATTAAAAAAAATTTTTGTCCACATATTCTTTGGCATAAATTGCAGCAGTTTCATCAGGAAGACATCTAAGAGTTATGCAGTCTGCCGTTGCCTCTATTTTTTTTGCCACAGCAAGTGTTGCGGCAGTTAATTCCTTATTATAATTAGGGGCAAAGCTTCTTGCGCAAAGCTTCATAATTGCTTCAAGAGAGCTGATTTTAACGATTTCGTTCTCTAAAGCTTTTTCGAGGAAAATGACCGCACCAAGAGGAACTGATTTATTTATAAACAGATTTGAAGTGCCGCACCAGGGGAGTCCGTGGGCAATTGCACCATCGGTGGTCAATGATATAAGAGCTACGTCTCCATCCAGAATATCCACGCCGAACAGTTTTTTCCACAAGTTTGTGTGTGTAGATTTTCCTGTGCCTGCGGATCCGGAAAAAAGAAAGGCTTTTTCTTTATATATAATGGAAGCCGAATGAATCGGGATCATTTCAAGACGCTGAGCATGCATGAAGAATACATCTCTTAAAGCATAGAAAAGAGGTTCCTTAATGGCATCCCTTACTTTTTCGGAAATATACACAAAAGCGTTTTTTGCTAAGAAATCAATGTCTATGCATATTGCGGTTTGTTCCTGTGAAGAGGTGCCATATTTGAATCGATAGCCATAATCTGTCGTGACAACCGTAAAGTAATCGTTTTTATAGAGCTGTTCACCTTCGCTTATTTTACCGTCAATGCTATTCTGCATTTTTATAATAAGAGAAGCTTCTGTGGTTTCTTTTATAAGAAAAGCTGCCAGTTTCTCATTCAAAAGTTCTTCCGGTATTTCAATTTCAATCGGTATTCCCGCAATTTTGTAATATCCCATAGAGTCCCCTTTATATAGCCTGAATTATTATTTTTAATGTAACACAAATTTAACACAGCCTCAATTGACACGGCAAATTCTCTAATTTATAATACAAAAAGTAATCAACTCGGAGTCGTATCGAAGCGGTCATAACGGGGCGCACTCGAAATGCGTTTGCCCTTCTGGGCACGAGGGTTCGAATCCCTCCGACTCCGCGAAAATTAAAGGGGATGTGAAAAATGAGAAAAGCATTTTTCACATCCCTTTTTTTCACTGCTAACTGACTAAATACGAACATGCTCTTTTTTACCAGTCAATTTTTGACGTTTTTTGAAAGCTTGACCGGCAAAAAATGGACAATAGAACTTTTACCAGTCAGTTTTACTTGAAATTTACTGGTAAAAATCGAAAAAGAAAACTTTTACCAGTCTGGAGCCGGATAAATGCACCGGTAAAAACCGAAAAAGAAAACTTTTACCAGTCTGGAGCCGGATAAATGCACCGTTAAGAACTGCACTTTGAAGGCTTAGGGGGTTATAAAGCGTTCTGCTGCGCTAAGCCAGGTTTTTCCGTTTCCTCTTGTGGTATCCAGCATGTTGGTAATGATAACTGTGTTTACTTCAACCACGTTTCCGGCTCCAAGCTCTTTTGTGGAGTAATCTCCTACTGAGCTGATGCAGTAGGGCATGTCGTTGTCCATGCCAAGATATATCGTTATATGGCCCGGGAAGTATATGAGGGTGCCTATGGGAAGGTCTTTTAGGATTTCAAGTTTTTCCTTGTCGGATGCCTTGGAAACCTCTATGTTTCTGACATATTCAAGCTTTGATTGTGCTGCTGCACTTCTCGGAAGTTCGAAGCCAAAGCAGGCAAATACTTCTCTCACATAGCCGGAGCAGTCCTGAGAGAGGTTGTCGCCGGCCCAGCCATAGCCTGCACCGAGGTGCTTAAACGCGAGGCCGGCGACGTTTTCTTCCGTATATGGGAGATAACCTAAATTTACGTCAGCCGCTGACGGTATAAGCACATATTCATCCTTTATATATCCATCTTCGTCCCTTGTGGGGAGTACTGAAATATAATTTCCATAGCTGATTCTGTCATGAATGCTTTCAGGTGCATCGGAAAGCTTCACAATAGGCAGCTTTGTTCCCATGAGAATGGATAAGTCAGATAATGCTTCATGGTACGGATCTGTGGGCAGTCTGTATTCTCTTCCTGTGACTATAATAAAGTTTTCAGGTTCCTGTCTTTCAATCCACTCTTCATGATTTCTGCAAAGGGCAATGTTTTCTTTTCGTGTCCAGCCGCCGTAGCCGTATGTGAGTACATATATCCATTCTTTATCAAGAGATTCATGGAGTATTACCACCGGCATGAAGGGCTCAAGGTCTGACTGCGCCAGTTCATCGTAATATAAGTTGGAATCTTTTTTGTAAATTTTTTCATCCGTAGGATATCTTTTAAGAAGGGTCCCTGAAACCGAATATCCAAATTCTGTTCTTATACGACTGGTTATTGATTCACTGTCAGCATTTCTGTCGATTTCCTCCCAAAAAGCTCCGGATGTTTCTTCCCCATGAAGCAGATATTTTTCCGGCTTTATATCAGAAATCTTAATACTGTCCACCAGCTGCTTTGCTATTTTTGCATAGAACTCTTCACCCACTTCTTTCTGAGAAAAGATTGATTCGGATGTTGCAATCATGCGTCTGTTCTCATAATTAATACGGGCAATTGTTTCAATGCTCTCTATTTCTTCATTTGAGTCCGTTTTCTCTGTCCAATATGATGGAAGCATCATTTCTTTGCTGACATAGTTATTTAATCTGATAAAATCGCTTTCATCCTGCTCTAAAGGCACCGGAGGTACAAAATCAAGTTCCTTCTTCTCAGTTGCCTTATTGAAAATAAACACCGAAAGAAGAACTATTAAAGCAATTCCCACAATGGTGAAAATCACTATATGCAGGTATTTAATTATGCTTTTTGTAATTGAGCTTTCTTTCATCTGGCGGCTTATCACTCCTGCTGCTGTAAAGAAAAATAAGGTTATGGGATAGATTTGTGATGAAGGAAAAAGAAATATCTCCACCATCGCATTTATCAAAGCTGTTGCCACTATTGCAACAGGTATTCTGTCCTCCGGTGATATATTCGGAGAAAATGCTATCACTGCTGACTGAATTCCCCAGGCTGCAAGAAGCATTAATGTTAGTGCTGCCCCCGGAATTCCATACATATATAACTGCTGAAGGTATCCACTGTGGGAGTTTACCGTCATTATCTCCGGTCGGCCTTCATATACATCATAAATAAATAACTTATTTTCCGGATTATGACTTGCAAAGCCCCAAATCCATTTCTCCGGCTTTTCATTTAGCATCTTTATGGTTGTGGGCCATATCATTGTTCTGTCAGTGATTGTATTTACCGCATAAGTCAGTTCATAGGAATTAAGTTCATCATTTATTTCAGCAGAGGCTTCTATACCGCTTCTTGCACGAACTTCCTCTGTAACAATCCTGTTAAATATTTCTTTTGGCAAAAGAAGTATTCCGCAGGAAAACAGTATCGCTGAAATCATCAACAGAAGTGATGCAACAAGCTTTCTTTTGTCGTGTTCACCTTTATACATTAGAATCAGAACCGTCACACCAACTCCCACACTTACTGCCACCATGGAGCCCCTTGATCTTGTAAGGCTGAGAGCTATTGTTCCGACTATAAGGCCCACTGTCGAAATGCATCTTGACAGTATCTTAAACTTTTCAAGTTTGATGCTGCACACCAGATTCCAGATTGAAATAATTATAAGCGTTGCGGCAACATTACCCGCAGGGTTTGGATTGCCAAAACATGACAACCTTCCTCCCACAAATTTGCCAAAATATTTATATGCGATATAGTTTTCATTGATTAAGGACAAACTTGCATTGATTATAGCTAAGACAAAATATGCAGACAGGAAAAAGATTTCCGTTGACAGAAACAGACTCAGAGCCTTATCTTTTCTCTCTTTAGGTATTACATAAAAGACCACCAGTGCGAGGGTACACATATACCAGGTGCGCTGAGTACTGTCGCCAAGAATTCGTACAAGAGATACCCTCTCATGAATTCCCTGGGCTATCATCCATCCAAAGATGCAAAAATATATCCAGAACATGTATTTTTTGAATAATTCATACCTGAAGACGAGTATAAAGCACAAAAAAAGACACAGTATTCCTAAGCCCTTATCGAGACTTGTCGGAAGTTTGCTCATTATTGAAAGCAGACCGCAAGGGCATAGTAACAGTGTCACTGCAAAGGATACTTTAATCCACAATTCAGTTTTCATTATCCGCTGAATTATATTTTTCAATTAATTCCCCTATATCACATAATAATAGCCTTATTATACACCTTCGCTTTCAGCAGGTATATACTATCTCCCATACAAAAACAGGCGCCCGGCCTGCACCCTCAGGTGCGCCGCCGGGCGCCTGAATCATTTCATCAATTCTTAGAATTCCCCAAGAAGCTTCTTCACGCTTGCGAGCTTAACGCAAAGCACAAATACCTTCGAAGCCTGTTCCATTTCTTCGGGACTGGGGAAGGAAGGAGCAATACGGATGTTTGAATCCTCAGGATCCTTTCCGTAAGGGTAGGTTGCACCTGCTCCTGTAAGTACCACACCAAGGTCCTTACACATTGCAACAATCTTCTTTGCACATCCGGGCATTGAGTCAAAGGAGATGAAGTAGCCGCCTCTGGGCGCTACCCAGCTACCGATTCCAAGTCCGCCAAGCTCTGTTTCAAGGGTGTTGAGAACAGCTTCAAACTTGGGACGAAGAATATCGCTGTGTTTCTTCATATGAGCTCTCATGCCATCCATGTCCTTAAAGAAACGAACATGTCTTAACTGGTTAATCTTGTCATGACCGATGGTCTGAACAGTCATTAACTTGAGAATATTCTGGATGTTGTTTATTGATGATGCAATTGCAGCAACACCGGAACCCGGGAAGCTGATTTTTGATGTGGATGCAAAAATGTATACCATGTCAGGATTGCCGGCCTTTTCACATTCTGTGAGAATGTTAAGGATTACATCCTGCTTGTCATCATAAAGATGATGGATGCAGTAAGCGTTATCCCAGTAAATTCTGAAATCTTCCGCTGCAGGCTTAAGATTTGCAAAACGCTTTACTGTTTCATCCGAATAACTGATACCGGTGGGGTTGGAGTACTTGGGTACACACCAGATTCCCTTTACTGTAGGATCTGTGTTAACGTACTTTTCAACCATATCCATATCAGGTCCGTCTTCATGTAACGGAATATTTATCATTTCGATACCGAAGAGCTCTGTAATCTTAAAGTGTCTGTCATATCCGGGAACAGGACAGAGGAACTTTACCTTATCAAGCTTGCACCAGGGAGTGGAGCCGTTTACTCCAAAGCTCATGGAACGTGCAACCATGTCATACATGATATTAAGGCTTGAGTTACCGCAGATTATGACATTGTCCTTTTCAACTTCCATCATATCGGCAATCAAACGTCTGCATTCGCCAATACCGTCAAGGTCACCGTAGTTTCTGGTGTCGTTTCCAAGAATTGTATTCATATCAGACTCGCTTGTTAATGCATCAAGCATGGGCATTGCCAGTTCAAGCTGTGCTTTTCCGGGCTTACCTCTTGCCATATTAAGCTTAAGGCCCTTAGCTTCTTCGGTCTTATATTCTTCCTCCAAAGCTGCCTTAACTGTAAGTAATTCTTCTCTTGTCATTTCTGCGTATTTCATGAGTTCTATACCTCGGTAAATATTATTTATTTAGCCTGCTTTTCTTTCTTTGCAGCCTTTTACTGCTTAGCAGCCTTTTTTGCTGCCTTGGCTGCAAGCGCTTTATCGGTAGGCTTAACCATTAACATACAAATCACCAAAGATACGATGTAAAGAGCAACTGTAGCATAAAGAACTGCCTGATAACCGGTGGGGTTAATCTTGTGAATACCATCGGAAGCAAGTATCTCATTACCGAACTTCTTTACAATAAATGCACCAAGCTGAGGGCCGGCGATACCTGCAAAGCCCCATGCTGAAAGAGTAATACCGTGAATTGCTGAAATACTTCCCATTCCGTAGTGATCGGAAAGAAGTGTAGGTACGTTAGAGAAGCCTCCGCCGTAGCCTGCATTTACTACAAATACAAGTGCGATAACCGCAATGGCAAGAATCTTTGTCTGACCCTGATCAACGATACCCTGTGTAGCAATAACAATTGCGGTAAATACGATTGAAAGGATAAAGATGAGCTTGTAAATAGTATTTCTGTCCTTCATGGTATCTGCCCATGCAGAGAATCCAAGACGTCCGCCCGCATTAAATACTGCAGAGATTGAACCTAATACACCAACTGATGCGATAAAGCCTACGGTCATGAAAATCTGTTTTTCATATGAGATAAATGCAAGACCACAGGTAATATTTAAGAAGAACATTAACCAAATACCGATGTAGTTGGTCATAGGCTTTGTCTTAAGAACTTCCATGATGGAGGGCTTCTTCTCTGCACCTGAAGGTTCATGCCAGCCTTCGGGCTTCTTAAGAAGTAAATGACCTGTGAACATCATTACAAAATATACAGCAGCAAGAATATAGAACATGCTTACAACACCGATATTCTTGTTGTTCTGTAATGCAACCATAATAGGAGCTCCGATAGCCTTAGCTGCACCAAAGCCTGCTACGGCAAGACCTGTTGCAAGACCTTTTCTGTCTTCAAACCAAAGCATAAGTGTTTTAACCGGTGAAAGATATCCGGTACCAAGACCGATACCCATGATAACACCATAGCACAGGAAAATACCGATTAATGCCATTACGCTGGGTGTGCCGTTGGCTGCAAACTGTTTTCCGCCAAACCATACAAAGAAACCTGTACCTGCCATACCTACAGAGAAGCAGATAGTAGCAATCAGGGATGCCTTATGAATGTCCTTTTCTACAAAGTTACCAAGGAATGCTGCAGACATACCTAAAAATAAAATAGCAATACTGAATGCCCAGTTAACTGTTGCTTTTCCGTAACCGATGTATTCACCGATACCCTCACTTACGTAGGACCAGCAGTAGACTGTACCAATACTGCAATGAAGTAATAATCCGGGGATAGCTGCACGGAACCATTTGTTCGAACGCCAGCCACCGCTCTTCTTTGCGCTTTCGCTCATATTAAATCCTCCATATTCTTTTGGTTATGTGCGCAAAACGCACCAAATGTATTGTAAACGCAAACCCTTTATAATTCAATCTTTATATATAAAAATCGGCATTTTTACGGATAAATCCGCACTTTTACAGCCACTCTTTATTTAATAAAAACAAGATACAGGATGAAACCAAGCATAACGAACATTCCTATACATGCAAGAATCAGTCCGTAGGAAAGAGAACGCTTTGCAATTGAGTAGTTTTCTTCGTTCTCAAGGTACTTTAAGGACAGTCTGTGTTCGATATCATAGCTCACAGGCTTATGGGTAAAGAAGGCCTTCAGCACATCCGCACTATGGCCCACAATGTGGGTTAATGTGTTTCCTTCTATCCTTGAGCTTTCAATTGGCGCATCTTTGTAAACCGTCTCTCTTAAGATTCTTATCACCGAATCCGTAAATACATCCGCAATACGCATGAAAAATCCAATAAACATGGGCAGTATCTGCATTAAAAGAGGCTTGTAAACTCTGTCCTCAAGGTCTAAGAATTTAGGCCAGAGGTCAAGATAGTCTTCTTTCAGAACCACCGTACGTACAAATAAAACATAGAGCAGTATACCTATGGTTATGGATATTATTCCGCCAAGCATTACATGGAATACAAAAAATCTGTAGTCATCCTGTATTGCAATCAGAATACCGAGTGCAAGCACCAGACAGCCCGGAATCACCACCGAAGCCTTCTGGGTAAGTCCCATATAGCCCTTTTCCGGTATTTTTTCGTAGGAAGCAGCCTTCTCGTCATTTCGGTTTTTCTCGACAAATACACAAATGAAGAGCTTTGTCATATAGCAGAGAGTACATCCGCCCGCAAAAAGGAATACCCATTCAAGGCCCTTTGCAAGTATGGGATTTTCTAAGATTTCTCTTGCTTCAACCAAAGATTCGTGGATTGCCGTCTTTGAAAGGTAACCTAAAAAGCCCGGTACACCGGCAAGGGATAAGCCGCCCAAAGCAAAACATCCGCCGAGAAATGGCTTGTTTCTGCCAAAGCCTCTTATATCGTTTAAGTCAAGAGAATGAACATTCTGGTAAATTGTGCCGGCCACAAGGAATACGCAAATCTTTACTATGGTATGGTTTACCATATGTAAAAGTGTGCCGTATTTTGCCATTGCACCCTCTTCACCAAGAAGAACGCTGCAGGCAATGCCGGTTATTATAAAGCCAATCTGCGATACCGAGGAGCAGGCAAGAGTTCTCTTTATGTCATTACTGAAAATGGCTAAGATTGCGCCAAGCACCATGGTAATCATGCCGACGGTAAGTAAAAAGCATCCAAAAAATCTGTCTTCGGGGAATATTGAAGTGCTTATAATAAGGATTCCGAAGATTCCTGCTTTGGTAAGTACACCTGAGAGAAGTGCCGAGGCCGGAGCCGGAGCAACCGGATGGGCCTTTGGCAGCCAGATGTGTATGGGAAAGGCTCCGGCCTTTGCAGCAAAGCCGAAAAACATGCAGAAGGCTGCAGCATAAAGTCTGCCTTTTCCGTATTTTCCGCCGTTTTCACAGGCCATTGCAAGTTCCGAAAGCTTAAGGGTTCCCACATTTGTATAAAGCAAAAGGATACCCATTAAGAGCACAAGTCCGCCTATGACAGCCACCGTCATATATGTGTCGGCGGCCTTGATTGCCTTAGGCTTTTCCTCCTGCGCAACCCACACATATGATGCAAGTGACATTATTTCAAAAAATGTAAACAGCGTAAACAAATCCCCTGCCGCAAATACACCTAGTGTTGCAAAAAGTGTAATTATGCTGAAAACATAAAATCTTGCTTTATGTTTGTCATGGCTTAAATATCTTGGTGCAAACAGGAAGCACATTGTCCATGCAAAAAGGCATATCACAAGATAAAGAGCCTTAAATCCGTCGATTGAAAAAGACATACTCATCAGACAAGCCCTCCTGCAACATTTTCAAAAAATTCTATAAGTGGTGCGTTGAATACACCAAAAAGAACAACTCCCGCAGTAAAGACAAACAGCGGTACCAGCATTCTCCAGGTAGGATCGCACTTTTTTGTCTCAACTTCCACATCCTCTAAAGGATAATATGCTCTTAAGATAATCTGGAGCATATATATGGCCGTAAGTATGGCGGATATAAGAATTGCGCCTACACCGATAAGGCCTAAAACAGTACCTGCATCAACACCGGCCCTGGCAATCTGCCACTTACTGAAAAATCCGCAAAGTCCCGGCACTCCCATAAGTGAAAGTGACGAAACAGTGAATACAAAGAAGGTGAGAGGCATTCTTTTTCCGATTCCCTCAAGTTCATATACATAGGTTTTGTGAGCCTTTGTAATAACTGCACCGGCGCAGAAAAAGGCTCCGATTTTCATTACTCCGTGGAATACCATGTGAGTAAGCGCTCCCGACAGTCCGAGGGGCGTCATCAGTGTGGCACTGAATAAAATGTATGAAAGATTGGATATTGTGGAATATGCCAGTCTTCTTTTGATATGTCTTTCCTTAACTGCCATTGAGCAGCCGTATACTATGGTGAAAATTGCAAATCCCATGGTTACATACTGTGCCCAGGTTCCTCTTAAGAAGTCAGCGCCGAAGCTGTAGTAGATAAGTCTTATGATTGCAAAAGCACCGGATTTTACCACCGCAACAGCATGCAAAAGTGCTGTTACCGGCGTCGGTGCAACGCCGGCCTTTGGAAGCCATGAGTTAAGAGGGAATATAGCCGCCTTAACGCCAAATCCAAAGAAAGAGAATACATAAATCAGTCTGAGAACTTCATCTCTCCCCTTAAGATTACCGGAATTAATGACTCCACCAAGTGAAAACTCGAAGGAACTGCCGTAGGACATAAGGAAAATAATTCCTATAAATGCAAAAGCAGCTCCGCCAAGGGAAAATACAATATATTTTCTTGTGGCGGAAATAGCTTCGTCGCTCATATTAAAGAGGATTAAGGGCACTGTCACAAGTGTCAGCATTTCATAAAATACATACATTGCAAGCATATTGTCCGCAAGGGCAATTGCAAGAGTTACACCGTAAGTAATGACATAGGTTCCAAAGAAGGTCTTTTCCTTAAGGGTTCGTTCATTTGCTTCATGCTCCATGTATTCTGCCGAATAAAGAACCGCAAAGGGCCAGAGGGATGAAATAAGTCCCGCAAACACTCTTGAAAGTCCGTCAACCTTAAAGGAAATGGTATATCTTCCCACAAATTTGAAAAGAACAGCCTCTGCAGCCGGCGGATTTAATATTAAAATCCATGCAAGAACAGCGGTAATAACGGTCACCGCTTCTGCAATCGCAATAATGATCTTTCTATTCTTAAGAGGTGAAAGAATAATACCGAATCCCACCAACATAGGTAAAAAGATTGCAACAAAAATCAAATTCTGACTCATTACATTCCACCTCCCATATTAGTAAAGGGCACGATTCCAACTATCACGCATAAAGCCACCAGCACTATTATTGGCACATATACTGTCATCGGAAGTTTAATCTTCTCAGGAAGCTTGTCTTCAAAATCCTCCCCGGGGAGAAAACCTCTCATGGCTATGGGGAAAAGATATCCTGCGGTGAGCAAAGCGGACACAAGCAGGATAACCGGACCAACCCAGGCAAAGGCCTTAAAGTTTCCGTTTAATGCGCCTTCAATAAGGTACCATTTCGCCAAAAAGCCACCTGTTGGAGGAATACCTACCATGGAAAGGGCCGCAATTGTAAAGCACCAAAGCAATACAGGATATTTTTTACCTACACCCTTCATGTCATCAACATTCTTTGAACCGGTTACTATAATAAGCATTCCCGCAATCAAAAACAGTGCACATTTTGCAAAGGCATGTGCCTCAAACTGAAGCAATGCTCCATCATAAGCCCTGTCCTCAAGAAGCGCAAGGCCAAAAAGAATATATGAAACCTGACTGATTGTGGAATAGGCAAGTCTCTTTTTAAGTATTTTTTCAAAATAGGCCATTGTTGAGCCCATAAGCACGGTTAAAAGAGTAAGAATCAGCCAGGTTGTCTGTACCCAGGTGTTTCTTATGGTTTCCGCACCCACAAGGTAGAAGATGCTTCTTATAATTCCAACCGCACCGGCCTTTACGATAACACCGGACAAGACCGCGCTGGCAGGTGACACAGCTATGGGATGGGCAGTAGTAAGCCATGCATGTAGGGGCCACATACCTGCTTTAACACCAAAACCGATAATCATAAAGAAAACCGCCAACAGTATCAGATTCTCGTTTCCCGCAACAAGAGAAGCGTCCAAAGTGCCTCCGTAGTTAAAGGTTAAGGTTGTGCAGTATTTGTTAAGAATGAAAAATCCGAACAGAACACAATATGCTCCAAAGAAGGAATATATCAGGTACTTAAAGCCTGCCATTCTTGCTTCTTTGGACTGCTCATGAAGCACCAGGGGTGCCGACAAAAGTGTCATAAGTTCGTAATTGAAATAATATGTAAAGAAATTAGCCGAAAGTGACATAAGCACCATAATGAAAAACAGTGCTATGTAAAATGTGTAATAGCGCTTAAGATTCTTCTCATGTTTCATGTAGTAAAGTGAGTACACACCGGCACAAATCCAAAGAATCACAATGGCCGCAAGGAACACAAGACTGATTTTGTCCACGCAAAACTGAAGTGACAAACGATCATTAAATTGTATCAGGGTAAAAAGTCTGTCCAAGTGAGTTACTCCTTTCTACGAGAATGCATCAAGGCCAATTCCTATGAGTTCAAGAATGGGTCTGGAACTGAGTCCCAATACGATATTGAGTATTATGAAAAGAATGATTGTTATGGTATATCCGATCTGTTCTCTTGTATGAATCACCTTAAAGCCTTCTCTTCCTTTGTATAAGTCTCTTTCAGGTGAGTAAATTCTTACAACCGTCTTCATAAAGTAAATTGCGTTAAGAATTGTACTTATGGCAAGCACTATCATTGTGGGAAGCATCTTTCCCTGGTTAGCCACAGCCGCCTGCATGAAAAGAAGCTTACTGATGAAGCCTGAAAACAGAGGAATACCAACCATAGACAGCGAACCTGCCGCAAAGCCCAGGCCCGCAATCTTGTTTCTGAAAGCAGAACCTGTAAGGTCCGTGAACTTTCTGCTGGTATTTGAAGCATCCGTAAGTCCTATTGCCGCAATAAACAAAAGGGACTTTGTAGCTGCGTGGGCAAGTATCTGGAATACTGCTGCCACCATACCTTCTTTGGTGCCAAGGCTGATGCCAAGGTAGATATAACCAATCTGGGCAACCGATGAATAGGAAACCATTCTTCGGATGTCCTCTTCCTTCATGGCATTGATACTTCCGAAAATAATTCCAAGGAAGGCAAATACGAAGGTTACATTAAGCAAAAGGGAACCCTTTACCACATCAAAACCGATAACTCTGTAAATAATCTTTATCAAAAGGAAAATGTATCCCTTTGAAACAAGGCTTGATAATATGGCCGCGCTGGAAATCGTGGAATATCCGTACGCGTCCGGAAGCCAGGCATGAAAGGGGAAAAGCGCGCTCTTTATGGCAAGACCCATAATCATAAAGGATATGGTTATAAGCAAAGGCTCTCTGTAGCTTCCGCTTTCCACAAGAAGTTTTACACTTTCCTGGATATTGCTCATGAGTAAGTGTCCCGTAAGGTCATAGAGCATACAGGTACCCACAAGGAAAAGACCTGAACCGAGAAGGCTCATGATCATATATCTTACAGCCGCCTCAATTGTTCTTCCGTTCTGACGAATCATAATAAGACCACAAGCGGAAATTGTATTTATTTCCACAAATACATAGGCAGTGAATAAGTCGTTTGTATAAACAAGGGCAATAAGTGAACAAAGCATAAGATTTACAAGTATGTAGTAAAGGTTCTGCTTTGTATCCTCAACCTCCTCAAGGAGTTTCTTTCTTCCGCCTGTCATGGAAAGAAGCATGATAATCGAGAAAAAGAAAGCCATGCCGCCTTCTAATACTCCGCCTCTTACTTCATTGCCCCAGGGAGCGGGAACGTGACCCATTATATAGGTGAAGGGGCCCATTGACATGCAGTAAATCATTACGGAAAGGGACAAACCTGCCACAATTGTAATGAGAACCGTATTTATCCACTTGGCGGCCTTCCCCTTAAGAAGTGAGCTTGTGGAGGACGAAATAAGGCATAAGATTATTGAAAAAAGAGGAAAATTCTGCACAAAATCACGCATTATAAGCCCTCCTTTTTAAGTCTTAAGGATATCTCATCAAGGTCCAGTGTATGGTATCTTTTGTAAAGTCTTATGGTAAGTGAAAGCATAAGTGCTGTTACTGAAACCGAAACAACAATACCCGTAAGAACCAGACCGCTTGGAATAGGATTTACATATTTTTCCGGTGTCACAACACCGTCTATGATGATTGGTGCCACATGGCCCTTTATATATCCCTTAAGTGCTAAGAAAAGATACACCGCTGTATCCATGATATTTAAACCGATAATCTTTTTTATAAGGTTTTTATGAAGCAGAAGGTTTGTAAAGCCAATGGCAAAAATAAGCATTGAAGTTGCTTCCGCATAGTTAACAAGAAGGTTTGAACCTGCCATTTTACAGACCTCCTTTTCTGAACATTGCATAGAAAGCATACATGGTACATGCAACTACACATCCAACCGCTATATCAAGGGGAAGAATCAGACCCGCACTTAAAATATGTCCGGGAATTCCCTTGGGAATATGTGAATTTAAGTGATTTGCTCCGCAGAAAAACGCATAGCACTTGGCAAGTGCGTAAAAAGCAAGTCCAGCGAAGGTAATTCTCTTATAAATTTTCTCGTTAAAGAACTTTTCCGTCTTTTCAAAACCGAAGGCATTAAGGTACATAATGAGTGCCGCTCCGATTATTGCTCCTCCGGAAAAGCCGCCGCCCGGGGACAGATGGCCGTTTAATATTACGTATATTCCGAAGATTACGATTACGGGAACAAGAATGAATGCCACCTTCTGAAGAATTGCATCATGATTCGGATCGAAAATTCTGTCTTCTTCCTCAGCCTCATCTATGGTTTCAACTATCTTTGTATCCTCGGGATCTCTTTCTTTTTTATCAAGTCTTAAAAGGATTGTTACGGTTATTGCTGCAACAAAAAGAACATGAGATTCACCTAAAGTATCAAACGCGCGATAGTCAAGAATCATGCCGGCCACAATGTTTGTTGCTCCGGTTTCCTCAAGACCCTGCTCATTGTATCTTCTTGCCACCTCATTGTTGGTAGGATTATTTATGTCTCCGGTGGCAGGCATTTCTGCAACCGTAAGAATAAGAACCGTACTGAAGAACACTGCAAAAAGCACAGCTATTACTCGGTAAAAGCGATTGTAAAGCTTTATCATTGAGTTTCTTCCGGAGAAAACTCTTCTTTTTACAATATCTTTGTCTTCCTTAATGGTTTCTTTTGTTATTACTACGGACTTTACATCGTCTTTTCCGTCGCGGATTTCCATATTTCCGAAGTAGTCACTGTTTCCGTTTTTAACAAAGGAGCTTACTTTTTCAAAAAAATCATTTTTCATTTGAAGGAGCCTCCTTTTCTTCTGCTTTCTTTTCGCTTGCGTTCTTAAACATGGAATGAATTCTGTTAAGTGTTACAAAGAAAAGCACACTTGTAATACCTGCTCCCACGGCAGCCTCTGTGATGGCTAAGTCAGGAGATTCCAAAAGCATCCAGATTACCGACATAATCAGGCTGTAGGACATAAAAATCAGTATTGAATTAAGCAGATTCTTAGCGAAACTAACCGCAATAGCACAAATAACCAAAAAGGTTAAAAGCACACACATCAGTATTGTCATTACTTTTCCTCTCCGTCACATAGTTTCTTTGATTCAGACGAATCACAAACATGCACATGTTCTTCTATGCTTTCGTCGGTTGCAAGAACCATTCTGGCAATCAGGTGGCTTGCAACCGGAGACGCAAACCAGAAGAAAATCAACACAAGAAGAAGCTTCGCGCTTGTAAAATCAAGGCCGTTTATGATAACGCTTCCCAAAATTACACAGGCAAAGGCAAATGTATCTCCGCTTCCCGCAAAATGCATACGGTCAAGCACATATCTTAGTCTGAAGACTCCTAAAATTTCCAGTGCAAAAAGCAAGGTTCCGAAGCCGATAAGAAAACATCCGGCTATAAATCTTATAAGATTAAGCGTTTCCATCTCTCTTCTCCTTTGCTTTTTTTCTGGCGCGGTACGCGCCGTAATAAACCTTACAGAGAACGATGACCGCAAGGAAGGAAATCATGGCATAGATAAGACAGATGTCTGCCAGATATCCTTCACGAAGCTTAACCAAAAGCACTGCAATCATTGACATTGTAATGGTACCGAGCATATTGATTGCCACACCTCTGTCCGCAGCGGTGGGTCCCATAATTGCTCTTATAAGAAGGGCAATTGCAATTACTGCAAGCACCACAAGTATTACAGTGGAAAACTTCGCATATGAATCAAAAAACTGTTCTGTACTCAATCCTCAAAGCCCTCCTCTATCTTCAATAGTTTCTTTTCAAAAATCAGGTCTTCAAGCCCCCTTGCAAGGGACTCATCATAGCAGTTAACCTTAAATTCGTTTCCCTTAAGTGAAACGGTAATGGTACCGGGGGTTAAGGTTATGGCATTTGCAAGGAAAACCCTTGCGGTTCTGGTGCGAAGCTTACTCTTAAAGGTTACAATCACGGGATGTCTGTTTTTTGTTCTTACCGTAAAGAACAGCTTGTAAAGAGTTATATTCGCCTTAAGAATTTCGATTATTAAAATGAACACATATTGAATAATAAGCGGAATCTTTTTAAGTATCAGTAAATCCTTCTTTACCGAATAATCAAAAAATTTGCATATGAAAAGATACATTGCTCCTGAAATTACAATTCCGAATAATGCAATTTCCAATGTAAATGACTGGTTAAATATGACCCAGCAAAGAAAAAAAAGTATAAACATAGTAACCTTCCTTCCACTTGTGAAATCCGGTGTGGGTTGTCACCTCGTAAACCACTATATTTTATAGCACCAAGGTATTAACAAATCAAACAAATTCTTCCTATTTATTATATAACTGTGAGTTAACACAATAGGATTATCATTTACCTGTCATATTTTGGCTATTTTTTAACCGGAGGAACCCATGAAAAAGACCGGAATTTATAAAAGACTTTTAACTTTAGCAGTTGCTCCCATTCTGATTTTAGGGATTGTAATAACCTTTTTTTGCTACGAAAGATTCAAAAATACCCTTTACAAAGAGTCAAAAGAAAGCATGACCGACATCGCAAAGACCGTTATGGTGGCATATAACATTGCCTATGACGGTGACTATTCTCTGGTGAAGTCAGGTGATGAAAAATATGACTTTCACAAGGGGGATTTCGAAATCACCGGCGACTACTCCATCGTGGACAAATTTTCCGAAGCCTTTTCAGTGGATATCTCGGTTCTTTATATGGATATGCGAGTGCATACCACCTTTAAGACAGAGTCCGGAACAAGACTTGCAGGCATATATACAAACGCTCAGACCACAAACGAAGTACTCACAAAGGGGGAAGATGTTTTCTACAAAAACATTTCAATTCTTACCGATGAGTATCTCATATACTACACTCCGCTTAAGAATTCCGATGGTTCAATAGTCGGCATGATAGAGGTTGCCAAAAAAACTTCCAGCCTTAAAAAAGCCGTTATGAGAGCGGTCTGGCCGGTTCTTTTGCTTGCAGCCTTCGGAATGGCCCTTGCCGCCTTTATTTCCTTCAGATACACAAAGGATTTCACCGATACGCTTAAAAAGATTCAGCTTTTCCTTAACAAAATCTCCTCAGGAAATCTTTCCGCAGAAATGGACGGAGGCTGTTTAAGAAGACCCGATGAGCTTGGAGAAATATCAAAAAGCAGTGTTTCCATGGCAAAAAGTATTCGTGCATCAGTTGAAACAGATCCCCTTACAGGACTTAATAACCGCCGCTACGTGCACTCAGCCGTAATGCGCATCGCTGAGCGCTCTGCCACCACCGGGGTTCCCTTTGCCGTGGCCATTACAGACATTGACTTTTTCAAAAAAGTCAATGATACCTACGGACATAATGCCGGCGACGAAGTCTTAAAAGCCGTCGCCGGTAAATTAAAAGACTGTATGATGGGAAAAGGATTTGCGGCCCGTTGGGGCGGAGAGGAGTTCGTGCTCATATTTGACAGAACTAATATGGCTGATTCCATACCCGCGCTGGAAGCGCTGGAAAACAACATCAGAGGAATGACTGTTTATGCAGATGGCTTTGAAATAAAAATAACCATGACCATCGGCATCACCGACGGTCATGGCTCTGATATAGAAAAGCTTGTTGAAGAGGCTGATGCAAAGCTCTACTACGGAAAGGAACATGGTCGTAATCAGATTGTTTCCGTAATTCCTGCTAATGAGCAATCCGCCGAATTAGAAGTTGAAGTATAAAAATGTACTAACCTGAGAGAGGGATATTATGCACCAGGCGAATACCAGGGAAATAAAAATGGTAAAGCCCACTGTATATCCCTTTTTTCTTTGTGCAGCCTCAATTTCATGAGCATTTTTGCCCATTAAAATAACCGTTCCTATAAGGAAAAGGACACACATATTTGCAAAGCAGACCCAATAGTACGCAGCCCAGGAGACATGTGCTCTCACAAAATCCATAATCTTATCAAGTATAATGTCCTGATTTAGGGCCTGTCCCACCTCTCTCATGAAACCGGTGTACTTCGGAGTAACCATGCCCTTAAGAATTCTTACCATATTATCAATGGTCTCACTTCTGAATATAGCCATTGTAAAAATGGTGAATACGAAGGTACCAAGCCAGCCAAGCCATCTGTCTTTCTTTTTTATCTTTAAGAATTTTCTCTGGCCCCACAAAGTACCGAGACCATAAACAATACCCCAGATAATAAACGTCCAGCTCGCTCCATGCCAAAAACCGCTTACAAAAAATACCACCATTGGAGCAATAATCGCGTAAAGATTTTTCTTGTTCTTTCTCATACCGGTTATTGAAAGAGGGGTGTAAATGTAAGTGGTAAAGAATCTTGTCAGTGTTGCATGCCACCTTGTCCAGTAATTTGAAACTGAATAGGCCTTATAAGGCGACTTAAAGTTTACAGGAAGTTCGTAATTAAACATTCTTCCTATACCACAGGCCATATCGCAGTATCCGCTGAAGTCAAAATACAGTTCGAAAGTATATGCTAACGCCACAAACCAGGCAGAAGGCATATCCACATAAACCAGCATATTGAATCCAAAATTTGCAAGATATGCAAATGTATCTGCCAGGATAACCTTTTTGGCCAGACCCAGTATGAATAATACGGCTCCGCTTCTGAATTTGTCCTTATCAAACTTTCTTAAAGAAACATCCTTAAATTGGGGAATTATCTCACTGTGAAGCACAATAGGTCCTGCTATAAGCTGAGGGAAAAATGTTACATACGCAAGATAGTCAATCAGTCTGTAATGCTCGGCCATTCCAAGGTATCTGTCTATGATAAAAGATATCTGCTGAAGAGTAAAAAAACTGATTCCAAGCGGCAAAAGAATATGCTTCAGCGTAAATGAACTCTTAAACAAAGCATTTATATTCTCTACAAAAAAGTCATAGTACTTGTAGTACCCAAGAAGGCCTATATTAAACACAAGTCCCAGTAAAAAAAACTGTTTCTGAGCTTTTTCAAACCTTTTCATGAGATAGCTGATTAAATAATTGGCCAAAACGCTGCCTATCAGAATCAAAAGGTATGACGGATTAAAGTATCCGTAAAACCAGAAAGACATGCCAACCAGAAATACAAGGGCCAAATCATATTTTTTAAAACCATTTATGATAAACCATCCCAAAAGACAAATAGGGAGGAATATAAAAATAAAAATCTGCGAATTAAAAAGCATGAAAACCTCCTGATAATCAGCTTATTATAGCATGCAGCCACTGCCTTTGAATATTGATTTTTGCCAAAA
Source organism: Lachnospiraceae bacterium (assembly GCA_045598365.1). GTDB lineage: Bacteria > Bacillota > Clostridia > Lachnospirales > Lachnospiraceae > UBA1258. The sequence continues at coordinate 56,900 of JAZLLV010000035.1, forward strand.
TAAAAATTATAATCGTTTTGTATTTTCAAGAAGAAAGCAAGGATGTCCAATGAAAAAACCCACATCTTTTTCTAAGTTCATACTGATAATGGCAATCCCTGTGATTCTTGTTCTTTTGACCGTCATCATCATCGATCCTTTTTTTCACTATCATAAACCTCTTCCCGGCTTAAGCTACTATCTTTCCGACGAAAGATACCAAAACGATGGCATTGTCAGACACTTTGAATATGATGCCATCATTTCCGGAAGCAGTGAAGCACAAAACATAAGGGCCACAGACATTAACAGACTCTTTAATGTTAACTCGATAAAAACCTGCTTTGCCGGCGGAACCTTTAATGAGGTTAACAGGATTATTACAACCGCAGTCAGCAGTAACCCGAACATAAAATATGTTTTCAGAAGTTTTGACACAAGCCTTGTGAACTATGATAAGGACGAAGATGCCTATAAAGACACTCCCGGCTATCTGTATGACAAAAACCCTTTTAATGATTACAAATATATTTTCAACAAAGAAGTCATTCTTAAGGGAGCCTATGCCTTAGCAAGATCCTTTGCAAAGGTTCCTCCCACATCATTTGACGAATATTCAAGTTTTTACCATCTTCATGAATTTGGAAAAGAAGCAACATTAAGAACCTATGTAAGGCCTGATATCACAGGAGAGCACTACGAACTATCCGATATTGATAAAAAGCGAATCACGGAAAATGTAGAAAAAAACGTGGTTTCACTTGCAAAAGAGCATCCTGAAATCGAATTTTACTACTTTATTCCCCCTTACAGCGTTTGCGTTTATGATGCCGCAAAGCGAATCGGACAGGTGGATCAGATTGTTGATACCGAAATACTGTCCTACGAACTTGTAATGAATTGTCCGAATATTAAAGTATTTTCTTTTAACGACATTACAGAAATCAGCACAGACTTAAATAACTATATGGATTCTCTTCACTACGGGGAAAACATTCTTCAGTTCATAATTAACAGCATGGCCGAAGGAAAATATCTCCTTACAAAAGACAACTATCTTGAAAGATTCGAGTTTGAGAGAGAATTCTATAATAATTTCGATTATGATGCTGTTTTCGGTGAATAAAATTGCTTTTTTCTTCCAGTGAAAATATAATGGATTCAGATACTTTTACTATTCAAGGAGTTGCTTATGAGAGAAGAAATAATAGAAAAGTTAGAAGATATATTCAGAGAAGTTTTTGATGATGATTCTATTGAAATAACCGATGATCTTACCGCTGAAGATGTTGAAGGCTGGGACAGTCTTATGCATATAACACTTATCGGTGCCATTGAAAGCGAATTTAAGATTAAGTTCTCAATGAGAGACATACTCAGCATGAAAAATGTCGGAGCTCTCATTGATAAAATTGCCGAATTAATCTAAATGAGTACAAAAGGGGCTGTGAAAAAACAATTGCTTGCCTTAGGGACATGGCTTCTGTCAAGTGGTTCTCGACAGTAAACCCCGTCTCCAGAGCAGCGTTTTTTGGATAATCAAAGTTCTTGAGGGTTTGTCAAACTTGTTGAGGGGCAAACTTGAGGGTCTGGCCTAAAAAAGCAGGCACTTGTTGAGGGTTTTATTTGAGGGTCTGGTTTGAGGGGCTAACTTGAGGGTCAAAGTTGAGGGTC
>JAZLLV010000036.1:0-35813 GCA_045598365.1 Lachnospiraceae bacterium
CCCTCAAGATGAGATATCCCAGTAGCAATACATAAGACCCCTTGAAGACGACGAGGTAGATAGGGCCAAGGTGTAAGTACAGTAATGTATTCAGCTGATGGTTACTAATAGGTCGAGAGCTTCACTTGATGGTGAGGAAAAAGGTTATCCGAAGGATGGATAAGTTCTTCTGTTTTGTGTTAAGTTTTCAATGTCAGAGTATTCCTCGATAGCTCAGCGGCAGAGCATTCGGCTGTTAACCGAAGGGTCGTAGGTTCAAACCCTACTCGGGGAGTTGATGAGGTCGGACTCATATGGCTCCGTGGTCAAGCGGTCAAGACATCGCCCTTTCACGGCGGTAACACGGGTTCGATTCCCGTCGGAGTCATCAATATTTGTTAGAAATATATTGACAAATAGATGATTAAATGTTTTAATAATCAAGTGAGTTTTTTATGCCGATGTGGCTCAATGGCAGAGCAGCTGATTTGTAATCAGCAGGTTAACGGTTCGAGTCCGTTCATCGGCTTTTTATGTACCCGAAAGGGTTACGGACCTTTAGCTCAGTTGGTTAGAGCAACCGGCTCATAACCGGTCGGTCCTGGGTTCGAGTCCCCGAAGGTCCATTGTTTTTTGGCCTAATGGCTCAGTTGGTTAGAGCGCCGCCCTGTCACGGCGGAGGTCGCGGGTTCGAGTCCCGCTTGGGTCGTTGCAAGTAATTGCACCAGCTAATTTAATATCTGGGGTCTTAGCTCAGCTGGGAGAGCATCTGCCTTACAAGCAGAGGGTCACAGGTTCGAGCCCTGTAGGCCCCATTTGTGCACGTGTGGCGGAATAGGCAGACGCAAGGGACTTAAAATCCCTCGGTGGCAACACCGTGCCGGTTCAAGTCCGGCCACGTGCATTTGTAACTCCGAAAGGAGTTTTTTTTATTTTAAATTTAATAATCTGTTTTCTGCTATTATTTATAATTACAGCATCTATCTATGTGATTTGGAGGAATATATGCGGAAACACCTTGCAGTTTTTATAGGTGAATTGTTTAAGGGCTATGAGTCTCGCCTTTTTGAGGGTATCAAAGGGGAAGCTACATCACGGGATTTTTTGATTGATGTTTTTTCTAATTACGGTGTTTTTGCTGAGAACTATCTGCATACCCGCGGTGAGACAAATGTTATAAATATACCTGATCTGAAAAAATATGATGGTATCATTGTTGCTCCTGATACATTAACTGTAGAAGGTATGTATGATGAACTTTACACTAAAATAAAAGCTAATTGTGACTGTCCTGTTATCAGTGTCAGGATGGATTCGGATGAATTCAAGTCTGTTATTGTTGATGACAAGACTACAATTGAAGAAATAGTCGAGCATTTTATAAATGAGCATGGTTGCAGGAATATTTTTTATATGTCAGGTACAGCAGGCATGCATGATGCGCAAACACGTTTAGAGGGGTATTATGAGGTTATGAAGCGTCATAACCTTCCTGTAAGAGATACCATGGTTTTTCAGGGAAATTACTGGACTGATAAGGCTAAACAATGCCTTGACTGGTTTGCATTAGATGAAGAAAGGCCGGAGGCCATAGTTTGTGCAAATGACTATATGGCAATTTCTCTTTATAAGGAACTTGACGAAAGAGGTATATCGGTGCCTGAAGATATTCGTTTATCAGGCTACGATAACATAATCGACGGCCAGCTGTTAAGCCCCAGACTGTCTTCTGCAGACGTACCTGCAGAGAATATGGGTAAGCGTGCTGTTGAACTTATGGGGGAGCTTCTTGAGGGAAAAGAGGTACCTGACAAAACCTATGTGAAGGCATGTCCTATAATGAGCGGTACCTGTGGCTGCATAAAGTCACTTGATAAAGAACTTCCCAAGGTTTCCTACAGAAATCTTGCCTTTCTGACGGATACAGTTGAATCTCAGCTTTCATTAAGCGGCAATTTTGAAAACTGTGAAACTGTGGAGGATGTTTTACGTAATGCATATATGCATTCCAAACTTTTTGGTTACGAAAGAATTTATGTATGCCTTTGCGATGAGGAAAGTGAGGAAGAAGCAGTATCAGGCTTTGATTACACTGAAAAAATGCGTCTTGCTGCTATTCTTTCAAAAAAAGATGGCTTTATTAAGTGTGATGAAGTCTTTGAGAGAACGGAAATAGTTCCTAATCGCTACAGAGAAGATGATTCGGTACTTTCCGTGTTCCCACTTCATTTCAGAGGCCACTGCATGGGATATATAGCATGTGCAATTCAAAACACCGAGTATATTAAGATTGGCTTTATTCTTTGGGCAAGTGCACTTGCAAATTACCTTGATAAGATTAAGATGTTTGAAAAGAATAAAGAACTGTTACGATACAGGGAGGAAAGTCTTCTTGATGGTCTTACAGGACTCATGAACAGAAGAGGCTTTGACTCCTTCTTACGTAAGGCACTTTTGAGAACCTCTGAGCAAGATCTTTATATGATAAGTGTTGATATGGACGGCCTTAAGAATATCAATGATACAAAGGGTCATGCCACCGGTGATGAGGCAATTAAAAGGGTTAGCCAGTACTTAAAATATGTTCAAAACGATCAGGTTGGATGTGCCAGAATGGGTGGAGATGAGTTCTTCATAGTGGCACTGGGTGATGAAAAGAACGCCAAGGAGATATGCAAATATATTCGTCGAATGATAAAGAATTTTAATCTCTACGGGGAGAAAAAATACTGTCTGTCGGCAAGTATGGGCTATGAGAAATATGATCCAAAGGAAGGCATTACGGCCTGCATAAATAAGGCTGACGAAAAAATGTACAAAGAAAAGCAGGATAAGAAAGCTGCCAGATAATGATTTACAGGGTCCATGGAAAAATTTTTCCATGGATCTTTTTATGATATAATTATTTTGTGGCTGTAAAAGGCCCGATATAGTATTTTCGCAAAGTATATATGTGAATGGAGAGAATATGCTTAATTCAACCTTGTGCTATATAGAAAAGAACGGAAAATACCTTCTTTTACACAGGACCAAAAAGAAGAATGACATCAATGAAGGCAAATGGATTGGTGTAGGCGGAAAGTTTGAAGAAGGTGAAACTGCAGATCAGTGTGTTTTAAGGGAAGTATATGAAGAAACAGGTCTGACACTTACTGAATTCGAAATTGTGGGGGTGGTTAAATTCTATTCGGATCAGGGCTTCGACCAGGACATGTATTTATATAAGGCAACAGATTTTACGGGAGAACTTATTAAGGACTGTCCCGAGGGTGAGCTTGCCTGGGTTGATGCCGATAAGGTGCTTTCTCTTCCCACATGGGAGGGGGATCATCTGTTTTTGGAACCCCTTCTTGCCGGTAGAAAGAACCTGAACATGACCGTAAAATATGAGAAGGATGTACTCACTGAATTCATTGATGACACTGAAGCGGTTGTGATTCATAAATCCAATCTTATATCCGCAAAGCATGGTTTTTCCACAAGAAAGGGCGGAGTAAGCGAGGATGTTTATAGGAGCCTTAACCTTGGAATGAACAGAGGTGACAGCAGGGCAAGGGTTCAGGAAAACTGGAGAAGATTCCTTGCAGCCTGCGAAATAGATAATAAGGAATTTGTCTGCGGCTCCCAGGTTCATGGAAAGAATGTGCATATTGCAACGGGGGAAGAGCTAAGACCTGCATATGGCCCCGGCGAACTGATTGAAGCGGACGGTTATGTTACTTCAAAGAAAAATGTTCCTCTGGCGATTTTTACCGCTGACTGTGTACCGTTGCTTTTGGAAGATAAGGAGGCACAGGTTATCGGTGTCATACACTGCGGCTGGAGAAGCACTGTGCAGGATATAGAAAAAGAAGCCATTCAGAAAATGGTAAGTCTCGGGGCAGACCCTTCAAGAATCCGTGCCGCCATAGGACCTGCAATTGATGAATGTTGTTTTGAAGTGGGAAGTGAAGTTATAGAGGGTGTAAGCAGACTGCTTACCTGTGATGCATCGCCTTTTTACACTGCAAAAGAAAACGGTAAATACATGCTTTCTTTAAGGCAGGTTGTGAAGGAACGCCTTATTGAGTTAGGACTTAAGGATGACAACATAGAACTGGTGGGAGGTTGCACGTTATGTAAACCGGATATGTACTATTCCCACCGGTTTTCAAATGGCTTAAGGGGCAGTCTTGCATCCGTTATTTCTCTGTAATCCGCCCAGTTGCAAGTAACAGACTGCCCGGATTAGCGGCAAATAAATCACTTAAAGCACTATGCAATCATACCTTATGGAATTGCCGCTAACTGAATATGAAGGCTTACGGCCCGCAAGGAAAGGTCCTTTTGCGGGCCTTTTTATTACTATTTTCACAGGTTTGGCAGAAAGTGCAGCATTTAACAGTTCCTCCTCGTCATCACAGGGACGCTCAAGTTGCTGGAGAAGCTGAAATTTCTTCTTAATAAGCCCGCTCTTTTCTCTTGAAGGAAACATGGGGTCTAAAAGGATAATATCAGGCTTAAACGGGAGCTTTTTCATGGCTTCAATGCTGTCTTCGGAAAACACATGCATTCTTTTTACAATGTCTTTAAGTTCAGGCACAGACATTGCTCTTTCAACGGAGTCCTTTAGAAGAGCGGCGATTACCTCATCCTTTTCATAAAGATAAACCTCGTAGCCGTGGGCCGCCAGAAGAAGGGAATCTTCTCCCATACCGGCGGTGGCATCCACCGCAATGTGGGGACGCTCGCGGTCTTTTATTTTGGCGGCCTTAACCAAAAGTTCTCCATTAAGATTATGTTGCCTGAGGCGTGGTAACATGGTGGTAAGATCCCCACACATGGTGAGTTTTCCGTCTGTGAGGGTGAGGCCTTCAGGTCTTTTTTCAAGACTTAAGGATGAATTTGTTTCCATCAATTTTCTCCGTTTGTTTTTCTTAGTTAATTGTAACTATCTTGTTAGGGTTATGGAAGAGGAAAATCAATATTGTTAAGATTAAATCACGATGGGGAAGTAATACGTAAAGGAAAATAGGGTTTATGGATAAGAAAGCGATAGTACTACGTACTAAGAGGCTGCTTATTACACCAATGACCGATGCTGAGGTAGAGGAGCTTATTGCAAAGACTCCCTATGCAGACTTTGGCAGACAGTGTAAGGAGCTGCTTGAGGACAGCAAGATTGATCCTGACAACAGAATATGGTATACACCTTGGAAAATCAGCCTCAAGTCTGATAATACCTATATTGGAGAGATAGGCTTTTTCGGACCGAAGAAGGACAGCTCAGTTGAAATCGGCTTTTCTGTTCTTGACGAATTTAAGGGTAACGGATATACCTCTGAGGCTCTTAAAATCGTTACGGAATGGGCATTTTCCAATGAGGGAGTATTTTTTGTGGAGGCTGAAGTCAGAGATGACAACAGCGCATCCAAAAAGGTTCTTGAGAAACTTGAATTTAAGCCGGACGGTGTAAGTGCTTTCGGGACCAAGTATGTTAAGGAAAAGGTTGAGGCCTGGATATCCATTTACATGTGTCTTGGTTTGGCAGTCGGTACCGCAATCGGCGTATCAATCAGTAATATAGGTGTGGGAATGTGTCTTGGCATGTCACTTGGCATGTGTGTCGGAGCCATAATTGATTCCGAAATGCGTAAGAAGCGTGAAAAGCTTCGTGAAGCAAGACGCAGTCTTGAAAGTTAGTCAATAAAAATTTGGTCTTCCGCCATCACGCGGAAGACTTTTTTAATTGAAATTGGAAAAATGAAGTTACTCTATGTTATAATGGTTAGGACAAAAAGGAGGACAGTATGTCTCAGGAAAATAATTCAACAGATGTTAAAAAGCCCCATAAAAGAGTTTACAGAAAGGGCGAGATTGCAGTAAGAAATATATTTATCATGCGTGCCGTTTTATGGCTTGTGGCCTTTGTATCCACACTTTATTGGATTGTTGTCTCATTTAAGCTTTACAGCGACGGTATCTTTGATCCATATGAATATGCAACTATTTTGCGCCCTATTCTTTATACATGCCTTATCATTGCCGTGGTGGCAATAATTTTTGCGTTTATCTTAAGAAGAATAAGCGATGAAGTAAAAAGGCAGAATGAAATAAGATAGAGGACAGTATATAAACATGGCATATTATTATATTAAAGAAAAGCTTGAAAAAGTTTCAAGCACAGAGGAACTTACCCATGAGTATCCTTATGTGGCAATTGTGTCCGCTGAAGAATTTAACCGAAACAGTGATTTTTTTGACTTAGGTATAGATATGGATTTTGAATTTTCAAATCCTTCGGTTACCAGAATTCTTGTGAACTATGACTCCCTCACAGGAAGCTTTGCAATTCCCGACAGAGATAACATTTTTGAGGCACCCCATGGTTTTTCCTTTGCCATGGATGAAAAGGGAATTGTATTTATAAATGACGACGGAACGGCTGAGAAGCTTGTCGACATGGTCATGAAGACCAGAAAATGGAGAAATCCTTCTTTAGAGCGTTTTGTTTACGATTTTATGGAAAGAATCGTTGAGGACGACCTTAAGTATTTTGAACAGTGCGATAAGCGCCTTGATGAAATGGAGAATAAGATTCTTGCAGGAGATGTGGAAGATGTGATTGAGCCCCTGCTTGATATAAGAGGAGAGATGCTTGAATTCCATACCCATTATGAGCAGCTGATGGATTTAAGCCAGGAACTTACGGAAAACGAGAACAACTTCTTCAGGCCTGAAAACCTCCGTTACTTTGACATGTTTTCAAATCGCGTGTCCCGACTTAACGGATTGTCCAATTCCATACGCGAGCGTGTAATGCAGGTAAGAGATTTGTACCATTCCCAGCTTGAAATAAGGCAAAATAAAATAGCTACCCTGCTTACGATAGTAGCGACCATATTCATGCCGCTGACACTTATTGTAGGATGGTATGGAATGAACTTTAAGTACATGCCGGAGCTTGATCAGAGGTGGTCTTACCCAACGGTATTCGGCATTTGTGTGGTAATTGTTCTTGGAAGTATAATTTTCTTTAAGAAGAAAAAATGGTTATAAAAACATATTATTCAGCGTTTTTTTCTTTTCTAAACATAAGAAGCGGCATAAGAATCATATAAAGAAGCAGAACAAATATGCTGTAATCAACCCATTTGTACTTTGCAGAGAAGTTTGCCCATCCAAGGGATAAGGCCATGGCTGCAAAAAACAGAAAGAAGGTGGCCACGAGCATTATTACCTCCATCAAAATTCCGCTTATCAAAAAGCGTTTTTTCTTACAATTAAGAAGGAGCCAGTCCTCCTTTAAGTAAAGCTTCCATACTGCAAAGTAGCCTGCAAGGAAAATAATAAGGCCAAGTATATAGAAAAGAACATTCAGCTCGTATGTCTTTCCGTATAAGTAGGCTGCCATGGAATCAGGATCCTTGTCAATCTTCCCGGAGAACTGAACCAGAAAGGCAGTCGCCAAAATCAGTTCCGCAATAATCCAGTGGAAAAACATCTTTATAAGTCTTCTTAAATTCGGCATTTTCAATTAATTTTTCTCCTGTATTTTTTCTTTTTACATATTAGCACTTTCAGCAAAAAAATAACAGATACACCAATAAATGTATATAAAAAGGGAACTGTTATGATATAATAATTTTATGCCATAGATGACTGAGTAATTGGGCTTGGGGGGCTTAGTTATTTGTACTATAGGCGAGGAGGCAAAGTATGACTATATATGTTAATCAGGCAGCGCTTACTGACGGTGACGGTACCAAAGAAAGACCCTTTAAGCGTATTAACGATGCAGCTAAGGTTGCAATGCCCGGAGATGAGGTTATCGTTGCAAAGGGTGTTTACAGAGAATATGTAAATCCCTTAAGAGGCGGTACAAAGGATGCAAGAATCGTATACCGTTCAGAGGAACCTTTAGGCGCTGTAATTACAGGTGCAGAGGTTATTAAAGGATGGACTAAATATCAGGGAAATGTATGGACTGTTCGAGTTGGAAACGGTGTATTCGGCAATTACAATCCCTATACAACAGAGGTTTACGGTGACTGGTATTTCGCACCCGCTGTAAGACATACCGGTGCGGTTTACTTAAATGACAAAATGATGTATGAAACAGAGAGTCTTGAAGAGTGTATCGAAGGCGCTGTATATACACCTTCATGGGATCCGGATTTTTCAATTTACAAATGGTTCAGTGTTCAGGAGGATGGCTTTACCGTTTTATATGCAAACTTCCAGGGAAAAGACCCCAATGAAGAAAATGTTGAAATAAATGTGAGAAGAAGATGTTTCTTCCCTGAAAAGCAGGGTAAAGGCTATATTACGGTTTCAGGCTTCAACATTCAGAAGGCTGCCACCACATGGGCCCCTCCCGCTGCATTCCAGGATGGTATGATTGGTCCTCACTGGAGTAAGGGATGGATTATTGAAGATTGTGAAATCTCCAATTCAAAGTGCTGTGGTATTTCACTTGGTAAGTACTACGATCCCGAAAACGATCACTACTTCACAGTAAGACATATTAAGAGCCCCACCCAGATGGAAAGAGATGCGGTTTGCCGCGGTCAGTATCATGGATGGCTTAAGGAACGTATCGGTTCACACATCGTAAGAAGATGTCACATTCATCATTGCGAGCAGACCGGTATCGTTGGCAGAATGGGTGCTGTATTCTCAATTATTGAGGACAACCACATTCATAACATTAACAACATGCAGCAGCTTGGCGGTGCTGAAATTTCAGGTATTAAGCTTCATGCTGCAATCGACGTAACAATCAGAAGAAATCACATTCACCACTCAACCATGGGTATCTGGTGTGACTGGGAGGCTCAGGGAACACGTATTTCACAGAACCTCTTACATGATAACTATCGTCCCGATTACTGCACATGGGCAGAGGGCGGCATGGGCAGCCAGGATATCTTCGTGGAAGTTGGTCATGGTCCCACACTTATTGATAACAACATTATGCTTTCAAAGGCTTCAGTTTTCTTTGCAACAGAAAGCGTTGCCATGGTACATAACTTTGTACTTGGCTCCTTCTTGTCAGTCGGTGAAGGAACCGGTCCCCGTTACACTCCTTATCATATAAGACACAGGACTGAGGTTGCAGGCTTTAGCACAATTTTCCATGGTGATGACAGATTCTATAACAACATCTTCATTCAGAAGTGGCCCATGGTAATTGACGAAAAGACTAAGGAAGTTAAGGAAAAGGATTCAATTCCCGGTACCTGGCAGTTCGACGATTATCCCACATACGATGAATGGATTGTTAACTTTGATATGGATGTTAAACGTCCCGACATGGGCAAGCTTGCAAAGTTCCAGGAAGATCACCTTCCTATCTGGGCATCAGGCAATGCATATCTTGGCGGTGCAAGAGCATGGAAAAAGGAAAACATCTGCCTTGTTGATAAGGATGCGAAGGTTGATGTGGAACTTGTGGAAGAAAACGGCAAATATAAGTTAAAGACCAATGTATTTGACTATATTAAGGACTACAACACAGGTATCATTACAAGTGACATTCTTGGTGTTGCATTCCAGCCTGAGCAGAGATTCGAGAACACCGACGGTTCGGCAATCACCTTTGATCTTGACTATTTCGGAGATCACAGAGGCATTACCACAGTACCCGGTCCCTTTGTATCAGAAGAAAGCTTGAAAAAGACAGTTTGGTAAAATAGAGGGCTTCGTCCATAAACAGGGCGAAGCCTTTTTGGAGATTTAATACTCATGGAAATATTCAGTATTCTTGATTTGGAAGATGTGAAGGAAAAAGAAGCCCCAAGAGATGTGTTTTTTGAGGACCTGAATCTTTCACAAATCATAGAAGAGGTCAGTAAAGTCTGGGGCTCTGATATTCTGAATTTCTACAGATATTTTCCCGGTAACAGGGAGTGCGAGGAATACAGAAGGGCAGTCATGAAGGATTTATTGACTCCCGGAGTCTACGAAATCCTTTTGGAAGCGGTTAACCTCATGGAAAAATGTAAGGAAGCCAATATTCATGGTGAAAGAGCAAGACAGAATATCACAAAATCCGTCTGGCTTATTAATGAGGTGGCTTTCTTTTCAGAGGCTCTTCTTTGCACATATAAGGGTATTTCTTCGGTGGAGTTTTCCTCGGAAGGAATGAGTACCTTCAAGGGGATGTTAAAGGCCTTTGTGGAGTCAGAACGGTTTAAGAAATACAGTGAAACCGCCTTTAGTGTCAGAGACAGCCTTAATGCAGCAAGAGTGACCCTTACATATGACAATTCAAGAATCGTCTTAAGTACAGAAAAAAATGATGATGACCCGGAAAGTAACCTTTCAGAGGTACTGAAACGTCTGCGTCCGGGCTTTTCGAATGCTATTAAGTCCCCCTTTTCCGACAGCGAGGAACTGGTGGGAATGGAGTATGAGCTTGTCAGCCTTTTTATGAAAAAGAATCCGGACATTTACAAAACCCTTGGGGAGTTTTACAGGGAGTTTAAGGAATACGGTCCCGGCTGGATTTTCAGATTCTATAAAGAAATAACTTTTTACCTTTCATTTATTAAATTTTCACGCCATATAAAGGAACTTGGCGGAGACATGTCGGTTCCGACAGAAGACGAAACTGCAAATATATCTGCGGAAGGCCTTTACGACCTGGCTTTACTTATTGCAAATCACAAACGTGGAAAAACGGTGGTTTCAAATGATTTTGAATATTTACAAAGGGAGCAGTTTTTTGTACTGACAGGCCCCAATCAGGGTGGAAAAACCACCTTTGCAAGAAGTTTGGGACAGCTTGTTTTCTTCACAAAAATGGGTCTTTTGGTGCCTGCAAAGAAAGCCAACCTACACTATTTTTCAACGATTCTTACCCACTTCAGCGTGGAAGAAAGCGTTGAAACCGGCAGGGGCAAGCTTATGGAAGAACTCGTGCGACTTTCCCCCATGATGGAGGTGAGCCGGGAGAATTCCTTTGTTATCATAAATGAACTTTTTACCACGGCGGCAAATTATGATGCGGTTATTATGGGTAAAAGAGTTCTTGAACACTTTATCGGCATGGGAAGTCACGGAATATACGTAACCCACCTGGCTGAATTAATTGACTTTGAAGACAAGGCCACCGGTCTGTGTGCAGTTCTGGATGACTTTGGAAAGCAGACCTTTAAGATTGAAAAGCGGATAATGGAATATGAGAATTGTGCGGAGGACCGAATTGAAAAATATGGTCTTTCCTACGAAAAATTAAAGGAGAGACTCAGTGAACGTAAATCTTCTTTATAAGGACCGGGAGTGGATTAATCCCGAATACTATTATGACGAAAAGAGCATAGCCGGCGATCTTGGTCTTGATACATTGTTTTTGAATGCCTCAAAGCCTGTTATATACAGAAATGATGAGGTGGAAAAAATAGGGGATTCGGACGCCTTTATAAAAAGCGTATTCTATAGAGTTATGTTAACTCCTCTTCGCAAAAGAGAAGAACTTATCTACAGGCAGGACATTATTAAGGATGCCATAAACAATGAAGCCTTTACGGTTTCTTTGTACGAAACAGTGACTTCAATGCTTTTGGAATGGGAGAGGCTTGGAAGACATGTTAACAGTAAAAATACCGGAAGAGACAGTAACAGTAAGTTAATCACAAAGATTCAGGAATTCAGTCTTTTCTTTAGGACCCTTAAGAAAATAAAGGCTCTGTTCAGGGAAAACGAAAAAAATTTACAGTCAGAGGGTCTGAATGCACTTGGAAAAAGACTTTTTGAAACCTTTTCAGACAGTCTGGAAGACGACCTTTCGGTTTTGGCTAAAGCCATAGAATATTACACATATTCAGGTGACGAAACCAGACAGACTGTGAAAACTCCAAGATTTGTTATTAAGGGACAAATAGGTGCAGGCTGTAAATTTGATAATCTTGAGCTTCTTGAAGCTGACACTGTGGAAAGAAAATACAGGGATCCTAAGAGTGCCATTACAAAGGTAAAGGATTATATCGATTCTCTGACTCCTGATTCCGTTGCAGCCTTTGGGGAAATAAATGCGGAAAGACAGGCATCTAAGCTTCAGTTTGAGGTGGCAGATTACTTAATGGCTTATACGGAGCCCTTTATGAGTGAGTTTGAGACTTTTTTTGATAAATTAAAGTTTCAGATTGCCTTTTATCGTGGAAATGTAAATTTACATCATCACTTTAAGCGATTTCATGTGGCTTATTCATATCCGCAGGTTACAGATAAGGACACCCTTATTTTTTCTGAATTAAAAGAAATCGTAATGTCCATCGAGCAAAGAATTGACGCTGTCGGAAACAGCTGCAATATAAGTCCTAAAAACCTTATCATTATTACCGGTGCAAATCAGGGTGGAAAATCCACCTTCTTAAGGAGTATAGGAATTGCCCAGGTAATGATGCAATGCGGAATGATGGTGCCCGCAGAGCACTATGAAAGCGGTTTGTTCCCTTCACTTTTCATGCATTTTACCAGAAGAGAAGATTCGGAAATGAACAGCGGAAGATTAGATGAAGAGCTTAAGCGAATGAGTCTCATTATTGATAATCTTGGTCCTGATTCTTTGATTCTTTTGAATGAATCCTTTGCAACCACCACAGAAAAGGATGGTTCTGAAATTGCTTATGGCATTATAAAAGCATTAAGTGAGTCAGGGGTGAAGATTATTACGGTAACGCACCTTCTTTCTTTTGCCAAGCGTATATATGCAGAAAGCCTTGAGGCGGAAAATGAGGGAAGAGAATCTAAAATCACCTTCTTTAGTGCCGAAAGATTAGATGACGGCAAAAGAACATACAAGATGGTGGCAAGTGTGCCTAAGCTTACCAGCTTCGGACTTGATTTGTACGATCAGATTATAGGAAATAAAACGGTATAGTTTCGTAGATATAGCGGAGACAACAATGAAGGATTTTTTACCAATCACAGTGGCTGATATGAAAAAAAGAGGGTGGGACAGACCGGACTTTGTCTATGTTATAGGCGATGCCTATGTGGACCAGTCCACCTTCGGGCCTGCCATAATCAGCAGAATTTTAGAGGCAAACGGCTACAAAGTAGCCATAATATCTCAGCCGGACTGGACCGATGAAAAAAGCATTACAACCTTTGGGGAGCCAAGGCTTGGATTTTTGGTTTCAGCAGGTAATATGGACTCCATGGTAAACCACTATACGGTTAACAAGAAAAAGCGTCACGAGGACGCCTATACCCCCGGCGGCGCGGCAGGAAAACGCCCTGACTATGCAACAATTGTTTACTGTAACCTTATAAAAAGAACCTATAAAAAATCCCCCATTATGATTGGCGGAATAGAAGCGAGTCTTCGCAGAATGGGCCATTATGATTACTGGTCCGATAAGGTGAAGCGCAGCATCCTTATGGATTCCGGAGCGGATCTTTTAATGTACGGCATGGGTGAGCTTACGGTGGTGGCAGTTGCGGATGCTCTTAACAGCGGAATAAACATAGAGGATGTAACCTTTATACCCGGAACTGTTTATAAAGCAAAGGATGTTTCTACGGTGGTGGATTCTCTTTCAGGCATCATGCTTCCGGACTTTGACGAAGTTCAAAAGGACAAGCGTAAGTACGCGGAAAGTTTTGCAATACAGTATAGGAACACGGACTTTGTAACCGCAAAGCCGCTTATTGAGAAGTACGGAGAGAAGCGGTACATTGTACAAAATCCTCCTCAGAGGCCATTAACCACCGAGGAACTTGACAGTGTATATGAGCTTCCCTATATGAATGATTACCATCCCTCCTACAAAGCCTTAGGAGGAGTATCTGCTCTGGGAGATATGAAATTCTCCCTTACCAGCAACAGAGGATGCTTCGGAGGCTGTTCTTTTTGCGCACTTACCTTCCATCAGGGAAGAATTGTGCAGACAAGAAGCAGGGAGTCCCTTGTTAATGAAGCAAAGAAAATGACTGAGCACCCTGAGTTTAAGGGTAATATTTATGATGTGGGAGGCCCTACGGCAAACTTTTTCAGACCTGCCTGTGATAAGCAGTTAACTAAAGGAGCCTGCACCGGAAAGCAGTGTTTGTATCCTCAACCCTGTAAAAACATGAAGGTGGACCACACAGGCTATGTGGGTGTTTTAAGGGCATTAAGGGATATTCCGAAGGTTAAAAAGGTATTTATCAGATCCGGTATCAGATATGATTATGTGCTGGCTGATAAGGACGAAACCTTCTTAACGGAGCTTTGTAAGTACCATATAAGCGGACAGCTAAGGGTGGCACCGGAGCATGTAACTGACCATGTTTTGGACCTTATGGGTAAGCCCAGAGCCGAGGTTTATAAAAAGTTCGTTGCAAAATTCAATGAGGTGAATAAACGCCTTAAAATGAACCAGTACATAGTGCCATATCTTATTTCTTCCCATCCTGGATCCACCCTGGAAGACGCAATTGCCCTTGCGGAAAGCGTAAGGGATATGGGCTATATGCCGGAACAGGTACAGGACTTTTATCCAACCCCTTCCACAATATCAACCTGTATGTATTATACGGGTCTTGATCCGAGAACAATGGAGCCTGTGAATATCACAAGAAGCCCCCATGAAAAAGCCATGCAGAGAGCACTGATTCAGTATAGAAAGCCTGAAAACTACGAACTTGTAAAGGAAGCCCTGATAAGATGCAACAGACAGGATCTTATCGGTTTTGACAAGGAAAAGTGTCTCATTCCGCCACGGCCTATCGGAAGAAAACCTGAAAAGTCAGACATCAAGAGGAAACCGGGTAACCCCGCTAATCAGAGGAAGACTGATAAAACGGGTAATCAGAGGAAACCCGAGAAACAGGGCAGTCAAAAGAAAAGAAACAGATAGTTTAAAAATGCCTATTTATCCCCGGGCAATTGTGTGTAATAATAAAGACATATAGCAATTTGTTTCGGTTTATCAGGGGAGAATTTCGGAATGGCAGATGATTTTTTCTCAAAGCCTACAATACTTATAGCAGAAGATGAAGAAATAAACAGAACCATACTTCGTGAGATTTTGAAGAACAAGTATCGTATTTTAGAAGCTGAAAACGGTCAGCAGGCTGTCTTTTATATTCAGGCTGAGGACTTAGTAATAGACCTTCTGATTCTTGACATACATATGCCTAAGCTTGATGGCTTCGGAGTAATGGACTATCTTATCGAAAAGGGACTTAACACTAAGATTCCCATAATCGTAACAACTGCGGATGAATCTTCGGAGGTACTTGTACAGGCCAAGCAGAACAAGGTGGTTGATATAGTCTATAAACCCTTCAGGGCAGGTGACATTCAGAAGACTGTAGATACTCTGGTGGAAATCTGTAAGCTTGAAAAGAATCTTGAAAAGATTATTGAAGAGAAATCCATTTACTTAACCAATCAGTATGAAGTAATGAAAAAGGCTCTCATATTCAGACATTTAAGATGGGAAGAAACCGTTAAGCGCCTTATGTCAGACCTTTTACCGGGAACTGAGGAGCATAATGCAAGGATGCGCTCTTATACCGAGTGTCTGTCTGCAAAGGTTATGGCTAATTACCCTAAATACGGACTTACCAAGAGCATCTGCGGAGCAATATCCGACGCGGTTTTACTCCATGATATAGGCAATACCGTAATCCCCGATTCTCTTTTCGATAAAAGCGACCCTTCCGCCCATAGGGCTTTACTGCAAATAAGACGCCGTCCCATTGCAGGGGCAGAGTTAATAAATCTTATTTTTGCAGATTCGCCCTTTAAAACCGAGAAAAAATACGCTTACGAAATCTGCCGTTATATGTACGAGCACTTTGACGGCAAGGGCTATCCAAACAGCTTAGTGGGGCAGGAGATTCCCTTATGCGCCCAGATAGTAAGCCTTGTACATCGATATGATGAGCTTAGATTCAATACAGGGAACCTTGGCTCTTCACATAAAAATGCAATAAGAAAAATCCTGGAGGTGGAATTCAAAGCATATAATCCGGACATTCTGGAAGCGTTTGAGGATTTGACGGATGACTTTGAGGCAATATCTTTAGGAGAAAAGAAATAGTAAAAAGGAGAAATAAAATGGCAAATTATCCTACACCCCATATTAATGCAAAGCCCGAGGACTTTGGTAAAACCGTATTAATGCCCGGAGATCCCTTACGTGCAAAATTCATCGCAGAGAACTTCCTTGAGAATCCCGTACTTGTTAACAATGTACGTGGCGTTCAGGGTTACACAGGAACCTACAAGGGCGTTAAGGTATCTGTTATGGCAAGTGGTATGGGTATGCCTTCAATCGGCATATACAGCTACGAACTCTTTAACTTCTTCGGAGTAGAAAATATTATCCGTGTCGGTTCAGCCGGTGCACTTCAGAAGGATGTTAAGATTCGTGACATAGTATTTGGAATGGGCGCCTGCACAAATTCCAATTATATGCGTCAGTACAACCTTCCCGGACCCTTTGCGCCCATCGCAGATTATAAGCTTTTAAGCACAGCAATCGAAGAGGGCAAGAAGGTTAATGCAAACTACCATGTTGGTAATGTAGTATCCTCCGATACCTTCTATGATGCAGACCCCACAGTAAACGATAAGTGGGCATCAATGGGCATCATGGCTGTTGAAATGGAAGCTGCAGCTCTTTACATGAACGCAATCAAGGCAGGCAAGCGTGCACTTGCAATCCTTACAATATCCGACAGCATTGTAACCGGTGAAGCTACAACCGCTGAGGAAAGACAGAACTCCTTCACTCAGATGATGGAAATCGCTCTTAACACAGCAGTTGCGATGGAAAAATAGTCATATTAAAATACCGTGAGAGTTTTTCTCACGGTATTTTTCGTTTGTTTTGTTACATTTGGCAGATACCATGGCTGGTGGGGGTAGCTGCAGGAGTCATTTTTATGTTTTTAACAAGGGGATAAATGTGGTCCCTATGCCTATAACAATCTGTATATAATAAAGACTGCCGGATTTTGAAGTGCTCCGGCAGTCTTTTTATTAATTCGGGACATTTTATTTTGTCTCAAGATCGAAGCCAAAGTATCTTACTGCATTGTTGTAGGAGATGTCCTTTACGATGCTTCCGAGAATGTCTTCGTCATAGGGGTATTCACCGTTTTCAACCCACTCACCGATTACATTACAAAGAATGCGCCTGAAGTATTCGTGTCTTGTATAGGAGAGGAAGCTTCTTGAGTCGGTAAGCATTCCCACAAAGCCTGAAAGGTTACCTACGCTTGCAAGACTCTTTATCTGATTCTCCATACCGATTTTGTGATCGTTAAACCACCATGCGGAACCCTGCTGAATCTTTGCAACACAGGAGGAATCCTGGAAGCAGCCAAGGACTGTTCCGATGGCAGCGTTGTCCTCAGGATTTAAGGAGTAGATAATGGTCTTTGGAAGCGCATCATCCACGCAAAGGGCATCTAAGAAGTTTGCAAGATCGGTGGATGAGGTCTCAGCCATAATGGTGTCAAAGCCTGTGTCGGGACCAAGCTTTTGAAACATTCTTGTATTGTTATCACGCTTGCAGCCGTAGTGGAGCTGCATTACCCAGTTCTTTTTCTTATATTCACGGCCCATTGCCAGCATGAACTCTGTTTTAAATTTAAGCTCTTCCTGGCGGCTCACTGTTTCGCCGTTTAAGCGCTTTTTGAAAATTGCTTCAATTTCTTCGGAGGAAGCGGGATTGTACATAACATATTCAAGACCGTGGTCTGAAACAGAGCAGCCCTTTTCTGCGAAATAGTCCATTCTTGATCTTAATGCACTGATAAGATCTGAGAAGGTTGAAATCTTAAAGCCTGCAGCTTCTGAAAGCTTTTCAAGGTAATCCGTGTAATTAGGCTTTTCAAGATTCATAGCCTTGTCGGGACGCCATGCGGGAAGCACCTGAACATCAAAGTCCTTATCATTCTTTATGGCCTCATGATACATAAGTGAATCGATGGGGTCGTCGGTGGTACAAATAAGTGTAACGCCGGACTTCTTTATAAGGTTTCTTACACTCATGTCCTTCTTCTGTAACTTTTCATTACAAAGCTTCCAGACATCTTCAGCGGTCTTTTCATTTAATGCGCCGTGGTAATCAAAATATCTCTGAAGCTCAAGATGACTCCAATGGTGTAATGGATTGCCGATGGCTCTTCCAAGGCATTTTGCAAATGCGATGAATTTGTCATGGTCTGAGGCATCTCCGGTAATGAACTTTTCTTCAACACCACAGGATCTCATGAAACGCCACTTATAATGGTCGCCTCCGAGCCATACCTCTGTAATGTTTGAAAACTGTCTGTCATTTGCAATCTCTGCAGGATTGATATGACAGTGGTAGTCAAGTACCGGTACCTTCTCTGCAAAGTTGTGATACAATTTCACAGCGGTTTTGTTTGTAAGGATAAAGTCCTTATCCATAAAAGTTTTCATTGGTTTCTCCCCTTATATGTTAGTAGTTCCGCGCAGAATGAGCTCTGCGGAATATTCTGTTTTTTTGGGCATCTCTTCCCTGTTTAATACCCCTAAAAGGGTTTTAACAAGCTGCTTTGAAATAACCTCAAGCCTGTTGTCTATGCTTGATAACTCCGGCTCGCACAAAAGGGCGAGAGAGGAGTTGTTATAGCCAACAATAGATAAAGCCTCAGGCACGCTTATTTTATTTCTGGAAGCATATTTTAACATTGCTATTGCCAGATAATCCTCGCTTGCAATGCAGGCATCAAAGCCACCGTTTTCACTATATATCTCGTTTATCTTTTCAAGAAAGGCTTCCATGCATTCGGGACCGCCCTCAAGAAAACCTTCAACATGTCTTGCCACGTCCGAAAGGGTACCTTCAAAGGCATCCCTGTAACCGCTAAGCTTCTTAATACCTGAGTAGGATACGGAATTATAAAGATATAAAAAGTTTTTCCGTCCGCTCTTCAAAAGCCCTTCCGCTGCATTTTTAACTGCTGAGTAGTCATCACAGTACAAAGAATACACATTCTTATAGTCAAAGGAAGCGTTAAGAAGCATAACAGGAATCTGGTCTGCTGTGGTTCTTATATAATCGTTTTCTTCGGGCTTATCGCTGTAGAAGTTAGAACCGATAAGGATGGCTGCATCCACTTTTTTTGTAAGTAATAAGTCAGCGGCCTTCTTTTTTTCCTTAAAGTCGTAGCCTGTACAAAGAAGCAGGGAATCATACTGATTGGCTCGAAGCTCTTCTTCAATGTAGTAAACCGCTTTTGCAAGGTATGCATCGGAGGAGTCGGCACAAAGAATACCGATGGTTTTCATGGAATTTAAGCCAAGACCTCTGGCAAAGGCATTTGGCTTGTAGCCCGATTCCTCAATGGCACTCATTATTTTGTCACGGGTCTTACTGCTTACGTTATCGGAGCCGTTTATGACTCTTGATACCGTGGCAATGGAAACACCGGTCTTTTCAGATATGTCGTAGATTGTAAGATTGGTCTTTTTCTCGTTCATAGGCATATGTAAGCGTTTTCAGTTACATAACGATTATACATATAAAGTTTGGAATAATCAAGTTGACTAAGCCCTTTATTTTAGGTAATATACAAAATGTAAGCACTTACATTTTTGGAGGCAAATAATGGACAGTATCAGTAAAAAAAATATAGAGGTTAAGAATCTTCCGATAAAGGTTCTTCAGTTTGGTGAAGGCAATTTTTTAAGAGCTTTTTCGGACATGATGATTGATATATGTAATGAAAAGGGACTGTTTTCAGGCGGTATTGTAATTGTAAAGCCAAGAGAGCATGGAGACCTTTCAAAATTTAAGGAGCAGAAAAATCTTTATACGGTTTCTTTAAGAGGTCGCGTGGATGGCGAGCCTAAGGTTTATAACAGACTTATAACCTCTGTTTCAGATACTCTGGAAATTTATAAGGAGTATGACAGATTTAAGGAATATGCATCTTTGGACAGCCTAAGATTTGTGATATCAAATACCACCGAAGCCGGTATTGTTTTTGATGTTACAGACGAAGATTTCAGTAATCCTCCAAAAACCTTTCCGGGAAAGCTTACGGTACTTCTTTATGAGCGTTTTATGGCTTTTAATGGAAATGCTGATAAGGGACTTATCATGCTTCCCGCAGAGCTTATAGATGATAACGGCAAGGTTCTTTTTGAGTGTGTGAAGAAGTATATTGAGCTTTGGAAGCTTCCTGCCGATTTCTTAAAGTGGGTGGAGGAAGCCTGCGTTTTTGCTTCCACACTTGTGGACAGAATCGTTACGGGATTTCCTAAAAACCCGGAGGAGATATACGAAGAAATCGGTTACGAGGACAAGCTTTTGGTGGCAGCAGAGCCCTTTGCCTCCTGGATAATAGAGTCGGAAAAGGATTTTTCCGGGGAATTACCCCTTAAGGAAGCTGGCCTTCCCGTTGTATTTACGGATAATCTTAAGCCCTACAAACAGAGAAAGGTACGCATACTTAACGGTGCTCATACCTCCTTTGTACCGGCATCTTTTTTGGCCGGTAACGATATTGTCAGAGAATCCATGGAGGATGAACTCATACGTTCATTTATGAACGAAACACTTTTTGATGAAGTAATTCCCACCCTTGATCTTCCTGCTTCAGAACTTAAAGAATTTGCAGATGCTGTGATTAACAGATTTAACAATCCATATGTGGACCATGCCCTTCTGGCTATAGCTCTTAACAGCGTTTCAAAGTGGAAGGCAAGATGTCTTCCCAGTTTCTTAGAGTATGCAAATCGTAAGGGAGAGGTTCCAAAGCATCTTGCATTTTCAATTGCAGCCCTTATGGCTTTCTATTCCTCAGATAAGCTTTCTGAAAATGCACTTTTAGGAAACCGAAACGGAGAAGAGTACAAAATTATGGATGATGCTTTTGTACTTGAATTCTTTAGGGATAATTCAAAAAAGAGCAGCGAAGAGCTTGTGAATGCCTTTCTTGAAAACGAATCTTTCCTTGGCACTGATTTAACTAAGGTTTACAATACAAGGGAGCTGGTTACCGGTTACCTTGAAGAAATCAGAAACAGCGGTATGAGAAAAGCAATGGAGAAATATTTTGCGTGAATAAGATGGAAAAAGTTTTGAGAATTGCACCTGCCGATAATGTGGTGGTGGCCATTGAAAAAATTGATAAAGGTGAAGAGTTTTACTTTGGCGGAGTAGAGGTTTGTGCAAAGGAAGTAATTCCCGCGGGCCATAAGATGTCCATAGAAGATATAAAAGAGGGTCAGGATGTTATCAAATATGGTGCTCCCATCGGAACCGCAAAGGAAGATATTAAAGCGGGATACCATGTTCATATCCACAATATTTCCACTAAGTTAAATGAATCTCAGGCCTATGAATATAATCCGAAGGATGCAACCGAAGGCTTCAGGTTACAGGAAGCCACAGAGGACAGTTTCCTTGGTTTTGTAAGAAAAGACGGCAGAGTGGGGGTCCGTAACGAAATATGGATAATACCCACAGTCGGCTGCGTAAACAGTGTGGCCGAAAAAATTTGTGAGCTGGCAAGGCCCTTTGTTAAGGGAACTGTTGACCGAATTTCCGTGTTCACCCATCCTTATGGCTGCTCCCAGATGGGAGATGACCAGGAATCCACGAGACAGGTCATTGCAAATCTTTGCACCCATCCCAATGCGGGCGGCGTGCTTCTTCTGGGACTTGGTTGTGAAAACAGCAATATAGATGTACTTAAGCCTTATATCGGGGCTTATGACAGTAAGAGACTTCGCTTTCTCGTAGCTCAAAACTGCGAAGATGAGGTGGAAGAGGGCTTAAATATAATTAAGGAGCTGATTGAAACCACTTCTTTGGACGAAAGAACCAAGGCCCCTGTTTCAAAGCTTGTTGTGGGACTTAAATGCGGAGGCTCCGACGGCCTTTCCGGCGTAACCGCAAATCCTTTGGTGGGAAGATTTTCAGATATACTGATTGGCAACGGCGGTACCACTGTTCTTACGGAAGTGCCTGAAATGTTCGGAGCTGAAACTCTTCTTATGAACAGATGTGAAAATGAAATTCTGTTTAATAAAACCGTTGATCTTATAAATAATTTTAAAAACTATTTTTCAAGTAACGGTCAGGTGGTATATGAAAACCCCTCTCCCGGTAATAAAGCGGGAGGAATATCAACCCTTGAGGATAAGTCTCTTGGCTGTACTCAAAAGTCCGGAACCTCCAAGGTTAAGGGAGTTCTTGAGTATGCAATGAAGGTTGAGAACCAAGGACTTAATCTTTTAAGTGCTCCGGGAAATGATCTGGTGGCAGCCACTGCTTTGGCAGTGAGCGGAGCGCAGATTGTTCTTTTTACAACCGGCAGGGGAACTCCCTTTGCGTCTCCTGTGCCCACGGTTAAGATTTCAAGCAATTCGGGCCTTGCCTCCAAAAAGAAGAACTGGATTGATTTTGATGCGGGAAGAGTTCTTTTGGAAGATAAAGAAAAAATAACCAAAGAATTTTATGATTATGTTTTGTCTGTTGCAAACGGAGAGAAGGTTTTGGCGGAAAAGTCAGGCTATTCCGGAATTGCGATTTTTAAGAGGGGTGTGACTCTGTAGGTGAGTATGGACGGTAAGAATTTAAGATTTTGTAAGAAATGTCTTACAAGAGATATGATTGACAAGGATTCGTATTTTAAGACCCTTAAGGAGCTTATAGATAATCTTGATCCTGATATAAAAGCGACTTCTGAATTGTATGAAGAGCGTCTTTCAAAGTGTGTACAGTGCGAACGTCTGATTGATGGCATGTGCGGAGCCTGCGGCTGTTATGTGGAGCTTAGGGCCGCCAAAAGAAAAAGCGACTGTCCCTATGGAAACTGGTGATAATTTGATAAGAGGAAATGGCGCATTGGCGCCTTTGCAAATAAAAAAGGAGCGACACTGATGTGTCGCTCCTGATTTTGTGTTTTAGCCCATAACAACCTTAACGTTGTATTCCTTCTTGCCTTCTACGAAGGGAACGATGCATCCGTCAACAGCTACGCCATCAACAGTAAGGGACTTAACACCCTTTTCAACACCGTTTGTTTCAACTTCGATGTTGTATACACCGCCACGGAATTTACGTGTAACCTTGAAGTTACCGAAATCCTTGGGAACACAAGGGTCAACTGAGAGTCCCTTATGTGTAGGATATACACCGAGGATGTACTGAGAAATGTTACAGAAGGTCCATGCAGCTGTACCGGTAAGCCATGAGTTCTTACCTTCACCGGGAAGATATGCATCATTTCCGGCTACCATCTGGCAGTATACATAGGGTTCTGTCTTGTGGATTTCTGAAATCTCTTCTGTGTAAGCAGGACAGGTCTTCTTATAGATTTCGAAAGCTCTGTCGCCGCGGCCAACAACTGTTTCAGCAATTGAAACCCAGGGATTGTTGTGACAGAAGATACCTGCGTTTTCCTTATATCCCGGAGGGTATGAAGAAATTTCGCCAAGCTCTAAGTGATATACTGTATATGCGGGCTGAAGAATCATTACACCGTACTGACAGTCAAGGTGCTTCTTAACTGAGTCAAGAGCCTTAACAGCAAGACCTTCCTTAACACCAATTCCTGCAAGTGAGCAGAAACCGTTGGATTCGATGAAGATCTTACCTTCTTCACATTCCTTGGAACCAATCTTATTTGAGTAAGCATCATATGCACGAACGAACCATTCACCGTCCCAACCGTCTTTTAATACGGCATCGTACATAATTTCAACTTCCTTGCGGGCTCTCTTTGCTTCTTCCTCGTCACCGAGAAGTTCAGCAAGCTGAGCATATTCTTCACCGTACTTAACAAACATACCTGCGATGAATACTGACTCTGCAACGGGACCTTCAGAAGGACCAAAGCACTGGAAGGATTCGCCGGGATGCTCTGAGAAGCAGTTTAAGTTAAGGCAGTCATTCCAGTCTGCACGACCGATAAGAGGAAGGTTATGAGGTCCCTTGTTGTTTACTGTGAAATCAAAGGATCTCTTTAAGTGTTCCATAAGTGTGGTTGCAACTGACATATCATTATCGTAAGGAACGATTTCCTTAAGAATTGAAATATCACCTGTTTCACGAACATATGCGCTTGTGCCTGCGATGAGCCATAAGGGATCGTCGTTGAAGCCTGAACCGATGTCTGAGTTACCGCGCTTTGTAAGAGGCTGGTACTGATGATATGCTGAACCGTTCTGGAACTGGGTTGAAGCGATATCAATGATACGTTCTCTTGCACGTTCGGGAATGAGATGTACGAAACCAAGAAGGTCCTGGTTGGAATCTCTGAAGCCCATACCACGGCCGATACCTGACTCGTAGTAGGAAGCGGAACGGGACATATTGAAGGTTACCATACACTGGTACTGGTTCCAGATATTAACCATACGGTTAACCTTGTCATTGTTTGACTCAACTGTGTAGATGGATAATAAGTTATCCCAGTAAGCATTTAACTTTGCAAAAGCCTTTTCAACATCAGCATCTGACTGATATTTTGCAAGCATTTCATTTGAGGGCTTCTTGTTAACGATGCCCTTGGATTCCCACTTATCGTTGTCAGGATTCTCGCAATATCCGAGAACAAAGACAAAGGACTTGGATTCGCCGGGATTTAGAGTTATATTTATCTGGTGAACTGCAACAGGAGACCAGCCATGTGCGATGGAACCTGTACACTCACCCTTTTCAAATACTACTTCGGGATCATGGTTGTCATGATAAGCGCCCAGGAAAGCGTCTCTTGAAGTATCGAAACCGTCAATTTTTGAGTTTACTGAGTAAACTGCGTAGTGATTACGACGTTCTCTGTATTCTGTTTTGTGATAAATAGTGGAACCGATAACCTCAACTTCACCTGTTGAGAAGTTACGCTGGAAGTTCTGCATATCATCTGCTGCGTTCCATAAGCACCATTCAACGTATGAGAAAAGTTTAAGCTCCTTAACGGAATCTGTGGTGTTGGTAAGCTTTACCTGGTTGATTTCGCAGGTATCGTCAGTGGGAACGAAGGCAAGAACATTGGCCTGTACGCCGTTCTTTGAAGAACTCCATTTGCTGTAGCCAATACCGTGACGGCACTCATAAGTATCAAGAGTGGTCTTTGTGGGCTGCCAGCCGGGATTCCATACGGTATTGCCATCTTTAATAAAGTAGTACTTACCGTTTGAGTCGCCGGGAACGTTATTGTAGCGGAAACGTGTAAGTCTTAATAACTTAGCGTCCTTGTAAAAACTGTAACCACCGGCAGTGTTAGAAATCAGTGAAAAGAAATCGTTTGTACCAAGATAGTTAATCCAGGGTAACGGTGTTTTAGGTGTTGTGATGACATATTCTTTGTTGGCGTCATCAAAGTAACCGAATTTCATATGCTGTCTCCTTCGAAGAATAATAGACATCTGCGTAAGTAAACGATTAAGTAAAAAACGCGGACATCGACCTTGTGTAGTGTCATTATATAAAAAAATCTTCATAAAATCAATAGAAATACACTATTGAAATAAATAATACTTCATAATATACTATAATTGCGAAAACGATTAAGGGGGAAAATAATGGTTTCGATGAAGGATATTGCGGCAAAATGTAACGTTTCTGTCGCAACGGTAAGTAAAGCATTAAACGATCAGACGGATATTGGAGAGGCAACCCGTAACCTTATTAAGCAGACTGCGAAGGAAATGGGCTATTTTCCGAATTCACTTGCCAGAGCTCTTCGTACCAACAGATCCTATAATATAGGAGTTCTTTTTGTGGATGAGGGCCGAAGCGGTCTCACTCATGACTATTTTTCCAAGGTTCTTGACAGTTTTAAGGCGGTAGTAGAGGAACAGGGTTATGATTTAACCTTCATCAACTGTTCTAAGAAGCGTGCCGACAGAATGTCCTATCTTGAACACAGCAGATACAGAGGCTTTGACGGTGTGGTTATTGCCTGTATCGACTTTCAGGACCCGGAGGTTATAGAACTTTCCAATTCAGATATTCCCCTTGTTACCATCGACTATATGTTTAACAATCGTTCCAGTGTTATTTCAAATAACTATGCAGGTATGACCACTCTTGTTAAGTATATTGTGTCAAAGGGACATAAGAAAATCGCATATGTCTGCGGTGAAGACACAGCGGTAACAAGAAACCGTCTGGCAGCATTTTACAAAGTACTTGAGGACAACGGTATTGAAGTACCGGAGGAATATATTAAGCACGGCTCCTACAGAAGCATGAGCAAAACAGAAAAGCTTACCGATATGCTTCTTGAGTGTAAGGACCGTCCTACATGCATATTATACAGTGATGACTATTCTGCAATGGGTGGTCTTAATTCCATCAGAAAGCACGGTCTTAATGTCCCGGGAGACATTTCGATTGCCGGCTATGACGGAATTAATATTGCCTCAAAGATTGAGCCCATACTTACCACAATAAGACAGGACACCAATGCCATAGGTGAAAGTGCAGCTCTTAAGCTCATAAGTCTTATTGAAAGACCTAAGACAACTGTTGAGGAGCAACTGCTGGTGGAAGGTTCTTTGGTGGAAGGCAAATCTGTTGCAGAAATCAAATAAGGGTTTTCTCGTAGTTACCAAAACAGGCAGGAGCCATGCTCCTGCCTGTTTTGGTTTAAATTCTGCAACAGAAAAGAGACCATGCAGAATGGTCTCTTTTACATGAGGGGAGTATAATACCTGTTAAATAGGGTATCGATGTAAGTCAAGTGGAGAACTTGCTTCATCTATGACATTATAATAGTACCATGGTACCAAAAGAACAATATCCAATAGTACCAAAGTACTAAATAATTTTTTGGGCAATTTGCGCAAAATCGTAAAATCAGGCTTTTTAAGCTTTCTTGACACAATTAAGGTACTAAATTATTATTTGCTTATGAGAAAATACGAACTTATTGCTCCCTGCCATTTCGGTTTGGAGAGCGCACTTAAAAAAGAAATTATAGACCTTGGATATGATATAGGTAAGGTAGAAGACGGAAGAGTTACCTTTATAGGTGATGACGAAGCTGTGGCAAGAGCCAATATCGGATTAAGAACTGCAGAGCGTATCCTTATTAAGGTGGGTTCTTTTACCGCAACTACCTATGATGAACTGTTTGAAGCCACAAAGGCCCTTGACTGGGAAAACTATATTCCAAAGGATGCAAGATTCAATGTGGTTAAGGCCGCAAGCATAAAAAGTAAGCTTTTCAGCCCTTCGGACATTCAGTCCATTATGAAAAAGGCCATAGTTGAAAGACTTAAATCCGTGTATAACATCAGCTGGTTTTCGGAAACCGGTTCGGATTACCCCATAAGAGTTACCCTTATGAAGGATGAGGTTACGGTGGGACTTGATACCACCGGTGTAAGTCTTCATAAAAGAGGCTATAGAAAGCTGGTTTCAAAAGCACCCATTGCGGAAAACCTGGCAGCAGCCCTTTTGGATCTTACACCCTGGAAGCAGGACCGTATACTTGTGGATCCCTTCTGCGGCAGCGGAACCTTTCCTATAGAAGCAGCCATGAAGGCTGCCAATATGGCTCCCGGAATGAACAGAGAATTCACGGCAATGGACTGGAATGATCTGGTACCTGCAGCAGTCTGGAAGGATTCTTTTGACGAGGCAAGAGAGCTTGTAAATCTTAATGTTGAAACCGATATTCAGGGTTATGACCTTGATAAAAACATGGTGGAGGTGGCAAGAGCCAACGCAAAACTTGCGGGTGTGGACCACCTTATTCACTTCCAGCAAAGGGATGTAAAGGATTTAAGCCATGCCAAAAAGTACGGCTTTATCATTACAAATCCTCCCTACGGCGAGCGTTTGGAAGAAAAGTCAGCCCTTCCCGAACTTTATGGAATCTTAGGTGAGCGATTTTCAAAACTTGAAGACTGGTCAATGTATATTATTACAGCATATGACGGCGTGGAATCTGCAATTAAGCGTAAGGCTGATAAAAACAGAAAAATTTACAATGGCATGATGAAAACATATTTTTACTCATTTATGGGTAAAAAGCCTTCCAAAAAGCAGTGATAAGAGGTAAAGACAATGGATGTCATTTTTGCAACGGGTAATAAGGACAAAATGTTTGAAATAAGAGAAATTCTTGCTGACATGGATATGGTGGACGATATTAAATCCATGAAGGAAGCGGGCTTAAATCCTGAAATCATCGAGGACGGAAGCACATTTGAGGAGAATGCTCTTATAAAAGCAAGAGAAGTATATAAAGCAGCCAAAGAAGACAAAATAGAAAATGTTCTTGTACTGGCAGACGATTCGGGACTTTGTGTAGATGCACTTAACGGAGAACCCGGAATCTATTCGGCAAGATTCCTAGGAGATGAAACCTCATATCGTATAAAGAACGCTTATCTTATAGAAAGAGTTAATAATGAAGGCAACGGCAACAGAAAAGCTCAGTTCGTGTGCGCAATTGCAGCAGTATTTCCCGATGGCCACGAGGCTGTTGTAAAGGGAGTTGTCGACGGTGAAATTGCAAGAGAAGAAGCAGGAACCAACGGCTTTGGCTACGATCCTATTTTTTATATTCCTGAAAAAGGCTGTACCACAGCGGAGCTTGAGCCTTCGGACAAGCATGCAATCAGTCACAGAGGAAACGCATTGAGACTTATGAAAAAGGTAATTGCGGAATATGAGAATTCTTGTTGTAAGTGATACCCACGGAATTTGCAATAATCTTATTAAGGTACTTAAAACAGCAGGTAAAATCGACCTTCTGATTCATGGGGGCGATGTGTGTGGGGACGAAGATGCTATAGAATCCCTTGCAGGATGTCCCTGTAAAATGGTTGCAGGAAACAATGACTATTCTATGTTTCTTGAAAGAGAAGAACTGTTTGATGTGGACGGTCATCTGGTTCTTTTGACACACGGGCACAGAGACGGTGTATATTACGGCACTGACCGTTTGTTTTATAAGGCAGCGGAACTTGGCGCGGACATAGTAATTTACGGTCATACCCATGTGCCGAAAACGGAATACGATGAAGAAAATGGAATATGGGCGGTTAACCCGGGAAGTCTCACTTTCCCAAGACAGGAGGGACACAGGCCCAGCTACATTTTAATGGAAACAGATGATTATTCGAATGTAAAATTTACAGTCAATTATCTTTGAAAAATTGAAAAAACTTTTTGTTGACATGTGAAAAACCCTATTATATAATCTTACTTGCGTCACGAGGGCGTGGTTCTTTAACGGGGTGTGGCTCAGCTTGGCTAGAGCGCCTGGTTTGGGACCAGGAGGTCGCAGGTTCGAATCCTGTCACCCCGAGCCTTTATGCGGGTGTAGTTCAATGGTAGAACACCAGCCTTCCAAGCTGGATACGTGGGTTCGATTCCCATCACCCGCTTACCGTAGTCTAAAGACTTCGGCTATATATTTTTCCAATTATGTGTCCGTAGCTCAGCTGGATAGAGCAACGGCCTTCTAAGCCGTGGGTCGGGGGTTCGAATCCCTTCGGGCACATTTTATGGTGGATATAGCGTAGTTGGTTAACGCGCCAGATTGTGGTTCTGGAGACCGAGGGTTCGAGTCCCTCTATCCACCCTTTTCCAAATGGGAATCTTTTGGAGTAGTAAGCTTTGGGCTATCGCCAAGCGGTAAGGCACAGGACTTTGACTCCTGCATTCGGCAGTTCGAATCTGCCTAGCCCAGTTGGATTTTATAATTTATGGGCTACTAGCTCAGGCGGTAGAGCACTTGACTTTTAATCAAGTTGTCTGGGGTTCGAGTCCCCAGTGGCTCATGTGTAAGAGAGACAGAGGTCTCTCTTTTTTTGTTCCATAAATGGTTCTTACTATTTTTTAATTGCAAATTGGTATTATTATTCCATCTATCCTGTAAAACGGGGGAATAATATCAATGATAATTGCAATCATTTGTCTTGCATGTACCACGGTGGCTGTGTCGTTACTTGCCTGTGTGCTCTGGCTCAAATATAAAAAGAATAGTCTGGAACTTGATAATATTCAGAGAGAGGCGGGAAAAAATATTGATTCCGCCATGATTGAAGCGAAGGCAAAAACTGATTTTCTTGCCAGCATGAGTCATGAAATCAGAACGCCTATGAATGCCATAAACTGCGCAACCGAGCTCCTTATGAAAGAAGAGCTGCCGGAATCTGCAAGCGGTTATCTGAATATATTAAAGAATTCTTCGGAAAGCCTTCTTGATATTGTTAATGACATTCTTGATTACTCGAAAATCGATGCAGGAAAACTTAAGCTTTCCGAAAACGAATACAATGTTAAAGTACTCATTGAGGATGTTAAGAGTATTATAATCAGGCGTCTAAATGGCAAAAATGTAGCCTTTACACTGGATATCAATCCGACACTTCCCTGTACTCTTGTGGGAGACGAGTCCAGAATCCGACAGATACTTATTAATCTGCTTGGAAATTCGGTGAAATATACCACCAATGGTGTAATTTCACTTAAGCTTACCTATGAAAGACTTTCAAAGGATGCAATCGATCTTTGCATTGAAGTAAGTGATACAGGTTGTGGAATCCCACCTTCGGAAAAAGAAAAACTGTTCAAACGCTTTGATTCCGGCAATGTAAAAAGCCGTAAATTCAATGAAGGAACGGGACTTGGACTTTCGATATGCAGTGAACTTGCAGAGATGATGGGCGGTGGAATAAGCGTTGAGAGCGAGCTTGGAAAGGGCTCTTCTTTTGCAGTAACTGTTCGTCAGAAAATAGGCGAAAACAATGCGCCCCTTGCGGAGGTCGGAAACAATTTCTCACTTAATTTTCTTCTTTGGGAAGACAATGCTTATTATAAGCAGGGAATCGGGGCAGTGTTAAGCTCCCTTGGAATTACCTATGACAGTATATCAAATGTCACTGCTTTGTCAGAATTTTTAGGCCTTCGAAAGAACATCGAATTTCTTTTGGTAAGCTCAGAGCATTTTAATGAAGCAAGGAATATCATTGAAAAACTGGCTCCCTCCATCAATCTGGTTTTGCTTGATGATATTGATGAAGCAAAAAGAGATTCCACCTATGCGGGAATTTCCCTTACGAAGCCGATTGATATTTTTTCCATAAAATATCTTCTTGATACAAGTGCAGGAAGAGAAAAAAATGAAGGAAGTAAAAATTTTTCTTTCACGGCAGCAAGGGCCAGAATTCTTGTGGTTGATGATAACAGAGTAAATCTTAAAGTGGCAAAGGCATTATTTGAAACCTTTAAGATAAAGGTTGTTGCCGTGGCTTCCGGCTTCGAGGCTGTGGAACTTATTAATATGGGAGAGAAGTTTGATTTAATCTTCATGGACCACATGATGCCCGGAATGGACGGAATCACTGCTTCAAAGAAAATCTGGGAGCTTGAAGGTGAAAACAGAACACCTGTAATTGCTCTTACTGCTAACGCGGGTGGAGAAATCGAAAAATTATTCTTTGATGAGGGCTTAAGTGATTTTATTCCAAAGCCCATAGTGCTAAGACAATTAAGCTTTGTGCTTGAAAAGTGGCTGCCAAAGGAAAAAATAGATGTCTCGGAGACTGAAACCGGCGGTCCGGAGTCTGCTCTGGAAATAAAGGCACCTGTATTCGAGCCTGAGTACGGTCTTTCAAAGGTATGGGATGACAAAAACATATTTTTGGAAACTCTTCACATGTACTTAGATAGGTGTGACGGAATAATAGAAAGTCTTTTTAACGAAGGAAGCCTTAATAAAGGCGTCGAACTTCTAAAGCATTACAAGGGGCTTGTGGATTCCGTCGGTGGCCAAAGCCTTAAGCGAACTGTGCTTGAAGCCATAGCAGTCGGTGAAATGTGCGAGGACCTTCTTTACAGGGAAAAACTTGACAAAATAAAGGAAGAGAATATTAAACTTACCGCTTACATATCCGAATATTTGAAAAATGAAGAACCGGAAGATATCTTGACGTTTCTTTATTAAACAAGATATAATAAATCGTTCAAAAAAACGGTTTGCGGATATGGCGGAACTGGCAGACGCGCCAGATTTAGGTTCTGCTGGGAGACCGTGCAGGTTCGATTCCTGTTATCCGCATAGCAATTTATCAAAAGCCATCTGGTTAATTCAGATGGCTTTATGCTTATACATTTTTCGTAAATTTGCAATTTGGATAATTGGAACACCCTAAGAATCGGTTGCCGGTGTTGCTACCACTTTTTGCAACACGCATCAACAACTTGCCCCCGCATTTAGGACATATAGGTGGTGTTGAATTGTTTTTCGATTGAGCGGTCTGTTCCGCTACTGTTTTCTCGTAGAAAACGGAATAATCGGACTTGTTAGGTATGCTTTTATCTAAAAAGAACTCAGCTAGTTTACGCATCTCATCTTCAGACATGGAAACAGATTCCGCAAGGGAGTCTATTTTATGAATTGTCTCAATCAATTGATCTGCTCTTATTACTTTTTGCTTGACTTCTTTTTTTGCAAATTTGTCATTGAGGTATGTTTTGGGATTTGCCAGCACAACTAACGATTTGTATGCGCTGTCAAAATTTTTATTTAAGAGAGCTTTGGTGATGGGGTTGCTTTTGCTTTCGAGACGTAATGCTTTTATAACGCCTAGATGCCGTTCGTTCTGTGTAATGGGAGAATAAATGCCCTCTTTATATTTCTTTCCGGAGACCTCGTATGTTCTAATAAATTTGCCAGTGTTATCAATCTCAATGTTTCCGACTAAATTTTTACACTCAATAATATAAACATTAAATCTCGTAACTACTAGATAATCAATTTGTGCACTTAATCCATTGCATTCAAGATAGATATCATGAAGGACGAACATATCAATTCCACTATTTTTTTACTCATATGAAATTGTGTTTTCACCATAAATTCCAAATTCGGCTAATCGAATTTGTTTGTCTATTTTTTCTTTTAACTCTCCGGGTGCAGCAGGAGCGATTTTTTTCATTTTCTCGACAAAATCAAAGGCTTCACTGTCTTCTTTTAAGAATATAGGGCCAAATTTTCTTTGAAAGATACTCACAATACATATCCCCCTTGAATAAAATATGTAACACATAATGGGTGTCACAGTGTATATTGATGTTAGTGGTATAAGATTAACAAATAGTTTGAAAAAAATAACGTAAACGGTCAATCATGAGTAACTTGACAGAAAATGGACCGCATTCGCGGTCCTGACTACTTCCGAATCTCTTTTGGAAGCGAAGGCGACCATGGAACAAGGTCATTAAGGAAGTCCCTGTTTTTATCATTCATGTGTTTGGGGATTTCTTCCAGTAAGTAATTGAAGTACTCATATGGTTTTAAGTTATTACTTTTTGCAGTTTCTGCAATACTGTAAATAATAGCTGACGCCTTGGCTCCATTGATTGTATCAATCATCTGCCAGTTCTTCTTGCCAATACAGAAGCCTCGGATTGCCCGCTCACTTGCATTGTTATCAATCGGAACATCACCGTCTTCAAGAAAAACACGGAGATGACTTTCCTGATTAGTTGCATACTTAAAGGCGTCTTCAAGATAGCTTTTATCAAATGATTCAACCATATACTTTTTTAGGTACGCAAAGAAAGCATCAACAAGCGGCTTTATAACCGTTTGACGCTGAACAAGTCTTTCTTCCGAAGAGAGTTCTGCAAGTTTGTCCTCTTCTCTGTATATTGCTTGAATCTGCTTCATTGCCGGATATGCAACGGAACTTTTTTCAGTTCCTTTTGGTAGTACCTTAAGTGCTTTATCGAATCTACGGCGTGCATGTACCCAGCACCCAGCGATTTTTAAATCCTCACGTTCCTTTTCAAGTGAGTGATAAACCTGATATCCATCAGTTACACAGATCCCTGAGAAGTTTTTGAGGAACTCCCTGGGATGGGACGTGTTTCTCGTTCTCTGGTATTCGTAAAGAACGATTGGTTTATCGGAATACATGAATCCGGTTCTATACACCCACATGTAGCTCTTAATACCGGCTGCACGTCCATCATGATTTACAAGTACAGGCGTTTCATCTGCCTGAATTACATGATAGTCATAAAGTAGTTTATGCAGATGATCATACATAACAGCAAGATATTCCTCACCAAGGCGAATCATCCAGTTGGCCATGTTTTGTCTTGTTATATTAAGACCATATCGCTCAAACTCTTTTTCCAGTCGGTAAAGGGGTACGGCATTTACATACTTACCATTCATTATGGCGGCAGCAAGTGACGCTGAGACAGGACTTGAATGCAGCAACGCTGAAGGATGTGGTGCTTTTACCATATGCCCGTCTTTTTTACTTGCATATACACCTATATGATGCTCATCAACTTCAAGCCTTGCAGGAATAAAGCGGTATTTCCTTGAAACAGCATCTTCAAGCTGTTTCCATCCGTTTTCTCCAAACTCTCTGATGAGTTCATCTGTGCTCAGATAATGATCAATACGATTGACAGGAAGACCTGCGAAATCCTCGTCACGTTTGCCTTTTTTCTTGGTTCCACGTGAAGGTTTAGCTTCAAGCGTTTCAGGTTCTTCTGCTTCAAGGTCACAAACGGCCTCGGCCTCATTAAAGAATACGATATCACCATCTACTTCTTTAAAGCAGATCTGGTCATAGTCATCAAGCTTTTCTGATGAGCGTCCAAATCTGTCACGATCAGCAAGGATGAGACGGTCGGTAAGACGGTTAATCTTTTCAGTAAGTTCTTTAATCATTACTGACTGCTCATGCAATTCTTCAGCCTGCTTTTCGTTTGCCTCCTGCATGGAAAGAAATAGGGATACAAGGAATGATTTGTCTACGCTATTAAGTTGTTCTTCAGTATATTTAACAGCCATAACAACCCTTTCATTACTGGGTTAATTATAGCAAAAACGGCTGTTTTTCGCTAATCACCGGCATTTCTTTCTTCGTCAAAATGCTATGTGGATAACGCGGTCCAAAGTGATTGAAAAAGTCTCTTATGCCATGTTTTCAAGACACTTATCCACTAAACTTTGCGCTATACTTAAGTTGTACAAATGGTACGACTCCACTTGTGTGGATAACTGCATAAACTGTTTTATACTTTACGCAGGACAGGTAAAACAGGATTTTTATTTTCTATGTTTTGCACAAATCACATAAGGGTATGAGGTTTATCAGTCACCTTAATAGGATGTCGGCTTACAATCTCAAAGCCCTGCATTAACAGCTTATACTGTTCACGAGTTATTGACATGACATCATCTGCCGTGCGTGGCCATGAAAATGATCCGGATGCAATACGCTTATACATGAGGAGAAAACCATCGCCCTCCCATATGAGAGCCTTGATGCGGTCGCTTCTCCTTCCACAAAACAGAAATATAGTATTTACCTCGAATGGATCAAGTTTATATTTAAATTTGATAATGGCTGTCAGACCATCAATACCATGGCGAAGATCTGTGAATCCTGTGGCAATATATATCTTTTTAAAACCGGTTGCATCATTTAACATATGATGCAGCCTCGAATAACTTACGTAGGAATTCTGCTGATGCAGATTCAAATATATCAATGGATGCCTTGCCAATCTGAACTGATGCAACTTTATCAGTTTCCCTGGCGCAAGTGGTTTCAACCGGAACAGGTAACTCAACAAAAGCAGGCTGAATCGATTCAAGACAAAGGTTCTTAAGTCTACGGTTCCAGTAGTAGTACTGATCCCTGGAAACCTGGTTTTGAACAAGCCAGTCCTTTACCGGAATACCGCTATTACGGCATTCAGAAATGATAGCAGTCCATTTTGATACTAATAGTTGGTTCTTTAATACAGTTGAGTCCATTTTTACACCTCCGAAATAAGTTGTGTTGCTCAATTTGTACAACACAGTGGTGTAAAGATTGTCTCAAACTTTCCAACTTTGAAAAAGGGTACTCATGATAGACCGTTTAC
>JAZLLV010000037.1:0-34683 GCA_045598365.1 Lachnospiraceae bacterium
GGCGCTTCGAATAGCTAAGATTTTATCAGAAAAAGCATTTAGTTTTACTCCAAATGAATATATCTCTATACACAAGAAATTATTTACAGGCATATACAATCATGCTGGAAAAATACGTGATTATAATATCACAAAAAGAGAATGGGTGCTTGATGGAGCGACCGTTTTATATGGTAGTGCTTCAGAACTTAGAGCTACTCTTGATTACGACTTTTCAGAAGAAAAAAAATTCAGTTATAAGAATTTAGTTATGGATGAGATTATTCATCATTTGGCTGTATTTGTATCAAGATTATGGCAGATTCACATATTTGGAGAAGGTAATACAAGAACAACAGCGGTGTTTTTTATCAAATATTTACGCACATTAGGTTTTGATGTTACAAATGACATTTTCGCCGAGAACGCCTGGTATTTTAGAAATTCTTTAGTTAGAGCAAATTATAATGATCTTAAAAATGGTGTGCATGAAACCACAGAATACTTGGAATTGTTCCTTAGAAATCTACTCCTAGATGAAAAGAACGAACTTCATAATCGTTCAATGCATATCAGTGGTTTGCTAAAAGTGGACATTGAAAGCACAAAAGCGGACATTGAAAGCGCAAAAGT
Organism: Lachnospiraceae bacterium; assembly: GCA_045598365.1. Classification (GTDB taxonomy): domain Bacteria; phylum Bacillota; class Clostridia; order Lachnospirales; family Lachnospiraceae; genus UBA1258. Next base: position 613 of record JAZLLV010000037.1, read on the forward strand.
GGACATTGAAAAGTGCTTGGCAAACATTGATGAAGTAATCAGGGATAAAACATCAATGCATATAATTGCTTTGTATGAAGAATGTGGTAAAGATACAATATTTGGACGTTCTATAGTTGAACAGATTACTGGATTAAAATCTTCTCGTGCGTCGGAAATTATAAATTTAATGTTGGAGAATGAAATAATAGTGCCTGTTAAGGGAAATGGAAAAGGAAAATATCGATTCAAATGATTAGCAATAAATTTTAGTTTCTAAAGACGAATTTGAATTTGTGGAGATGTTACATTGGATCAGCGGGAAAGGGATAGTTATGCAGCTTACAGGAACCATAGAAGAACGTATACATGCGGTAGTGGAATTCGGAAGGGCACACCGCACACCCCAATATGATGAGAAGTATGCTGAGGAAATTTACGAAAAAGCGGGAGTACCGTTTACTGATGCTGCACGTAAGTTTTGGAGCGAGTGGTCCGGTGTGACGGATGAAATGAGTTTTTATTCGCGAAATCCGAGTGTTCCATCCGATGGTGGAAGAAAGCTTACGGGAAGAATTTATTTTGATTTTTACTGCCTCAATGAGCAGGGTTTACGGGACTGGTATATTCCCACAACTTATCCGGAGGAAGATGAGGGTTTTCCCGACCTGGCAGGGATAATGAGGGCTAAATATGGGGATGATACTGTTCCCGTAGCTGAAGGCGGCTATTATTATCAATGGAGATTTTGGATGTGTCCTGATGGGAAAATGATTGCCATCCTGCCTGATAACGGAATCGAATATCACTTTGATACTGTGGAAGAATTCCTTTGCTGGCAACTGGAAGACCATAATCCTAGCTGGCTGGAAGTAACTACTGAACGCATGAAACTGACCGGCACGCTTGAAGAGCGAATGAATGCGGTTATAGATTTTGCCCGGAAACATGATGGTTTTGAACACTGTCGCGTGCTGGAAGATGGCTGGGTCGGCAGGGTTGTCGATTTAAGTAAACTGAACGGATGCATGGAACTTTCGGATGAAGAAATCTTTGATTTGCTGTATCAGGCATTAAATGCAGAGGTGCCAAAGTACCGCGTGGAAACTCTTATGCCGGGAAGCATTGAAGCGGTGGTGGAGTAAGTCAAATCCCAGATTATGCGATAAGCCAATTAGACGACTTATGTCGTCGGGTTGGCTTGTTTTTATATTGACTGTAATGCATTGCGGTATTATAATGTGGTAAGGCAATGCGGTAGGAGGCGCCAAATGGAAGAAATATTCCTTGAAATAAATGACAATGAAACAGATGCGCAGCGTCTGGGAAGAATGATTAAATATTTGAGATTGATGACTGGGATGAAAAGAGAAGATTTTGCAAAATATCTGCACATTCCGCTTAATACAGTGCGCGATTGGGAGCAAGGAAAGCGTAAGATGCCTGAATATGTATACGAATTGATTGAGTATAAGGTGTCGAGGGAATTGATTTCACAGGGGAAGAGGGATGCAAATGGAGAGTGAAAAATTACAGTTATTTGAAGATCAACGAATAAGAACTGCTTGGGATGAAGAAAAGGAAGAGTGGTATTTTTCTATTGTTGATGTTGTTGGTGCTTTGATAGAAGCAACTGATTATGATGCGGCTAGGAATTATTGGAAAGTAACAAAGCATCGTATGATTAAAGAGGGAAATGAACTGGTTACAAATTGTAACCAGTTGAAATTAAAATCTGCGGATGGTAAGAGAAGGCTAACTGACGTTGCCACCACAGAAGAATTACTTCGCATCATTCAGTCAATTCCATCAAAGAAAGCTGAGCCGTTTAAGTTATGGTTAGCGCAGGTCGGACGAGAAAGAATAGAAGAAACCTTGGATCCAGAGCTAATAGTAGATCGACTTGTGGCAACATACGAAAGACTTGGTTATTCTAAAGAGTGGATTAATCAACGTCTACAAGCAATCAGTGCGCGAAAAGAATTAACTGATGAATGGCGTGAGCGGGGAATTAAAGCAGGAAGTGAATATGCGATTCTTACCGATGAAATTACTAAGGCTTGGAGTGGAATGACAACGAGACAGTACAAGAATTTGAAAGGTCTCAAAAAGGAAAGCTTAAGAGATAATATGAGTACACTAGAGCTTGCTCTTAATATGGTGGCTGAGGCTGCCACAACGGAGATTTCAAGGCAGACAAAGCCGGAAGGACTTGATGCCAATAAAGAAGTTGCAAAAGCAGGTGGTTCTGCTGCAAAGGCGGCAAAGGATAGTATTGAGGAGTCTACAGGCAAATCAGTCATTACAAGTAAGAAAGCATCAGAACTTAATCATATGGTTACAGCGATGATTGAAAAAAGTGTAGAGCTTGAATAACAAATTTTAGTTTAATCGTGCACCCCTCGATAGCTGTATTATCGGTAAAATATTTCTCTTGACACTACAAAGCAGTAATGTTACATTTTTAACGCAAGCGAACGAATAGTTCTTATGCAAAATAGTCACAATTATTGATTGAGTTAAAAGCTCAAATTTTATAAGTTGATTACTTTATAATCATTAATATCACTTGTGAAACGGTCAATAACAGTACGTAACTGTATTTTGCAGAGGGCTCCTGATAGCAGTGGAGGGCTTGCAGTAATATTACGCGATTACTATGTAGATTAACTATTCAAGGAAGGTGATATTATCACCTTCCTTTTGTTTTTAAAGGATTGTATACCTAACAGGAGAATCGTAATGGATCGTAAAGAGCAGCATAGAGCTCCGGTGTATGAAGCACTTGAAGCTTTTAAGAAAAAAAGAGTAGTTCCATTTGATGTACCGGGACATAAAAGAGGCAGAGGTAATCCGGAACTTGTAGAGTTACTTGGTGAAAAATGTGTAGGCCTTGATGTTAACTCAATGAAACCATTGGATAATCTGGGACATCCTATATCCGTTATAAGTGAGGCGGAACAGCTTACAGCAGAAGCATTTGGCGCTGAGCATGCTTTTCTTATGGTTAATGGTACAACGAGTGCTGTACAGAGCATGATACTTGCTGTGTGTAAAGCGGGGGATAAGATAATTCTTCCCAGAAATGTACATAAGAGTGTTATCAACGCGCTTGTTTTGTGTGGTGGAATTCCTGTGTATGTTGAGGCAAAAATCAATCCAAAGATTGGTATTGCCCTGGGGGTACAAATCAGTGAGATTAAGCGGGCAATAGCTGAAAACCCTGATGCAGTGGCTGTATTTGTAAATAATCCGACATACTATGGTATATCTTCAAATCTTAAGGCCATTGTTGATATTTCGCATGAAGCCGGAATGAAGGTGCTGGTAGATGAAGCACATGGAACTCATTTGTATTTTGGAGATGATCTTCCTATGTCGGGAATTGCGGCCGGAGCTGATTTGGCGGCTGTATCAATGCATAAATCAGGTGGTAGTCTTACACAGAGCTCAATTCTTTTGTGTGGCGCAGGTTTTGATGCTGAGTATATGCGTCAGATTATTAATCTTACACAGACTACCAGTGCTTCATATCTTTTGATATCAAGCCTTGATATATCGAGAAGAAACCTGGCTCTGCGCGGTAAGGAATCATTCAATAAGGTAAGCCGTATGGCAGAGTACGCCCGTAACGAGATCAATGAAATCGGCGGATATTATGCATATGGAAGAGATATGATTGATGGGGATGCTGTGTATGATTTTGATGTCACCAAGCTTTCTGTATATACAAGAGGAATCGGACTTACAGGTATTGAAGTCTATGATCTGTTAAGAGATGAGTATGATATTCAGATAGAGTTTGGAGATATTAATAATATCCTTGCATACATTTCTATCGGTGATCGCATGCAGGATATTGAAAGACTTGTGGGTGCACTCGAAGATATAAAGAGAGTGTATGGTAAGGAAGATTCTGATCAGTTTTGCGGAGATTTTATACAGCCTGAGGTTGTTTTTTCGCCGCAGAAGGCATTTTATGCTGAAAAAAAGCAGGTGGCACTTGAAGAATCAAACGGTTATGTGTGCGGTGAACTCGTTATGTGTTATCCTCCGGGAATTCCGATTCTTACACCCGGTGAGCGCATAACAGAGGAGATTATCGAGTATATAAAGTTTGCCAAGGATAAAGGATGTTCATTGCAGGGAACAATGGATATTAATGTAGATACCCTTCGTGTATTGAAAGGGGATGAGGAAAAGTAATGGATATTTGGTTTTCACAGCTTGATACAGAAAATGTCAAGACCAGTGTGAGAGTGGATAAACAGTTATTCAGTAAAGAGAGCGAATACCAGAGAATTGATGTGTTTGAGTCTAAGGAATTCGGTAAAATGATTGTCCTTGACGGAGAAATAATATTTTCTGAAGCAGATGAATTTATCTATAACGAGATGGTGGTTCATGTACCGATGGCAGTTCATCCGAAGGTAAAGGACGTACTGATTATCGGCGGAGGCGACGGTGGTGTTGCCAAGGTACTTACAATGTATCCTGAGATTGAGCACATTGACGTCGTTGAACCTGATGAAATGTTTATTAGTGTCAGTAAGGAATATTTTCCTGAGACAGCTAAAGGATTTGATGATCCGAGAGTTGAAATCATTAATATGGACGGCCTTAGATATTTAAGACGCTGTGCAGATAAATACGATTTGATTATTAATGATTCGACAGATCCTTTTGGTCATACAGAAGGTCTGTTTACCAAGGAGTTTTACGGTAGTTGTTTCAGATCACTGCATGAGGACGGTATTATGGTGTATCAGCACGGCAGTCCCTTCTACGATGAGGATGAGGCGGCATTCAGATCAATGCATCGTAAAGTGTACAGCAGCTTCCCGATAAGCCGTGTATATCAGGCGAGTATTCCTACATGTCCGGCGGGTTATTGGATGTTTGGATTTGCGTCCAAGAAGTATCATCCCCTGATTGATTTCAATCCTGTCAGATGGAAAGCCAGAGGACTAAAGACCTGGTATTATACTACCAATTTGCATCAGGGAGCATTTATGCTTCCCAAATATGTTGAGGACCTTCTTGAAGAGGAAGAAGGCAAGAAAACCAGAGTTTCGGAGGATTAGTAAATGAGCAGATTAATGATTATCGGTTGTGGTGGTGTAGCTTCAGTAGCAATTCATAAGTGTTGCCAGAACAGTGATGTTTTTGATGAGATTATGATCGCGAGCCGTACAGTTTCTAAGTGCGATGCACTTAAGGCTAAGCTTGAAAAGATAAGCAGGACAAAGATTACAACAGCAAAAGTTGATGCTGACAATGTGGCTGAACTTGTAGCACTTATTAAGTCATATCAGCCTACAGCGGTTCTCAACCTTGCACTTCCATATCAGGACCTTACCATTATGGATGCCTGTCTTGAGTGCGGCGTTGATTATATTGATACAGCAAATTATGAGGCTGAGGATATTAATGATCCTGTGTTTAAGGAGAGATATGAGAAGCGTTGTAAGGAACTTGGCTTCTCTGCATATTTTGATTATTCATGGCAGTGGGATTATCAGGACAAGTTTAAGAATGCAGGCCTTACCGCACTTCTTGGAACCGGTTTTGATCCCGGTGTAACATCTGTTTTTGCAGCTTATGCCAAGAAGCATTACTTTGATGAGATTCATACTATTGATATTCTCGATTGCAATGGCGGTGACCATGGATATCCTTTTGCAACCAACTTTAACCCTGAGATTAACTTAAGAGAAGTATCAGCTCCCGGCTCATATATGGAGAATGGAAAGTGGATTGAGATTCCTGCAATGAGCATTAAAAGAGAGTACAACTTCGAAGGCGTAGGAATGAAGGATATGTACCTTCTTCATCATGAGGAGATAGAGGCTCTCGGAAGAAATATGCCTGAAGTTAAGAGAATCAGATTTTTCATGACCTTCGGACAGAGCTATCTGACTCATATGAAGTGTCTTGAGAATGTAGGTATGCTTTCTACTGAACCTGTTAACTTTAACGGAACTCAGATTGTACCTATTCAGTTTCTGAAGGAGCTTCTTCCTGACCCTGCAAGCCTTGGCCCCAGAACAGTAGGTAAGACCAATATCGGATGTATCTTTACCGGTATAAAGGACGGCAAGGAAAAGACTCTTTATATCTATAATGTATGCGATCATCAGGAGTGCTATAAGGAAGTTGAGTCGCAGGCTATTTCTTATACAACAGGTGTTCCTGCGATGATTGGTGCAATGATGGTTGTCACCGGACAGTGGAAGCAGCCCGGAGTATTTACTACAGATGAGTTTGATCCCGATCCTTACATGGAAGCACTTAATAAGTGGGGACTTCCCTGGGTAGTAGACGAGAATCCTGTTCTTGTACCTTAAATTACTGAAAATATGATGACAGGACTGTGTAATTGATTAGTGTAGGTTTTAAAATTAATCAATACACAATGGAGAATGAAATGCGAATAAATGATATTCCCACACCGGCTTATGTCATAGATGAAAAAAAGTTAAGAGAAAACCTTGAGATACTTAAACAAGTTCAGGAAGAGAGCGGATGTCACATTCTCCTTGCTCAGAAGGCTTTCTCTGCATTTGCAGAGTATCCATTGATTAGGCAGTATCTGAAAGGAACTACATCAAGTGGTCTGTTTGAAGCACGTCTTGCCTATGAGGAGATGGGCGGAGAGGTTCATGTGTATGCACCTGCTTTTAAGGAAAAGGATTTGCTTGATTTGGTACATTTTTGCGACCATATTACTTTTAATTCTATAGCACAGGTTAAAAAGTATGCTGCCATGGCCATAGAGACATCTAAACAGCTTAACGGTAATCCTTATGAGGATATGGGAATAATGCTTCTGAATGAAGCTCCGATAGTGCCTAAACATCTTAGTCTTGGTTTGAGAGTTAACCCTGAATGTTCTACTCAGGGTGAGCATGCGATTTATGATCCTTGCGCACCCGGTTCAAGACTTGGTGTTACGTTTGATGTTTTTAAGAAGGCATTAGAGGAAGACAGCACTCTTTTGGACAATATCGAAGGCCTTCATTTCCATACACTCTGTGAGCAGAATTCAGATGATCTCGTTACTACATTTGAGGCATTTGAAAAGAATTTTGGGACATATCTCAAGAAGATGAAATGGCTTAATATGGGTGGTGGACATCACATTACCAGAAAAGATTACGACAGAGAAAAACTGATAAATCTTATAAAGAAGATTAAGTCAGATTATGACGTTGAAGTATATCTTGAGCCTGGTGAGGCAATTGCACTTAATGCAGGTTACCTGGTAACAGAGGTACTTGATATTGTTGAGAATGGTATCAGTACACTGATACTGGATGCATCTGCTGCATGTCATATGCCGGATGTACTGGAGATGCCATACAGACCGCCACTTAAAGATAGCGGAGAGGCAGGAGAAAAGGAATATACATATAGACTGTCTTCATACACATGTCTTGCAGGAGACATAATCGGAGATTATTCATTCGATAAGGAAATCAGGATAGGTGACAGACTTATCTTTGAAGATATGGCTATATACTCGATGGTAAAGAATAATACCTTTAATGGTATTCCGCTTCCGGATATATGTGCCACGGATGAAAATGGGGAATGCAGACTGATAAAGAGGTTTGGTTATGAAGATTTTAAGTGCAGGCTTTCGTAGGTGCAGATGACCTTCTTTGTATGCTTAGAATGCCTTTGTAAGATTTGAGAGAGCTTTGCACTGAGTGTGTTTGTGCACGGAGTTGTATATGAATATATTAAAAAGTATTCCGGCAGCGGATGGTTTTAGAATGCCGGGAGAATTTGAAAAGCATAGAGGGACCATGCTTATATGGCCGGTAAGACCCGGATCATGGGTTGGTAAAGGCTTGGAGGCTAAAAAGACATTTACAGAAATAGCCAACGAATTATCTAAGCATGAGGAGGTATACCTTCTTTGTAAGGATGAATACTTTGATGAAGTAAAAAATACCTTCAGTGGAAATGAAAATGTAATACCGATGGTTATAGATACTGACGATGCCTGGTCAAGAGATGTAGGACCTACATGTGTTGTTAATGATTGTGGCGATGTCAGGGGAATCGATTGGAGCTTTAATGCATGGGGCGGAACATACGATGGACTGTATGCCTCATGGGATAAAGATGACGCGGCGGCATTAAAGCTGTGCGATAAGCTTAATTTGGACTGTTACGATGCTAAGCACTTTGTACTTGAAGGTGGATCAATTCACAGTGACGGAGAAGGCACTGTGCTGGTTACCGAGAGCTGTCTGCTTAGCCCCGGCCGTAATCCGCAGATGAGTAAGCAGCAGATTGAGGAAGAACTTAAAAAGTATCTGCGAGCTGAGAAGATTATATGGTTGCCTCGTGGTATCGAGGGAGATGAAACCAATGAGCACGTAGATAATGTATGTGCTTTTGTAAAGCCCGGAGAAGTAGTGCTTGCCTGGACTGATGACGAAAATGACATTCAGTGGCAGCCGTCTAACGAATCACTTAAGGTGCTTATGACAGAAACAGATGCTCGTGGTAGAAGTTTTAAGGTTCATAAGCTTCCGATTCCTAAAAATCCGGTATGTATAACAGAGGAAGAACTTGACGGACTTGAGTTCGAAGAAGGCGAAGATACCAGAGAAGCCGGCGAGAGGCTTGCGGCGAGCTATGTTAATTTCTATATTGGTAATGATGTGATATTGCTTCCGCAGTTTGGCGATTTAAATGACAAGGTGGCGCATGAAAAGCTGAAGGAACTGTTTCCCGATAGAGAAATAGTAGATATACAAGCTCGTTCAATAATAGTAGGTGGAGGAAACATCCACTGTATAACGCAGCAGATTCCCTTGGGCTGATTAGTAGTTATTAAATATTTAATGGAGTGAATGATGAGAAAAGTAACTGTAGCAGCAGTACAGATGTCCTGCAGTGAGATAGTTTCTGAGAATATAGCTAAAGCAGATAAAATGGTAAGAGAGGCGGCTGCGAAAGGTGCGCAGATAATACTGCTTCCTGAACTGTTCGAGAGACAGTATTTTTGTCAGGAAAGACGATATGAGTATTATGAGTTCGCCAAGTCAGTTGATGAAAATGATGCAGTATGTCATTTTAAAGAACTCGCAAAGGAGCTTGGTGTAGTTATCCCTGTTAGCTTTTATGAAAGAGATGTAAATGTTTTATATAACAGTATAGCCGTAATTGATGCTGACGGAACTGTACTTGGAGTATATAGAAAGACTCATATTCCTGACGATCACTTTTATCAGGAGAAGTTCTATTTTACTCCCGGTGATTCAGGCTTTAAGGTTTGGAATACAAGATATGGTAAAATCGGCATCGGTATCTGTTGGGATCAGTGGTTTCCTGAGACTGCAAGAGCCATGGCAGTGCAGGGTGCGGAGCTTTTGTTCTATCCTACAGCTATAGGAAGTGAGCCTATAATTGAATGTGACAGTATGCCTCATTGGCGCAGATGTATGCAGGGACATGCAGGAAGCAATCTTATGCCTGTAATTGCTGCGAACAGAATAGGCAGAGAAGACGTTAAGCCTTGCAAGGAAAACAATAACCAGGAGTCGGCACTTGTATTTTACGGTTCTTCATTTATGACTGATGAAACCGGAGAACTGGTGCAGAATGCATCAAGAGATTGCGAGGAAATTCTTATTAACACATATGATCTTGATGAGATAGAAGTTAACAGACTCAGTTGGGGTATATTCAGAGACAGAAGACCGGATACATATAAGATTATATGTGAAAAGTAGTCTGATGAGCATGATAGCTTAAAGGTCTAATAAGCCAGTTTGGTGACTGAAGTTGCCGGATTGGCTCTTTTTTGATGATTAATAAACTGTGTTGAAAGATATAAAATCTGATATAATGTGCATAGGAGGCGGAATATGATTTCGTTTAAGTGCAAAAACTGTGGTGGTGAGCTTACAGTTGCAAGTGATGGGGCAGTGATGTGCCCTTACTGCGGATCCCACTTTAATTTCAGCGACAGGGAGCTGCAGGGATATAAGGAATTCAGATTGAAGGTGCTTCAGTATCTTTCGGCGGTGGCTGATGATAAGGCCAAAGAAACCGATTTTGACTATTTATGGTCCATGGCGGATACTAAGGAGTTTGATACCGTATCCGGAGACACAATTACCGTAAGATATATATATGAGAACAATGCTGACGGTGTTTCCATGTACGCCGCTAAGAGCAATATTATTTATATTTTCAACAAGGAAAAGCGAAGTGACGCTGTTAAGGCTGTAAAGGGTGTTCTGGACATTACCTATCCGCAGGCGGATATGAAGTCCCTTAACAGGTGCATTCCCAGCTTCGCAGGAAAGTATGAGCTGAAAGACGGCAGCGTTATGATTGTTTTTAACACACTGGAAGGATTTTTCCCTCTTCCTTTGTTTGGAAATCTCCCCTACGAGCATGTGGCCTGGATTGTATCAAGACTTGAGAACATTGCCTGCCTTTTAACCTATAATGACTGTGTGCACGGTTCTCTTAACTGTGAGAACATGCTGATTAATCCAAAGACCCACGAGGTGGCTGTTTTCGGTGGCTTTGAGACCAAGTTGCCCATGGAAATTCTTAATAAACACAGGGATTTGACTGACATAAGAAAAACAGCAAAAAGCCTTCTTGGCGAAGCTTACAAGGGTATACCTCCCATGTTTAAGGAATTTTTGGAAAGTAAGCCCAGGGAAGACGCTTATAAGGATTTTGAATATTGGGATACCGTAATTGAAAAGGGACTTGGTGGAAGACATTTCCACAAATTAAAGGTATCTGATGTAAATTAGGAGAATAGTGTGAAAAATAGAATATTTTTCACGCGACTCTTTGAGTCGCATCCGTGGAATCCCGCCACAGATTTGCGGGAATCCAAATCTAAACGGTTGCGAGATGTAGGATTAGTATGGGATACGGAAGTTACAGAAGCTCAGACTGGGCAAAATTAAAATCAAGCGCGAAGATTACAGATACGGCATCGGCTTCACAGATATTTACAAGTCATGCCATGGAGGAGAGATTCAACCCTGCATTTATTAACATGCGTGAGTCAATGGATTCAGAGGATCACCCCAATTCAACACCTATCATTATAGGTCTTGATACCACAGGCTCCATGGGCTATCTTTCAGAAGAAATTGCCAAAAACGGATTGAATGAAACAATGCTTAAGCTTTACTCCACAGGTCTTGTAGAGGACCCTCAAATTATGTTTGCCGCTGTGGGAGATATTTTGGACCAGGCTCCTTTACAGGTTACTCAGTTTGAGTCAGACATAAGAATTGCAGAACAGCTCCTTGCTCTCTGGCTTGAAGGAAGAGGATTTGATTCTCCTGAGGATTTCGAACTTCTTTGGTACTTTGCGGATAAGCACACCAGAATTGATTCATTTAATAAGCATGGCAAAAAGGGCTTTCTTTTTACCATTGGTGATGCTGATGTACATGAAGACCTTGAGGGAAAGTATATTAAGAAGATTTTCAATGATGAGGCCGATGACTTTTCAAGCGAAGAACTGGCTAAAAAAGCAATGGAGAAGTATGAGGTATATCATATTCATTTAACATCCGGTAAATACATTCCTTCCGTATTTTCCAAGGTGCTTCCCGGCAGAGTTGCAACACTTGGCAAGGGTGATGTTTCCAGAATTCCGGAGCTTATAATCAGCATTATGCTGTTATCTCTTGGTGAGAGCCCCGATAAGGTATATGCAAACTGGGATCCCATGGCCGCAGAAGTGGTTAAGAAAGCTGTTGAGGGCATGGTTTTTAAGAAAAAAAAGAGTGGAATTTTCTTCTAAAATGGCAGAATTTTATGCAGTAATAGGTAAAAATTTCGGTGATGAAGGCAAAGGTATGGCAACGGACTACCTTTGCCTTTTTGCGGGAAAAAATCTTTGCGTAAGGGCAAACGGCGGAGCCCAGTCCGGTCATACCGTGGATGCATTGGGAAAGTCCTTTGTTTTCCATGAACTGTCCTCAGGCTCATTTAGGAGAGCCGATACATACTGGGCCGGTTCTTACCATCCGGACCTTTACAAGCTTTCCGAAGAGATTGAAAATTTTAAAAATTTAACAGGCTTTGAACCTGTAATCTACGCATCCCTAAATGCATCAATAACAATTATTGATGACATACTGATAAATATGGCTCTTGAAACAAACCGTGGAGAAAAGCGCCATGGAAGCTGCGGCATGGGAATCTATGAAGCAGAGCTTAGGGCGAAGGCGGGATTTCGGGTGCCGCTTTCAGAAGTGTTTTCGCAGAATGAAGAATCTCTTATCAGGCATCTTATGCATATAAGAGAGGTCTATTTGCCGCTGCGACTTAAGGAGGAGAATCTTTCCCTTAAGGATTTAGGGGAGTACGGTGAACTTCTTTCGGACTTTAATGTACTTGCTAATTTTGTGGCGGAGATTAAGAAAAATCTTAAGTATGTTCGTCCGGTGAATTCAGATAGTATTCTTTTTGAAAAATACGACAGGGTTATATTTGAAAACGGTCAGGGTCTTCTCTTGGACGGAGAGAATGAACGCTTTCTTCCAAATGTCACAGCCTCAAGAACAGGGCTTGATGAAATATCAAAAATTCTTAAAAGCACCGGAAACTGCCTTAACGAGGTTTTATATGTTACCAGAAGCTATGTTACGAGGCACGGTGCCGGATTTCTTCCCTGTGAGTGTGAAAAAGCTGATATTGGGGAGAACATAACAGATAGGACAAATGAGCCAAATGACTGGCAGGGCTGTCTTCGTTATGCTTTTCATGAGTCGGAAGAGGCTTTTTTAGGACCTGTCATTGAAGACTTAAAGAAATGCAAAGCCTTAAAAGCATCACTGTTTATAACCCACTTAAATGAAACAGAAGGAAAACTTTTGTTTAAGGACGAAGCGGTTACTGTCGCTGAGTTATTGGAATGCCCTGCTGTAAAAGGGGTGTTTGACAATGCGTTTTTATCAAGTGACAGACATTCGGAGAATGTAAAGAAATACCGGCATTCTGAAAGCATAAAGAACGGATAATAGACTGTTGAATGGCAAAATATGACGGCTGGTACATCGGAAAAGCGTGAAATGGCGAAAATCGATGTACGAAAAGAGGGAAATGTGTCGAGACGGGTATAATTGAAGCACCATGCACTTCAATTATCTCGCGTATTTAAAGCAAAAAAAGGGCTGTGAAAAATGATTTCTCATTTTCACAGCCCTTTTAACATTTCTAAAAGATTATTCGGTCTTTTCGAATTTGTTTCCGCAGTATACACAGAAGGTAGCATTTGCATCCACTGTCTTACCGCACTTTTCACAGGTCTTTGTAGCGGGCTTTGAAGGAACCTTTGCCGCAACGTTTGAAACAACGTTTGCTACGGTATCAACTGCCTTTGCGTCAAGAATTGACTCGCTTACTGTAGGATTGATAAGTGATTTAAGTGCAAGAACAATAAGGATAACTGTGTATGCAACAGAGATAACTGTATTGATCTTTCCAAAGAGAGCAATGTACTTGAAAAGTCCAACGATTGAAGAAATACCTGAAATAATGCTTGTTAAAATTTCATAAGCTAAAAATAAAACTGCAACACGCTTAACACATACTTTTACGAATTCGTTCTCTTCCCAAAGTGCGATTGCGATAAAAAGAACTACAAGTGCAATTGAATTCTGTCCGCCGATAAGATAAACAAGGGCGCCCATGAGGCCTGCTGCAAGGCCGAATTTAGATTTGTTTTCCATAAAAACAACCTCCGATAGTTTATTTTGTTAACATTATAGTATTTCTTTCAGTCTTTTTCAAGAAGCATGGAAAGGTTGCTTAGGACAAAGAGCCCTGCTGTTTCAGTCCTTAGAATTCGCTTTCCAAGGGTTATTATTTCAAAACCTGCCTCGGTAGCAAGCTCAATTTCTTTTTGGTCAAAGCCTCCCTCGGGACCTATGAAAACTGCAATGTCTTCACCGGGAAGGATTTTTGAAAAAAGCTCCTTCGTATGGGACATACTCTCTGCAAGTTCATAGGGCACCAGCTTGTGGGTGCATTCCGTTGCCTTTGCCAGGGCTTCCTTAAATGACATGGGCATTGAAACTGTGGGAACAATGGTTCTTTTGGCCTGTTTTGCGGCTGCTTCCGATATGCTTTGCCAGCGGGCAATTTTTGATTCTGCTTTCTTTGGCTCAATTTTCATCACACAGCGCTTCATTTCCACAGGGATGATTTCGAAGGCTCCAAGCTCCACGGCCTTTTGGATAATAAGCTCCATTTTATCGGATTTCGGAAGGCCCTGAAAAAGATATATTTTGGAAGGAAGTTCGTTGCCTTCCTTTATGAATGCAAGATCGCAGTAGACAGCTTCGTCGGTGAGGCTCTCCACTATACAACGATATTCTGCATCGGAATCCCCGGTACTTACGGAGATTTCCTCCCCGGGCTTCATACGAAGCACGTTCTTTATGTGGTTTACGTCTTTACCGGTTATGGTGATGCTCCTTCCGTTTATGGCTTCGGGCTCAACAAAAAAATGATACATGGTATTAGCCTTCCTGTGTTTGGTAGCGCTTTTACAAAAGCACTATTATTATAACCCATAAATCTATTTGAGAAAACTGCACTTTTGTGATAATATAAGTTGTCTTTATAGGCGCATTTGAAAGAAAAAAGGCGGTATCCGTGGAATCTCTCATGTGTTTGCGTGGATCCAAATCAAAACGGCTGCCGGATGCAGGATTAATATGAAGTGGATTAAAATCCGTATTAAAACAATAACCGAAGCAGAAGATATTCTTGTAAGCAATCTTTATGATGTGGGACTTGAGGGCGCTCAGATAGAGGACAAGATTCCCCTTACTCCCCTTGAAAAGGAGCAGATGTTTGTGGATATTCTTCCCATAATGCCTGAAAACGACGATGTGGCTTATTTAAGCTGCTTTGTGGAGGACGATGGCACAAACAATGCGGAAGAATTAAAGAAGCTTGTTGAACAGGTGCTTGAAGAAACCGCCACCTATTGTGAAATCGGTGAGGGTACCGTTGAGATTTCCGAAACCGAGGATGTGGACTGGATTAATAACTGGAAGGAGTTCTTCCACCAGTTTTATATAGACGATTTACTTGTTATTCCTTCCTGGGAGGAGGTTAAGCCTGAGGATGAGGGCAAGATGATTCTTCATATCGATCCCGGAACTGCTTTCGGCACCGGTATGCACGAAACGACACAGCTTTGCTTAAGAGCGATTAAAAAATATATCACACCCGAAACCGTTCTTTTGGACGTTGGAACAGGTTCCGGTATTCTTGCCATCGTTTCACTTATGTACGGTATTAAGTCTGCTGTGGGAACAGACCTTGATCCCTGTGCAGTGGATGCTGTAAGAGAGAACATGGAATCAAATAACATTGATAAGGACAGCTTTAAGCTTCTCATCGGTAATATCATTACGGAAAAGGAAGTTCAGGACGAAGTGGGATATGAGTGCTACGATATCGTGGTTGCTAATATTTTAGCTGATGTGCTTGAGCCTCTGACCCCCGTAATTTTGGGACAGCTTAAAAAGGGCGGCGTATATATTACTTCCGGTATCATCAATACAAAGGAACAGGAAGTAAAGGAATGTATTGAAAAGGCGGGTCTTGAAATCCTCTCAATCGACCACCAGGGTGAATGGGTAGGAATTACCGCAAGGAAGTAATTATGGAAGCATATCTTGATAATTCAGCCACCACAAGGGTTTATCCCGAAGTAGTGGAGCTTATGAGTAAAATCATGCTTGAGGATTACGGTAATCCCTCCAGCATGCATATGAAGGGCGTTGAAGCAGAGAAGTATGTTCTCGAGGCTGCCAGACGTGTAAGCAAAGCCCTTAAGGTTTTGGAAAAAGAAATCGTATTTACCTCCGGCGGAACCGAGTCCGATAACCTTGCCCTTATTGGCGGGGCAATGGCAAATAAGCGCCGTGGCATGCATATTATCACCACTAAAATCGAGCATCCCGCGATCCTTAATACAGTAGCTTATCTTAAGGATGAGGGCTTTGAAATTGATTATCTTTCGGTGGATTCCCTGGGAAGAATTTCCCTTGAGGAACTGGAGGAAAAACTTCGTGATGACACCGTTATCGTGTCCATAATGCATACCAACAATGAGGTAGGCTCCCTTCAGCCGATTACGGAAGCAGGAGCTCTTATCAAAAGAAAAAATTCCTCATGTCTTTTCCATGTGGATGCGGTTCAGGGATTTGGTAAGGCTGAAATTTTCCCTAAGAAGCAGAATATTGATCTTCTTTCCATAAGCGGACATAAAATTCACGGTCCCAAGGGAATCGGTATTTTATATATAAATGAAAAGGCAAAGGTTAAGCCCATATCCTATGGCGGCGGCCAGCAGAAGGGCATGCGAAACGGAACCCTTAATGTTCCGGGCATTGCGGGAATCGGCCTTGCGGCTGAAATGATTACCACAGGCTTAAAGGATAAGCTTGACAGGCTTTATGAGTTAAAGAGCTTCTTTTTACAGGAGGCAGAAAAGCTTGAGAAGGTTTCGATTAACGGCTGCGATTTGGAAGAAGTAAGGGCTACGGCTCCTCATATTTGCAATATTTCGGTTAAGGGGCTTCGCTCCGAGGTTATGCTTCATGCACTGGAGGAAAGAGGCGTGTATGTTTCGGCGGGAAGTGCCTGCGCCACCCACAGCAAAAAGGAATCTTCCACGCTCAAATCCATGGGGGCTTCTCCCGAGGAAATGGACGGCGCGCTTCGAATCAGTATGTCGGAGTTTACCACAAAAGAAGAGATAGAATATGCAATTGCTTCTTTGAAGGAAGTAATCCAAATATACGGAAGATTTACAAGAAAATAGTGAACTCCGAATTTCACAAGTCAGTTGGAGGACGAAATGTTTAGTTCATTTTTGATTAAATACGCTGAAATCGGCGTAAAAGGAAAAAACAGATATATTTTTGAGGATGCCCTGGTGCGCCAGATTAAATATGCCTTAAAGGGTGTTGAAGGTGCCCACAGAATATCCAAGACTCCCGGCAGAATCTTTTTGGATTTTGACGAGGAATTTGATTATGATGATGTTATTTCAAGACTTCAGCATGTTTTCGGTGTTTCCGGAATCTGCCCCATGGTAAGGCTTGAAATGGAACAGCCTGAAGAACTTTTCAAGGATGTTGTTAAATACTTTGACGAAACCTATCCTGACAAAAAGAAAACCTTTAAGGTATGTGCAAGACGTTCCAATAAGGGTTATCCCATGGACTCAATGGAACTTGACAGAGAAATCGGCGGCGAACTTCTTGATGCATTTCCTGAGCTTTCCGTAGATGTGCATAACCCGGAGATTGAGCTTGTGGTTGAGGTTCGTGACAAAATTTTTGTATACAGTGAGATAATTCCCGGTCCCGGAGGAATGCCTGTAGGTACCAATGGCAAAGCAATGCTTCTTCTTTCAGGCGGTATCGATTCACCCGTAGCCGGCTACATGATAGCGAAGCGTGGTGTTAAGATTGACGCGGTTTATTTCCACGCTCCCCCCTACACCAGTGAAAGAGCAAAACAAAAGGTTGTGGACCTTGCAAAGTATGTTTCGAAGTACAGTGGTCCCATGGATCTTCATGTAATCAACTTTACCGATATTCAGTTATATATTTATGAGAAATGTCCCCACGAGGAACTTACCATTATTATGCGTCGTTACATGATGATGATTGCTGAGGCAATTGCCAATGAAAACGACTGCCAGGGACTTATTACCGGAGAGAGTATCGGTCAGGTTGCAAGCCAGACCACCCATTCCCTTCTTGTTACCAATGAGGTTTGTAAACTTCCTGTATTCAGACCCCTCATCGGCTTTGACAAAGAGGATATTGTTACAATTTCCAAAAAGATTGATACCTATGAAACCAGTATTCAGCCCTATGAAGACTGCTGTACAATCTTTGTGGCAAAGCATCCCGTAACAAAGCCCAACCTTAACATCATAAAGCGTCACGAAGAGAATCTTAAGGAAAAGATTGATGAGATGTTCAAGGCAGCACTTGATACAAGAGAAATCATCCACATTTCAGGTAATGAAGAATAAAAAATAAGCCCGAGGATCGAACGATCTTCCGGCTTCACGGTTGAAGTAATGTAATATTGTGATTAGTTGCATTTTACAGGGGCGCCGTGGCGCCCCTTAAGTTATTAAATCATGTAAGGCTTAAGAATATCTAAAACATCTTCTGCAGCGCCTTCGGCATGAATATTTAAGTCGATGGGCTTTGAAAGATCGAGACTGAAGATACCCATAATGGACTTAGCGTCAATTACGTATCTTCCGGATACTAAATCAAAATCATAATCGAATTTTGTAATGTCATTAACAAAGGACTTAACCTTGTCGATGGAATTCAAAGAAATCTGAATTGTCTTCATGTATTATACCTCCTGTAATACTTCAACCTTCGCTTTCATCATAAAGAAAACGCACACCTTTGTCAACGCGTAAACCTTAACAAAAAAGTGAGACTAATAAATGAAAACTGTAGCATTTCATAATCTTGGCTGTAAGGTTAATTCTTACGAAACCGATATAATGCAACAAAAATTTACAGAAAGTGGTTTTGAAGTTGTGCCATTTGGTCAAAAAGCCGATGTAACAGTGGTAAACACCTGTACAGTCACCAATATGGCAGACAGAAAAAGTCGCCAGATGCTCCACAAAGCCAAAGCAATCAATCCGGACGGCGTAGTCATTGCCACCGGCTGCTATGTGCAAACCGACACCGAAAATGCCAGAAAAGATGAATCCATTGATATTATCATTGGCAACAATAAGAAATCGCAGGTCATTGAAATCTTAAACGAGTATCTTGTAAATAAAGAGAAAAATGAGCAGGTTATAGACATTAATCATACAAGTGAGTATGAGACAATGTTTCTATCAAAAACTGCAGAGAGAACCCGTGCTTATATTAAAATTCAGGACGGCTGTAACCAGTTTTGCTCCTATTGTCTTATTCCCTATGCAAGAGGCAGAGTAAGAAGCCGTGACAAACAGGAAATCCTTGATGAAATAAAGAGTCTTTCGGAGAACGGTTATAAGGAGATCGTGCTTACAGGCATTCATGTCAGCTCATATGGTATCGAAAATCCCAATGACTTGTCAGAAAACAAGCTGGCAGATCTTATAGAAGCCATTCATGAGCTTCCACTTATTGAGAGAATCAGATTAAGTTCTCTTGAGCCCCGCGTGGTAACCGAGGATTTTGCAAAGAGATTATCTGCTCTTCCAAAGCTTTGCCCTCATTTCCATCTTTCACTTCAGAGCGGCTGCAATGAGACTCTTAAGAGAATGAACAGACATTACACCACAGAACAGTACAGAAAGGGTGTTGAAATCCTCAGAAAATATTTTGACGACCCTGCGATTACTACTGACGTGATTGTCGGTTTCCCCGGGGAAACCGAGGAAGAATTTAACGAATCCTTTGAATTTGTTAAGTCCGTTGGTTTTTATGAAATGCATATTTTCAAGTATTCAAAGCGTAAGGGCACTGTGGCCGAAAAGCTTCCCAATCAGGTTAAGGATGCGGACAAAGACCTTCGCAGCGATAAAATGATAGAACTGTCAGAAAGCCTTTCCAATGAATATGTAAAGAGGCATATCGGTAAGTCTTGCAATGTTCTTTTTGAAACTGAGGAATATATTGACGGTAAACGTTATATGACAGGTTTTACCAAAGAATACATAAGAGTATACAAAGAAACTTCCGAGGATCTTACCAATGTCAGTCTCCCGGTGGTGCCTGACAGGACTATTGAAAAAGACAAAATTGTCGTAAGATAGTGTGAAATATATAAATTAAGCAAATATTTAAGAAATTCTAATTTATTGAAAACATTGCTGTGATAGGGTAAGATGGTATCAGAAGTTAGAGAGGTAGATTTATGGCAGGTTTAGATCAGACACAATTTTTTAAGGTTGAACAGGAAAAACCCTTAAGCGCTTCACAGATTCTTGAAGTTGTTTATAAGGCAAATATAGAAAAGGGATATGACCCCATTAACCAGATTACCGGATATCTGGTATCGGATGATCCTACTTACATCACATCTCACAATGATGCAAGAAAAATGGTGAGAAAGATGGAGAGAGACGAGATTATCGAGGAACTTCTTCTTACATACGTTAAGGAAAAGGGCTGGGAATAATCAGAGGGACTGACCATGAGAATTATGGGACTTGACTTTGGTTCTAAGACAGTGGGTGTGGCAATAAGCGACCCGCTTCTTATTACTGCCCAGGGAATTGAAATAATAAGACGTAAGGAAGAAAATAAATTAAGACAGACCCTTGCAAGAATTGAGGAGCTTATCCTTCAGTACGAAGTTACTCATATTGTGCTTGGTTTTCCCAAGAACATGAATGATTCTTTAGGAGATCGGGCAAAGCTTTCTTTGGAATTTAAGGATAAGCTTGAAAGGCGTACGGGACTTCCGGTGGAGATGTGGGATGAGCGTCTTACAACGGTTGAAGCCGATAACATAATGATTGAGGCAGGTATTCGCAGAGAGAATCGCAAGGAATATGTGGACATGATTGCGGCACAACTGATTCTTGAAGGATATCTTGAATACGGTCTTAAAAGGGACAACATCGATACAAAAAAGGAACAGTAACCTATATGGAAAAGATTTCTTTTGCCGGCAATAACGGCGACAAAATAGATTTTTATGTAATTGAAAAAACAACACTTGGCGGTGTTGATTATATGTTAGTCACAGAGAGCGAGTCAGAGGACGATGACGCGTATGTGCTGAAGGATTTATCAAAACCCGGAGATTCGGAAGGAGTCTACGAGATAGTTGATGATGAAGCTGAACTTCAAGCCGTAGGTCAGGTTTTCCAGGCTCTTCTCGAGGATGTTGACATCCTGTAACAGGAGAAAGGAACTAATTGAATAAGGAAACTACGGAAATGGTTTCAAAGCTTAAGATAATCCCCTTAGGCGGTTTGGAACAGATAGGAATGAACATTACTGCCTTCGAGTATGAAGACAGTATTATTGTCGTGGATTGCGGTTTGGCATTCCCGGAGGGAGATATGCTGGGGGTTGACCTTGTAATCCCCGATGTTTCGTACCTTAAGGACAATATTGAAAAGGTAAAGGGATTTGTGATTACTCACGGTCATGAGGATCACATCGGAGCACTTCCCTATGTTTTAAGGGATATCAATGTGCCCGTATATGCTACAAAACTTACAATAGGTATCATAGAGAATAAATTAAAAGAACACGAAGACCTCTTAAAAAAGGTCAAAAAAAGAGTGGTTAAATTCGGACAAAGCATTACGCTTGGTCAGTTCAGAGTTGAATTCATTAAGACCAATCACTCAATTGTGGATGCGGCTGCCCTTGCTATTTTTTCACCGGCGGGCGTTGTGGTTCACACCGGTGATTTTAAGGTGGATTATACTCCTGTTTACGGTGATTCCATCGATCTTGAAAGATTTGCGGCTCTTGGCAAGAAGGGTGTTCTTGCCCTTATGTGCGATTCCACAAATGCGGAGCGTCCCGGTTTTACTCCTTCCGAAAGAACGGTGGGTAAAACCTTTGATACCATTTTTAATGAAAACAAAAACACCAGAATCATAATTGCAACCTTTGCATCAAACGTTGACAGAGTTCAGCAGATAATTAATACAGCATACCGTTACGGCCGAAAGGTAGTGGTTGAGGGCCGCAGCATGGTAAGTATTATCGATATAGCTCAAAATTTAAACAGAATATCCATCCCGGAAAACACCCTTGTGGATGTGGAACAGCTTAGAAACTTTCCTCCTGAGAAAACCGTTATTATTACCACCGGAAGTCAGGGCGAAAGTATGGCAGCCCTTTCCAGAATGGCAAACGGTACCCATAAGAAGGTGACTGTAGGTGCCGGAGATACCGTTATTTTTTCTTCAAATCCCATCCCAGGAAATGAGAAGGCGGTTACAAGGATAATAAATGAACTTTTGATAAAGGGTGCGGATGTAATATTCCAGGATGCCCACGTTTCGGGACACGCCTGCGCAGAGGAAATCAAGCTTATTTATTCTTTGGTACAGCCTAAGTTCTCCATTCCGATACATGGTGAATATAAGCACCTTAAGGCCCAAAGCAAAATTGCAACGGATCTTGGTATTCCCAAGGAAAACATTGTTATATTAAGGTCCGGAGATGTGCTTGAAATAGATAACGACGGAGCGGGCATTGTTGGAAAAATAAACTGTCAGCCCGTATACGTTGACGGACTGGGTGTCGGCGACATCGGTAATTCGGTATTAAGAGACAGGCAGCACCTTTCCGAAAGCGGAGTTGTTATTGTAAGTATTGTTGTGGATGAGTATTCCGGCCAGATTGTTTCGGGACCGGATATTTATACCAGGGGCTTTGTTTATGAGAAGGAATCGGAAGAACTTCTTGTGGCAGCAAAGCTTGAAATCAGTAAAGCACTTAATCACTCCATTGACAGAGGAGTATATGACTGGGGCAAGCTTAAAACAGTCATGAAGGACACAACCTCTGATTTCATATGGAAGAGAAACAAAAGAAGACCTGTTATTGTACCCATAATCAGCGGAGTATAGGGGTTCGGAGACTTTTATGACAGACATGACACAGCTTAGCAAGCAGATTGTGGAAGCTATTCACTCCACAGAGGAATATAAGACTTATATTGAACTTCGCAGAGAGGTGGACAAGGATCCGGAGCTTCTTTTGCGTGTGACAGAGCTTATGGAGAAAAACTGCAGGCTCCATCAGACCGATTCCGAGGAGCTTTTCGAGCTTTGTGATGCATTGACTAATGAATATGAAGATGTTATTAATAATGAGTTAGCGTGTGACTTTATGGAGGCTGAAGTGGTGCTTTGCAGACTGGTTCAGGAATTGAGTCACATAGTGCTTGAAGGATTGGAGCTTGTATAATGAAAGCCAGTCAGATTTTATCTATGCTTCTTTCTGCATTGGTGAAGATTGCCATTGCAATATGGATTGTAAATTTCGTATATACAAAAGCTACCGGAGCCTATGACTTTGGGTATCGTATCTTTACGGAGGAGGCCATTGCACCTGCTCCCGGAAAGGATGTGCCCGTTGCCATCACAGAAGGCAAGTCCAATATGGACATTGCGAAGCTCCTGGTTGAAAAGGGCCTTACAAGAGAAAAGTACCTTACTTTTGTACAGATTCTTGCTTCCGAGCACAGAAAGGACATAAAGCCCGGTGCCTATGTTCTCAATACTTCAATGACCACCGAAGAGATGCTTGGGGTAATGAGCCCTGAAGAAACCTATGAGGCGGATGAATAGTTTATGATAGTAAATGAGCGTATGACCGCGTTTATAAATTCATATGCGTCTCCAAATTCACCGAAACTTGATGATTTGGAGCGGTTTTCACTTGAAACCAATGTGCCGATTATTCGCAAGGAGATGCAGTCTTTGATTAAGTTTCTTCTTGCCGCGTATAAACCGCGCTCCGTTTTGGAGGTAGGGACCGCCATTGGTTTTTCGGCTATATTGATGGCAGACAATCTTTGCGGGGATTCCCACATAACCACCATTGAAAAGTATGAAAAAAGAATACCTCTGGCCAAAGAAAACTTTGAAAAATTCGGATATTCCGATAAAATAACCCTTCTTGAGGGAGATGCCACGGATATTCTTAAGGAACTTGAAGGCACCTATGATTTTATTTTTATGGATGCTGCCAAGGGCCAGTATATAAACTTTTTGCCGGATATTTTAAGACTCCTGTCACCGGGAGGCATTCTGCTTACAGACAATGTAATGCAGGAGGGTGACATCCTTGAGTCAAAGTTCGCGGTTGAAAGACGAAACAGAACTATATACAAGCGAATGAGAGACTATCTCTATGAGCTTACACATAATGATGATTTGGTAACGGTGATTCTTCCCATAGGAGACGGAGTTACCGTAAGTACGAGGAAAAATTCTGATGAAAAAGCCTGAACTTTTAGTGCCGGCCAGCAGCTTAGAGGTGCTTAAAACAGCAGTTATATTCGGTGCCGACGCGGTTTTTATAGGCGGTGAGGCCTTCGGCCTCAGAGCAAAGGCCAAGAACTTTACGCCGGAAGAGATGAAGAAGGGTATTGAGTTTGCCCATGCCCACGGTGTAAAGGTGCATGTAACCGCAAATATTCTTGCCCACAACTACGATCTTGACGGAGCAAGACATTATTTTCACGAGCTTAAGGAATTAAAGCCGGATGCCCTTATAATTGCAGATCCGGGCATGTTTATGATGGCAAAGGAAATTTGTCCCGAAATCGAAATTCATGTTTCCACCCAGGCAAACAACACAAACTACGAGACCTACAATTTCTGGTACGGTCTTGGAGCAAAGCGTGTGGTGGCAGCAAGAGAACTGTCTCTTAAGGAGATTAAGGAAATAAGGGAGCATATCCCAGAGGATAAGGAAATAGAATGCTTTATCCATGGTGCAATGTGCATTTCCTATTCGGGAAGATGCCTTCTTAGCAATTATTTTACGGGCAGAGATGCCAACCACGGTGCCTGCACACATCCCTGCCGCTGGAAATATGCAGTGGTTGAGGAGCAGCGTCCCGGAGTTTATCTTCCGGTTTATGAAAACGAACGCGGAACCTATATATTCAACTCAAAGGACCTTTGCATGATTGAATATATTCCCGAACTTATAGATGCGGGAATCGACAGTTTCAAAATCGAAGGCCGCATGAAAACCGCTTTATACGTGGCAACGGTTGCAAGAACCTACAGAAAGGCCATTGACGACTACCTTGAATCTCCTGAAAAATATAAGGCAAATATGTCCTGGTATAAGGCAGAGATTTCAAAGTGTACATACCGTCAGTTCTATACGGGATTCTATTTTGGCAAGCCTGGCGAGGACGCCCAGGTTTATGATGCCAATACCTATATTCAGGAGTATGTTTACCTTGGAACTGTTGAGTCTGTAAAGGGAAACGTGGCTAAGATTGAACAAAGGAACAAATTCCTTGTGGGCGATGAAATAGAACTTATGAAACCCTCGGGAACCAATGAGCCTGTGAGGGTTCTGTCCATAAGGGATGCAGAAGGCAATGAGATGGAATCCTGCCCCCACTCCAAACAGGAGCTTTATATCGAACTTTCAAAGGCTCCGGAACCCTCGGATATTCTCCGTGTTGAAAATAAGACGGGACACTGACGGTAAAAATCACAAAGGCTTTTGTTTTTACCGGTGATTTTTATATAACAATTATATTGACCTAAATTGCTTTAATGGGTTAAAATCCAAAAGAAAAAGGCTGAAAGGAAGAGCTTAATGAGCGCTAATGTAAACATTGAAGAAATATTTGCAAAAAACGTTTTTACCATAGGCAAGATGAGGGAATATCTCCCCAAAGAGGCATTTGACGAAGTATGCCAGGTACGCGAACAGGGCGGCGAGCTTTCCCTTAAAACAGCAGGTATTGTGGCAGCAGCCATGAAGGACTGGGCCGTATCCAACGGTGCCACCCACTTTACGCACTGGTTTCAGCCTCTTACCGGCATCACTGCAGAGAAGCAGGACGCTTTTATTAAACACCCGGATTCAGAGGGTAAGTGTCTTCTTGAATTCTCCGGTAAAGAGCTTATTAAGGGTGAAGCAGATGCTTCCAGTTTCCCTTCGGGAGGCTTAAGAGCCACATGCGAAGCCCGCGGATATACAGCATGGGACATGACCAGCCCTGCATTTATCAAAGAGGATGCGGTTGGCAAGGTTCTTTGTATCCCCACGGCATTCTGCTCCTACAAGGGTGAAGCCCTTGATATGAAGACACCTCTTCTTCGTTCCATGGAGGCAGTCAGCGAGCAGGCTATCAGACTTTTAAGATTATTCGGAAATACCACCTCCAAGAAGGTAACCTCTTCCGTAGGACCGGAGCAGGAATACTTCCTGGTTGATCGTGATAAATACCTTGAGCGTCAGGATTTGATTTTCGCCGGACGTACTCTTTTTGGTGCACCTGCCCCCAAGGGTCAGGAACTTGATGACCATTACTACGGCACCATTCAGGAAAGAATCGGTGCATTTATGAAGGACTTAAATGTTGAGCTTTGGAAGCTTGGCGTAACCGCCAAGACTCAGCACAACGAAGCTGCTCCCGCACAGCATGAGCTTGCACCTATTTATGAAACCGCAAACATTGCGATGGATCATAACCAGCTCACTATGGAAATTATGAAAAAGGTCGCAAACCGCCATGGTCTTGCATGCCTTCTTCATGAGAAGCCCTTTGCAGGAGTTAACGGTTCCGGTAAGCATGATAACTGGTCCCTTAGCACAGATGACGGAATAAATCTTATCGATCCCGGCGAGACACCCAATGAAAATATACAGTTTTTACTGGTGCTTTCCTGTATCTTAAAGGCTGTTGATACCCATGCAGACCTTTTAAGACTCAGTGCAGCCTGCCCCGGTAACGATCAAAGACTCGGCGGAGCTGAGGCTCCTCCCGCAATTATCTCTGTTTTCCTTGGGGAACAGCTTGAGGATGTGGTAAGACAGCTGGTGGAAACCGGTTCGGCTAACAGCCTTATTGAGGGCGGAAAGCTTAAAACAGGCGTATCAACACTTCCTGATTTTGATAAGGATGCAACCGACAGAAACAGAACTTCACCCTTTGCCTTCACCGGAAATAAGTTTGAATTCAGAAGTGTAGGAAGCTCAGATTCCATCGGAAGCGCCAATACTACCCTTAATACAATTGTTGCCGAAAGTTTTGCGGAAGCTTGTGATATACTTGAAGCTGCGGATGATTTTGGCGTTGCGGTCCATGACCTTATGAAGAAGAACCTTACTGAGCATCAGAGAATCATTTTCTCCGGTGACGGATATTCTGAGCAGTGGGTTAACGAGGCGAAGAGACGTGGTCTTCCGAACCTTCCCACAATGGCTGAGGCAATTGCTGCACTGACTACAGACAAGGCCGTTGCTTTGTTTGAAAAGTTTAAGATTTTCACAAGAGCAGAGCTTGTTTCAAGATCAGAGGTTCTTTACGAGACCTACTCAAAGACCATCAACATTGAAGCTCACACAATGACAGCAATGGCTTCCAAGCAGATTATTCCTGCTGTTATTGCATATGAAAAGGAACTTGCGGGAACCATCAATTCCATGCGCCAGGCAGGAATCGACAATCCTGTTGTGCCCCTTAAGCTTCTCAGTCAGATAAATGAAAACCTTACCGAAATGCAGGAAGCCCTTGAAAACATGAAGGAACAGCGTAAGATTGCCGTTGCGATTTCTTCTCAGAAGGAACGTGCTCAGTACTATCTTGCCAATGTTGTACCTGCCATGAAGGCATTAAGAGAGCCTGCCGATAAGCTTGAAAAGATTGTTGATAAAGAATATTGGCCTTTCCCTACTTACGCAGACTTAATGTTTGAGGTATAGTATTGTTGTAATTGATTTTTAATATGCAGGATGCATGTTATTAATAAACTATTTATTTTTACATAAAGGAGGACAAAAAATGTCTTTAGTTACCACTACTGAAATGTTTAAGAAGGCATACAATGGCGGATATGCTGTAGGTGCTTTCAACGTAAACAACATGGAAATCGTACAGGGTATTACTGAAGCAGCAGGCGAATTAAAGAGCCCTGTTATTCTTCAGGTTTCAAAGGGTGCACGTTCATACGCTAACCACACATACCTTGTAAAGCTTGTTGAAGCTGCTGTTGCTGAAAACCCCGAAATCCCGATCGCTCTTCACCTTGATCACGGCGATTCTTTCGAACTTTGTAAGTCATGTATCGATGGCGGATTCACATCTGTTATGATCGATGCTTCTTCAAAGTCTTTCGAAGACAATATCGCTCTTACAAAGCAGGTTGTAGAATATGCTCACGCTCACGGCGTTGTAGTAGAAGCTGAACTTGGTACTCTTGCAGGTATCGAAGATGAAGTAGTAGTAGAAGCTGGTAATGAATCTTACACAAGACCCGAAGAAGTAGAAGAATTCGTTGACAAGACCGGATGTGACTCTCTTGCAATCGCAATCGGAACTTCACACGGCGCTTATAAGTTCACAGCTGCTCAGTGTACAAGAAATGCAGATGGCATCCTTGTACCCCCTCCGCTTCGTTTCGACGTTCTTGAAGGCGTTATGCAGAAGCTTCCCGGCTTCCCCATCGTTCTTCACGGTTCATCTTCAGTTCCTCAGGAATTCGTTAAGATGGTTAACCAGTTCGGCGGAAACATGCCCGATGCTGTAGGTATTCCTGAAGAACAGCTTCGTAAGGCTGCTGAACTTGCTGTATGTAAGATTAATATCGACTCCGATATCCGTCTTGCTATGACAGGTAACATCAGAAAGTACTTTGCTGAGCATCCCGATCACTTCGATCCCAGACAGTACTTAAAGCCCGCTCGTCAGGCTGTTAAGGACATGGTTGCTCACAAGATCGTTAACGTTCTTGGTTCAGACGGCAAGGCTTGATAAATTCATAAACAATGTGTGAATTATCGCCCCGGGAAGTTTCTTCCCGGGGCTTTTTATGTTATTATGCGAAAAGAAGTAGATTAGCCTTTACAGGCAGTACATTTTGAAAGGGATATACATATGCTTAAATTTTCAGAAATGCCCTATGAAAGGGCAGATTTGGCCGCGGTTAAGGATGCTCTTGGAAAGTTTACCGAGGAAATGCGAAATGCAAAGAGCGGCGAGGAAGCCTTTGAAATCAATCAAAAGGTTAGTGAGGCTTTCAAACATGTATCCACAATGCAGACTCTGTGCCACATAAGACATGATATTGATACTACGGATGAGTTCTATGAGAAGGAACAGGCTTACTATGATGAGCAGGGTCCCACCTTAAGCGAGGCTTCTGTTGAATTCAAAAAGGCTCTTTATGACTGTCCTTTCAGAGATTATCTCGTGGATAAGCTTGGTCCTGTTACCTTTAAGAACATGGAACTTGATATGCGTTCCTTCACCCCTGAAATGGTTCCTCTTATGCAGGAAGAAAACGCTCTTGTTACCGAATACGGAAAGCTCATTGCGAATGCTAAGATAGAGTGGGAGGGAGAAATTCTCAACCTTTCACTTATGACAAAATACACCACCGATAAGGATCGTGAAGTCCGTAAGAAAGCTTATGCAAAGACTTCTGCCTTCATGCTTTCCATTCAGGACAAGCTTGACGGAATATACGATAAGCTGGTGGCTAACAGAACCGCTCAGGCTAAGCTTTTGGGCTATGAAAACTATATTCCTCTTGGCTACGACCGCATGGGCAGAAATGATTACGGCCCTGAAGAGGTAAAGATTTTCAGAGAAGAAGTAAAAAGAAAAATAGTTCCTCTTGCCACTAAGATTAATGAGAGAAGACGCGAAAGACTTAAACTGGATCATCTTTATTTTTACGACTCCATCAACTTCCTTGAAGGAGATCCCAGACCCATCGGAACACCTGAGGAAATTCTCGAAAACGGTCGCAAAATGTATGCCGCTCTTTCGCCCGAAACCAAAGAATTCTTTGATTTTATGACAGAGAATGATCTTTTTGACGTATACGGCCGCAAGACAAAGCGTGCAGGCGGATATATGACAAGCCTTCCCGATTATGACTATGCACCTTTTATTTTTGCAAACTTCAACGGAACCCAGCATGATGTGGAAGTTATTACACATGAAGCCGGTCATGCATTCCAGGGTTATGTTACAAGACATAATTTGCCTGAACTTAACGAAATCGGTATGGAAACCGCTGAAATTCACTCCATGTCCATGGAATTCTTTACAGAGCCCTGGATGAAGGATTTCTTTGGTGACAGAAGCGATGACTACATTCTTTCACACCTTGAGGGAGCAATTACTTTTATCCCTTACGGCTGTATGGTTGATGAGTTCCAGCACATTATTTACGAAAAGCCCGAACTTACCCCGGTTGAAAGAAGAAATGTATGGCTTGAACTTGAAAAGCAGTACAGACCCGACATGGATTATGCAGATGATGAGTTCCATGTAAACGGTGGTCGCTGGCAGAAGCAGGCTCATATCTATAACTATCCTTTCTACTATATTGACTATTGTCTGGCCCAGACAGTTGCACTTGAGTATAAGGGATGGATGGATACAGATTACAAAGAAGCATGGGAAAGCTATCTTAAGCTTTGCAAACTTTCAGCAAGTGATTTTTACTCAAAGATGCTGCCTGTTGCAGGCCTTAAGGTTCCTTTTGAAGAGGGCTGTCTTGACGAAGCAGTGGAAAGCATTTCAAAAAAACTTGGATTTTAAGTTAAACTCACACTTTTTTGGGAAGCTGTTAATTATCTAATAATCCCTGATATTTACAATGCACTTACAAGCCATAACAAGGAGGTATTGAGGGATATGGATATCGCTGAAGTCTCAATGGCACTTTCCCAGATTCAGACACAGTCTCAGGTGGGAACAGCTGTACTGAGTAAGACAATGGATACAAATGAAATCATGGGTGACGGAATCGTAAGAATGATTGATAAATCAGCCATGGAAAGATCGGTAAACCCCGGCATTGGTGCCAATGTTGATGTTTACGCATAAATGTTAAAAGAGAGGGCCCCGGATGTGAAAGACCATTCGGGGCTTTTTAACTCATTAGAAATAGATTATGATGACTTTACAACCGACAATCTATATGCTATACTCACGTATGCACTAATCTACTTTAAAGTGATGTAGTGTAAAAGCATAAGATGGAGAACCACAATGAAGGAGATATCAAAACTTTTGGATTACCGTCCCAGTATCAGAGTATTAGATGCCACATTAAGAGACGGAGGACTTGTAAACAATTTCGAGTTCAGCGATGAATTCGTTCATGATTTATATCTGACCAATATTAAGGCCGGCGTAGACTATATGGAATTCGGTTACCGTGCCGACAAGGAAATGTTTGATGAGAAGAAATTCGGTAAGTGGAAATTTGCTTCCGATGAGGACATCAGAAAAGTTGTCGGAGACAATAACACAGACCTTAAGCTTTCAATCATGGCAGATGTAGGCCGCTGCAATTATAAGAGAGATATTGCAAAGAAGAGCGAAAGCCCCGTTGATATGGTCCGTGTGGCTGCATATATTCATCAGATTCCCGGCGCCGTTGATATGATTGAGGATGCCCATGAGAAGGGTTATGAAACAACCTGTAATATTATGGCTATTTCCACAAGCGGCGAGAACGATTGGAAGGCAGCACTTGAAATTATTGCAAAGTCATCTGTTGATGCAATATACATTGTAGACAGCTACGGATCTCTTTATCCTGAACAGATTGCAAGAATCTGCAATATTTATAACGAAATCGGTGCTAAGTACAATAAAAAGATCGGTATGCATGCTCATAACAACCAGCAGCTTGCTTTTGCCAATACTATTGAAGCCTGTGGTGATGGCGTAGATTATCTTGATGCAACCTATGGAAGCCTTGGAAGAGGTGCCGGCAACTGTGCAATGGAACTGCTTCTTGGATTCCTTAAGAATCCCAAGTACAATATTTATCCTGTACTTCAGTTTGTGGAAAAGCATATTCCCAAGCTTAAAGAAGAAGGTCTTGTATGGGGCTATGACATTCCTTACCTTTTAACAGGTCTTATGAATGAACATCCCAGAACAGCAATTGAATTTGCATCTCAGAAGAAGACCGATTACACCGAAT
The DNA here is from genome assembly GCA_045598365.1 of Lachnospiraceae bacterium. Classification (GTDB taxonomy): domain Bacteria; phylum Bacillota; class Clostridia; order Lachnospirales; family Lachnospiraceae; genus UBA1258. Next base: position 32,291 of record JAZLLV010000037.1, read on the forward strand.
TCTACAAGAACCTTATTTACAAGGACTGATGACCGGAAAACAGTGAAGCTAAGAAGCATGTCGTATATTCACGATATGCTTCTTTTTTTATGACAATGAGCCGGACATGTGAATATGCCGGCATTAATTCATGCATTCGCGAGTGGCCGGACATGTGAAAAACTTACAATTTTGAAACAGTGTACAAAATAAGTTGTTAAATTCAATTTCATGCTTTAATATATTACAGTGATGGTGTATAATGCTTGAAAGTACGAAAAACGGGTGCAGAAAGCACCCCGGAGGAAAAGATGAAAGAAAAAGGAATTGAAATCAGATGGCACGGTCGAGGCGGCCAGGGTGCTAAATCCGCAGCATTGCTTCTTGCGGATGTTGCTTTTAAAACAGGAGCTTATGTGCAGGGCTTTCCGGAATATGGCCCGGAACGAATGGGAGCCCCCATTACTGCCTACAACAGAATCAGCTCCACCGAGATTCGTGTTCACTCAAATATATATACTCCCGACCTTGTGGTTGTGGTTGATGAAACCCTTCTTCAGGCTGTTGATGTTACAAAGGGCTTAAAAGAGGACGGAGCAATAATTGTAAATACACCCAAAAAAGCCGAGGAAATCAAGCCTCTTCTTAACGGCTACAAGGGTAAGGTATTTACCGTAGATGCCAGAAGAATTTCCGTGGAGGCACTTGGAAAGTACTTCCCCAACAGTCCCATGCTTGCAGCAACAGTTGCGGTGGGACATGTAATGGATAAGGACTTATTCATAAATGAGATGAAAGCATCATATCAGCACAAGTTTGCCAAGAAGCCTGAGGTTATCGAAGGCAACATGAAGGCACTTACAATGACGCTTGATGAGTTAGGGGAGGTATAAATGAGAACCGACGTTTCAAAGATTAATGAACAGTCAGCATATAATGAACTTACCGAAGGCCTTATGATGTTTGCCGGTGCCACCAGCAAGACCTTTAATACAGGCGAGTGGCGCACCAATACCCCTGTTTTTGACAAGGATAAATGCAAACAGTGTCTTCTTTGCGCACCCGTATGTCCTGACAGCGCAATTCCTGTAAAGGATTCAAAACGCGGAGAGTTTGACTACGATCACTGCAAGGGCTGCGGAATATGCGTTAAGGCATGTCCCTTCGGCGCCCTTTCAATGAGAGAAGGACAGTAATTCAGAGTAGAAATTGGAGAAATAATTATGGCAAAAAAAGATCGTATGTCAGGTAATGAGGCTGTTGCTTATGCTATCCGTCAGATAAATCCGGATGTTATGCCTGCATTCCCTATAACCCCTTCAACGGAAATACCCCAGATGGTATCCACATATATTGCCAACGGAGAATGTGATACAGAGTTCATTCCCGTGGAAAGCGAACACTCCTCTATGAGTGCCACCATCGGTGCTGAAGCAGCCGGTGCCAGAAGTTTAACTGCAACCTCTTCAGCAGGCCTTGCGCTTATGTGGGAGGAACTTCTTCTTGCTGCATCAAACCGTATGCCCTGTGTTCTGGCCCTTGTAAACAGAACATTATCCGGACCTATCAATATTAACTGTGACCATTCAGACAGTATGGGCGCAAGAGATACAGGCTGGATTCAGATTTATGCTGAAAACAATCAGGAGGCATATGATAATTTTATTCAGGCATATCCAATCGCAGAGAACGCAAAGGTTCATCTGCCGGTAATGATTTGTCAGGATGGTTTTATTACAAGCCATGCGGTTATGAATATTGAGCTTCTTGAGGATAAAGAAGTTAAGGATTTCGTAGGTGAGTACGAACCAGAAGAGTATCTTCTTAATCCGGGTAAGCCAATTGCCGTTGGACCATATTCTGTATCTAACTACGCAATGGAGGCCAGAAAAAATCAGGAGGAGGCTTTAGAGCGTTCTAAAGAGGTAATCCTTGAGGTGGCTAAGAAATTTAAAGATATGTCAGGCAGAGAGTACGGGCTTTTTGAAGAGTACAGAACAGAGGATGCTGACTACATTATGGTTATTATCGGATCTGCAGCTGGTACAGCTAAGCAGGCAGTAGATGATATGAGAGAGCAGGGCAAGAAGGTTGGTGTAATTAAGCTTAGAGTATTTAGACCATTCCCAGCTCCAGAACTTGCAGATGCACTTAAGAATTGTAAAGCTGTAGCTATTATGGACAGAACAGAGAGCTACAACGGTAACGGTGGACCACTTGGAAGCGAAATCATGGCTGGCCTTTACAGAAAGAGAGTAATGATTAACGCGGTCAACTATATTTATGGTCTTGCTGGAAGAGACTTCACAGTTGAAGATGTATACGGTATATTTGACGAGCTTGAGGATTCAGTTGTAAACGGAACTGAGCTTGAGCAGTACAAATATATAGGACTTAGAAAATAAAGTGGAACT
>JAZLLV010000038.1:0-34245 GCA_045598365.1 Lachnospiraceae bacterium
AAACACATGAATGATAAAAACAGGGACTTCCTTAATGACCTTGTTCCATGGTCGCCTTCGCTTCCAAAAGAGATTCGGAAGTAGTCAGGACCGCGAATGCGGTCCATTTTCTGTCAAGTTACTCATGATTGACCGTTTACTTTCATTCCTTCACTAATTTTGTTTTGTAAATCTTTATCATCACACTCAATTACACATTCTCGTCCATATTTTGCTTCATAATCTGCAAACTCGATAAGAGTTCTTATTTCCCAATCTGATATATTAGGATAGTTTGACAATTTTTTATATAAAATGCCATCCCATACTTCTGTATATTCAAAATCTCCAACTTTTATTATCATTAAGAACCTCTCAACTTCAAATTTGCTTATTTAATCAAGTCACTATTTTCTTTACCCTTATTCTGCATTGCTGGTTGCCAAGCTTTACACTTTCTAATAATTCCACTTGAACTTCACAATCAAAAATATTTTCAAACATACGCTTACTATATCCTAGTGTACAATAGCACCATGTCTTTGACATTGACTCGTCAATTCTTTTCACACATGAGCAATAGCACTGCGGATAAATAAGATAATAATACGATCCATCATATTCAAATTTAAATCCAAGATTCAGCTTATTAACCTTTTGAATGAAATTCTCCTGATTCTCTTCTTTTTCATACAAAGCCTTTATTTTTGCGCCTTTGCCATGCTCCGGTCCACAGGCACAATCCATTCTTATCTCTTTTATTATTTTTTCGTCATAATTTGTGTCGAGAAATTCACACATATCATTCGCCCATGTAAATTTCTTATTAAAATCTGCAGATTTAGTCAGCGGATGTTCCTTCAAAAAATTTTCAGCATCTTCTTTCTTATCATGTTTTTCCATGCTCTCTAAAAATCTAATAGCATGCGGATTATCATTTTTTGCCATATATGAGTCCTCACTGTTTTTATTCTATCTATTGATAAAAATATAAATTGTCCTCACCAATTATTTTAACGAGCACATTTCTAATCTCCTCTCCATACGGAGGCGGTTCAATTGTTCCACAAATCATTCTAAGACAACTTCTTTGGGTGCATATTTTAAGTTGCCAGTGAACGTTGTCAGATTCATCAGCTGAATAATCATCACAATCCCAGTCGTCAATACATTTATAAAAAACACTATACAGTTCTTCCTTCTGTTGTTCCGACATTGGCCATATTCTACCACCGATTAAAGAGCCATTATTATAAAGCCTTACATGAATCTCTGTCTGAAGTATTTTTGTTACAGCGCTCAAAATATCTTCTGTATTCTCCCAAGAGATAGTACAACTGGTAATATGATTACTTTCTTTTTTTGCCATGCTATTACCTCCACATCAAACTAGAATGTATCCTCGACATTTCTTCGTTCATAGATTATCATAAGGCATGTGAATCCCGAAGGCTGCAAAAATCAGATTGTAATTTTTCCACCTTCGTGATAATATACTCCTATAAAAAAGGTGCTGCCGATAGACGGTTTAGCCCTTAAGAATATGTTTAATCATAAAGATCGCACAAGTTTCCGAGGCTATGGGCGGTCTTTTTGATTGCAAGAAAGAAACTTTCCCACTGCAACTCCAGCAGAAAAGATCGTGATAACAGCAGCCGCTGCTCCAATAATCTCTAATACCATCATTGCATCCCCTCCTTTCTACGCGATTTCCTTACGGATTTCTATGTACTCAGAGGGCATTACTCCCTCTGACTAAGAGGGCTAATCCCGCCTACCATCTTTTTAATGGAGATTTGTCTCCATGGCAGCACCCATAAAAAGATTCTATCACAGTTTCATACGACTCTCAAGATGTTTTTCGAACATACATTCGAGTACATACCGGCGTACATAACTCCACTGCCATAGAACCCCTTTATGTCCTTATACTTTTGTCTTTGATTTCTATCGAAGATACTCCCTCACCTTCACGAACCAGTCTTTCAACTTTTACTTTCTTAGGCTGATTGATTTCATAGTTGGCAGGATCCTGTCGCTTAAGCCGCTTTTGCTCTTTCCTATATTGTAAGAACTTATCGCAGGCCCTAATAAACATTCGACCGGTCATCTTAGTTCCCTGAACAGCTATGCCAACTGTTTTTTGATTAGCTTCTTCTTGCATAACCTGTCTCCACTCTTTCTGAAGCTGTACACCGCTTCTAATGGAAATGCGCGCATACAAAAAGCAGCTGATTCAAAGGATTTATTTCCTTCGTTTCAACTGCTCTATTGTAATAATATCACACTGTTTTTAAGAAAAAAATGGTCTCTTAAGGGACGCTTTGGGGACAATTATTCTAATTTCATCTTTTCAACATGCTCCCAACTAATATCTTCCTCCTTATCGCAACATTCATCGATTAACCAAATTTCACATTTTGCATTAGCTGCCAAGCGATTAATTTCATTTTTATTTTCATAATAGTAATCAATCGCACTTTTAGCTCTGCTTTGCATAATTCCATTATGAATAAATGTTGATGAAGTAAGTACTAGGATATTCTTTATTTTCAATTGCTCAGAAAGTCCTTCAAAGCAATAATCAGTAGAAATATCTCCAATCGCTATATACTGATTAAGAATATTTTCAGCATCATCTTTTCGATGTTGTATCAATTCTTTCATCTGAAGATAGCCTTGCATCTTTTTTAGATGTTCTTCTATACCTGAACCTCCCTTACAACTATCATACAATGATTTTATTTCACCAAATACAATATGTTTTCCTTTTCCAAACTCATCAAATTCCACTCCCATAAAATCAGGTTCATTCGTACAAGAAGAAATTCTCTCATCTTTTTTCAAGTCTATCATGTGTTGAAATTCTTCATTTGTAATATTAGGAATTATTGACAGAATTTCATCTTTATGAGGCATTTTTTGTTGATACTCTAAATCATAAACATATAGTCCATTCCGTAGATTTGCTTCTCTATGTAACTCTTTAAAAAATCTATGCTGCCATCTCTTTTCAACCTTAGGAGCACCGTTATTAGGATCAAAATTATTATCCATTAATTTCTTAAATAGAGTCCACAATTCTTCATTCACAAATTCATTTGAGAAGAACAGTTTTGTACATACAATATTCTTAGAATCAACAAATTCAAATCCCTTGTCTCTCAATAACGAAAGAATTTTTTCTTCTTCAATAGGATTCATATCTTTAGCATGTCCGAAATTGAATTTTACTTTATACATCCTTCCTCTTGCTGTAGACAATTCCCAGACAACATGGTTCAGATAATAAATCTCTATTGCATTGTGATTTCCTCTAAAACAAATATTTAGTTCTTCTTTATTTTTCGAGAAATCCAAAAAAGCTCTAAGAGCTCCTTCTTCATCTACAAAAGCACTTAGTAATTTCTCGCTTACTGCTCTTGAATCCTTCATTTTTTCTAACAAAAGCTTCTCATTATCTGTTAACATTTCATTTTCCTACAATTTATTGAAATATTTTCATGTTTTCCGTATGAATAATAACAACCTCATCTGCATTCACTTCCTTAATTACAGCCTTGATCATTTCCGGATAAGCATGCCCGCTTGTATGCATATCTATAGCATTATATTTTTTACAGAATTCAGCCAGTTTTGCGTTATATGCGCCCTTACCGACTTTCTCATCTATATAACCCTTCCATAATGAATATATCATAATTGGATCCAAATCCGCGAATTCTTCCATAATATCTTCATAATATTCATACTCGGATACTATCATCACGAATCCTTCTTCTCTCATATGCTTGCTCTGACCATTATAACTTCTTAAACAAGAGTCTGAAGCATTATTCTTGGGTTTTGATAAGATTGGCCATTTTTCGGAAAAATCATAAAAATTAGTATATTTTTTACCTGCTTCAGCAAAGATATCTAACTGGCTCAATACATACTTATTTGCATAAAAACCAATTCCATTGGACTTTGTCGCATGATAAAACGTTGCTAATGAATCAACATTTGTGGACGAAATTTTAAGGAATACATATTTATAGTCTTTAAATAGGTTTCTTGCATCCTGAAGCATCTGCTTTTCAGAATATCTTCTACCATTCTTTCTTGTCCCCATCATAGTACCTTCCGTAATGAGAACATCTATTTTCCTATTGCCATTAGGTCTAACAAATCTTCCCTGTGGCTCTGGATCCTTTTCAATCATTCCTTTAATCTGATTAATTGAAACCATACTTGCATCTGTCATTTCATTTCTCCTTTACGCTGTGTTATTTTTGACCAAAACAAAAGAGACACTCTCCTAGATTTTTTTCTAGAAAAGTGTCTCTACTTGATTTTATATATACTTTTTGTGGTCAAATTGGGGGCAAACACTATATGACCCTTTCAGAACCCCAGTGTTTATGCGGGCTAGAGGCTAACCGATGAGCCAGTCGTACATTTCCTGATACTTAAGGGCGCTTCGCTGCCAGGAAAAATCTGCTTCCATGGCGCGGTCAATAAGCTTGTTCCACTCGCGCTTTTTGTCGTAGTAGATTCTTTCGGCGTTTCTGATACAGTCAAGCATCTCATGAGCATTGTAGTTTGTAAATGAGAAACCTGTTCCCTTGCTCTCGTACTCGTTATAGGGCTCAACGGTATCCTTTAAGCCACCGGTTTCACGGACAATGGGAAGTGTTCCGTAGCGGAGTGCTATAAGCTGGCTTAATCCGCAGGGCTCAAATAATGAAGGCATAAGGAATGCATCTGAGGAAGCATATACCTTATGAGCAAGCTCGTCTGAATAGTAAATATTAGCTGAAATCTTGCCCTTATATTTCCAGTCAAAGTGTCTGAACATGTTCTCATAGCGTTCTTCACCGGTTCCGACAATTACAAACTGAATATTGTCCTGGCAAAGTTCGTCCATCATGTATGCGATAAGGTCAAGACCCTTCTGGTCTGTAAGTCTTGAAATAAGGCCTATCATCATGGTCTTGGGATTTACTTCAAGGCCAAGTTCTTCCTGAAGAGCTACTTTATTTTTGGTCTTAACCTTTCTGAAGGTTTCGGCATTATAAGGATATTTAAGAGCCTTGTCTGTTGCAGGGTTAAATTCCTCGTAGTCAATACCGTTAACGATACCTCTTAAGTCATTCGCTCTTGCGCTTAAAAGACCGTTAAGTCCTTCACCGTAGAAATCAGTCATGATTTCCTTAGCATAGGTATCACTTACAGTGGTTATGGCATCTGCATAAACAAGTCCGCCCTTTAAGAGATTTGCATCCTTATAGGCTTCAAGCTTGTCGGAGGTGAAGAAGTAGTCTGAAAGACCTGTAATGCTCTGAACCTCCTTAACGCCCCAACGGCCCTGGAACTTAAGGTTGTGGATTGTCATTATGCTCTTTATTCCATGATAAAAATCATTGCCCTGGAAACGTTCTTTTAAGTAAACAGGCACAAGTCCTGTCTGCCAGTCATGACAGTGGATAATATCAGGTCTGAAATCAACAAGGGGTAAAGAAGAAAGAACTGCCTTTGAAAAATATGCATATTTTTCAATTTCAAACAGCGCATCATTTCCATAGGGCTTGGGGCCACTGAAATAATATTCGCTGTCAATGAAATAATATGTAATATTGTCCACAACAGCCTTTAATACGCCAACATACTCATTTTTCCAGTTGAAATCCATGTAAAAGTGTGTAACATACTCCATCTTTTCCTTTACACTGTCCTTCATACAGGAATACTTAGGCAAAAATACTCTTACGTCAAAGTACTTTGGATCAATGCACTTGGGAAGCGTTCCCGCAACATCCGCAAGGCCGCCTGTTTTAATAAACGGAACTCCTTCGCTTGCAACAAAAAGAATTTTCTTCATCTGCCACTCCATTATTTTATATTTAGTAAGTCTCTTACTATTTCTCCTGCTATCAAAAGACCTGCCACCGAGGGTACAAAAGCAATGCTTGCAGGTGTTCTGTCTCCTACCCTTACAGGGGGCTCCTTGGAATATAGGACCTTAACATTTTTATAGCCTCTGTCTTTACATTCCTTACGCATTACCTTGGCAAGGGGACATACACTTGTCTTTGCTATATCCGTAATTTCAAACATTTCCGGATGAAGCTTATTGCCTGTTCCCATGGATGAAATCACCTTAGTACCGGCTTCCTGGGCCTTTTTTATTATTTCAAGCTTGGCGGTAACAGTGTCAACACAGTCCGCAACATAATCAATCCTGCTAAAATCTATAATACTACTGTTTTCGGGTAAAAAGAAACAGTCAAACAGCGTAATTTTTATATCTTTGTTAATATCCTTAAGTCTTTTTTCAAAAGCATCGGTTTTCTTCATACCGATTGTGGAATGAGTGGCTATAACCTGGCGGTTAATGTTTGTTATGTTAACCGTATCATGATCAACAAGTATGAGATGTCCCACGCCGGCTCTTGCTAAGGCTTCGCAGACAAATCCTCCTACTCCACCAAGACCGAATACAGCAACAATCTTTTCATGAAGAGTATCCACATTATCCTGCCCTATTAATTTTGCAGTTCTATCCCATTGGGTCTCAGACAAAATAAGTCACCCCCGTTAACAAAAGGCAAAAATACCATACACCGCTAATCACATGCCAAAGTCCGATTATGGACTCAAATGAAAACAAAACAAGCCCGAGCACTTTATTCTTACGGTTGATAAAAGCCTTTATTGATATGAGCATTGCCATCAAAAACAGGAAAAACAAAGCAATTGAATATCCCCAGAGGAAATTCCCGTCAAGACTTCTCTCTCCGGTTTCAATCAAAAGAAATACTTCAAGAAAAGCAATGACAAACATATAAAAGTTTGCTCTGAAAAGTTTAGTCTTGCAGGCGCTGATTCCATGAATTGCCAATACTACAAGAGGGTACAAAACCGATAAAATCAAAGCTGCCTTCGGGTGCTCACCTCGAAGCTTCAGGGCTTCAAACGGAGCAATCGCATAACCGCCGCCCTTTCCGTCTCCTGACATAACAAGGCTTTGCAAAAACATAATCGCAAACGAAGGAAGCACCGTTGTTCCAAGGGTAAATACCCTTATAAACTTAACATGCTTAAAAAGATCGATTAAAAGAATTATTGCAAGCATCGGTGCAAAAACTGTTAAGAAGCTTGCCTTAAATCCTGTAGTTATCCCTAAAAGAACGGTTAAAAGAAGCCATGATTTAAGAGACAGGCCTTCTTTGTATTTATCATAGGCTTTAATGTAAAGAATAACGGTAATGATTGCAAAAAGCCTCATGAAAAGATATGTGGAATTATGCCACATATTTGCACATTCATAACCGATATAGTGTTTTTTTCCTATGGAAGAAATATAAAAGGCAGACAGTAAATTGGCAAAAGCCGATACTAAATACACGGTTCCGCTGCCGATTGATAAATCAATCTTTTCCGCCACAAGTATAACAAGTGATACCGTTGCAAATATACTGCACACCGTTACAACTGTTAGTGTGACTGCTATACAAATGCTACTGAAGGGAAAAATATTTAATAAGAGATAAATAAAGGCTGCAAGGCTGTGAAAATAGTGTTCTTCAACCGCAAATCTTACATGAACAAAGGTATCCGATTCAAAACGTCCTGTTGCCTCGTAAAAAAGCTGATTGTAATAAAGATACACAAGACATGCAGAATACAAAAGGATAAACAAAAAAAATATTAACTTGTAGGTCTTTTCTCTTTTAACATTAATCTCTGCCAAAGCTGCTTTTCCTGTCCATAGCCTTTTTCTTTAATTCTTTTGCGTTCTCAAGGTTTGCGGCATCAACCGTATCACTGCCAAGAAGTCTGGCAAGCTCGGCTATTTCACCGGTTGCATCAAGTCGTCTGATACTTGTGGTTGTAACACCGTCCTCAGCACTCTTTGCAATCTCAAAATGTGAATCCGCAGAAGCCGCAATCTGAGCCAAATGTGTTATGGCAATTACCTGATGTTCCATAGAAAGTTTTGATAATTTACCGGCCACTTCCCAGGCGGTTCTTCCACTGATTCCTGCGTCAATTTCATCAAAAATCAAAGCATCCACTTCATCCTTTTTTGCAAGGAGGGTTTTGATTGCAAGCATGATTCTTGAAAGTTCACCACCGCTTGATACGTTCTTAATGGGCTTTAAGGGCTCACCGATGTTGGTGGCTATCATGAATTCTATTTTATCAAAGCCATCATCGCTCACTGTATCTTCATCGGTTTCGATATTAACCCTGAAGCGTACATCCATAAAGCTTAAAGCCATAAGCTCCGATGACAGATTCTTTTCAAATTCCACGGCAGTTTCACATCTTAATTCAGAAAGTTCCTTTGCTGCCTTTTTATAATCAATAAGTGCCTCACGTGTTTTTGATTCAAGATTGGCAAGATAAGAATCTAAGTTTTCTAATTTTTCAAGTTCCGCTGAGATGCCGTTATAGTACTCTAAAATCTTCTCTATGGTGCTTCCGAACTTATGCTTAAGAGAATTGATGGTGTTAAGTCTTTCCTCGGTCTTTTCAAAATCCTCCTCATCAAATTCAAGTGAATCTGAATATTTGGAAGCCTCCATTGAAAAGTCTCCGAGAATATTTTCAGCAGCCGCAAGGAAATCTGCCAGTTTCTCTGCAGAAGGATCGTAGGAAGCTGCCTTTCTCATATTTGAAAGAGCCCTTGAAATAAGGCTTCCCGCATCTTCAGAAGCTCCCGAAGAAACAAGGGACATTGATTCATTCAAAAGGGCCATAAGCTTTTCGGAAGACTGCATGCGCTTATAGTTTTCTTCCAGTTCCTCGTCTTCTCCTAAGACAAGATTTGCGTTCTCAATCTCTTCGCACTGATATTTTAAGAGACTTATTTCCCTCTCTCTTCCATCGGATTTTTCGCATGCCTCTTTAAGTTCAGCGTCAAGTTTCTTGAAGGCATGGGCCTTTTCCTTTACATTTGCAAGGGCGGCCTCAACCCTTTTGGTGCCATAAGCATCCAGCATGTCTCTTTGCTTATTATTGTTAAGCAAAGACTGATGCTCATGCTGTCCGTGAATGTCAAGAAGGCCGCCCGCAAGTTCTTTGACCTGTCTGGCCGGCACAATCTCTCCGTTTATTTTAAAAATGCTCTTTGTTGCTGTGATTTTTCGTGAAATTGAAATGAAGTCGTCTTCCGCTGACAGTTCCATCGAACTTAAGGCTTTTTTAGACGCATCATTTACAGAGAACAAAAGCTCCACATAAGCCTCTTCTTCTCCTGTTCTGATTATGTCCTTGTCCGCCTTTGCACCAAGTGCAAGGTTAATGGAACCAAGTAAAATAGATTTGCCGGCACCCGTTTCACCGGTTAAAATGTTTAACCCCTCTGTAAATTGAATCTCACACTCCTTGATAAGTGCAAGATTTTTTACGTGCATGTACTCTAACATATATAAGCCTACTCTTCTCTCTCGGAAATAAGGCAATCAACCTGCAATAATAGTTTTAATCTTTTCCAATACAATCTTTGCTTCTTCAACGGTTCTTATAGCCATCATAATGGTATCGTCACCGGCTATTGTTCCAACGATTTCTGAAAATTCCATTGAATCAAGGGCAGCCGCAACCGCCATTGCCATACCGGAAACAGTTTTAACCACAAGGATGTTCTGGGCCATATCGATGGATACAAAACCGTCGGAAAGTACCCTTTTGTACTTTTCATCAAGGTTTACATCCGGTTCACTGTCTATGGCATATTTCTGTCTGCCACTGCCAAGGCTCTTTTTGTAAAGATGCAAGGTATTTATGTCTCTTGATACAGTGGCCTGTGTCACACTGAAGCCCTCTGCTTCAAGTCTCTGACAAAGTTCATCCTGTGTTTCAATTTCGTATTTATCAATTAATTCAAGAATCTTTACATGTCTTAAATTCTTCATTCCGGGCTCCCCACAATATCTAGTCGTTCATCTTTTTCTGAAGGATTTCAAGAAAGCTTTCTTTCTTAAGCTTGATAATTCTGGTACGTTTTTCGCTTCTTCTTAAAACGAAGGCGTCATTTGTTTTTAATTCAAAGTGTGCAGCGCCGTCGCTCATGGCAAATGCAGCCTGTTCGCCGCCGTTCTTTGCGTCTTTTATCTCGATGTATACCTCGTCCTCCCCCGCAAGAATAATGCTTCTTGAGTTGATGGTATGAGGACACACGGGAGTCATTACCAAAAGATCCGCGCAGGGCTCAACTATGGGGCCGCCGGCAGAAAGGTTATAACCTGTGGAACCTGTGGGTGTTGATACAATAACACCATCGGCCCCATAGGACTTTAAGTACTGACCGTTTACATATACATCAAAATTGATTGCTCTGAAGGGAAGAGACTTAAGAACAGCTATATCATTTAAGGCCATTGTTCTTGCCACTGTCTGACCTTCTCTTAAAATGCTTCCTTCAAGCATCATTCTTTCTTCAATGAAGAAATCATTGTTTATCAGTTTGTAAAGGGCAGCTTCCACATTTGCCTTTTCAACTTCTGCAAGGTAACCAAGAGAGCCTAAATTTACGCCTAAAAGAGGAATCTCCTCCTCCACGAAATCTCTTGCTGCTCTTAACATGGTTCCGTCACCGCCAAGAACAATTACAATATCCGGACGATTCTTTGTATCAAACGCATAGGCTTCTTCTTTGCCATAAATCTTCTTATCGTCCATTATCTCAAGTTCTACGGTTTTACCGTTTTTCTCAAGATAGTTTTTAATAAGATTTGTGATTTCAAATCCTTCATCCTTTGATTCATTTGTGCGAACTAAAAAACGATCCATTGTTTCTCCCGTCCCATCATTTATCTAATGAATTATGTGCTGCTTCAACTACTTCATTTATGTCAGGAGCTGCTGTTTTAGCTCCTGAAACGCCCTTTTCAATAAAAAGAAGATATTCAATATTGCCTTCAGGTCCCTTTATGGGTGAATAATCAAGACCTAATATGGAAAAGCCTATGCTTTTGGCATATTCAATAACCTTTTCAATTACTGCTCTGTGAACTGCCTTGTCCTTAACTACGCCCTTCTTACCGACTTCTTCTCTTCCTGCCTCAAACTGAGGCTTAATAAGGCAAACCATCTGAGCGTGGTCCCTTAAAATATTGACGGCAGGCTCAAGTATTTTGGTAAGTGATATAAAAGAAACATCCACGGAGGCAAAATCAGGTACATCATCAAGATTCTCAGGAGTAACATATCTGAAATTGGTCTTTTCCATGCAGACCACTCTCTCATCGTTTCTAAGGCTCCAGGCTAACTGACCATGACCTACATCAATAGAATACACCTTTTTGGCACCGTTTTGTAGCATACAGTCGGTAAATCCACCGGTGGATGCACCTATATCCATACACACAAAATCCGTAAGTTCAAGGCCAAATGAAGCCATAGCCTTTTCAAGCTTCAGGCCGCCTCTGCTTACATACTTAAGCTTTGCGCCTTTAACCTCTATTTTTACTTTTTCCGGATCAAACATGGTTCCGGCCTTATCTTCTCTCTGTCCGTTAACAAAGACATCACCGCTCATAATTACGGTTTTTGCCTTTTCCCTGGAAGCCGCCAGCCCCTGTTCCACTAAAAGAACATCAAGTCTTTCCTTCATAAATCCTCTTACCATTACTGTATTTTAGAAAAGATTTTCTTTAAGATACTCTCTTTATCGATTCCGATTTTACGCTTTAGGAGTTCTGCATTACCATGCTCCACAAACTCATCTGGTATTGCAATATTGCATACGTCCATATTGATGTTTTCATCTGCGTAGTATTCTCTTACAGCCTGTCCGAAGCCGCCGCTTGATACGTTTTCTTCAAGTGTCACAACAAGTTTATGATTCTGTGAAAGCTGTTTTAACAGTTCACCGTCAACAGGCTTTGCAAACCTTGCATTTACAAGAGTACAGTTATAACCTTTTTCTTTTAACTCACTGTATACGGCTTCTGCGGTCTTAACCATTGAGCCAAGAGCAACAAGAGCTATATCCTTTTCAGCATATATAACCTCACTCTTACCGTATTCAATAGGCTGTCTGAACTCAGCAAGTCCGTCATATGCCTCACCACGCGGATAACGGATGGCAACAGGCTTATTCAAAGAAACCGCAAATTTCATCATATCCGACAGCTCCCATTTGTTTTTTGGAGCCATAACAGTCATATTCGGAATGGATGAAAGGAAGGAAATATCGAACACGCCCTGGTGGGTTTCTCCGTCACTTCCCACTATACCTGCTCTGTCTATGGCAAATACCACCGGCAGATTCTGAATGCAGACATCGTGAAGAATCTGATCATAGGCCCTTTGCAAAAAGGATGAATAAATTGCCACAACAGGCTTCATTCCGCCGGTGGCAAGACCTGCCGCAAAGGTAACCGCATGTTCTTCGGCAATTCCCACGTCAAAAAATCTTTCGGGATAAGCGTTTCTGAAACGCTTAAGACCTGTGCCGTCAGCCATTGCAGCGGTTATGGCAACAACGTTTTTATCGCGCTCTCCCATTTTAACCATTACGGTTGAAAAAATATCTGTATAATTGGCCTTGGACTGTTCACCTACGGATAATCCGCTGGATACATCAAAGGGTTCTGTTCCATGAAATCTTGAAGGATGGTTTTCGGCAGGTGTATAACCCTTACCTTTTTTGGTAAGAACATGTACCAAAACCGGTCCTTTACAGTGCTTTGCATTATTGATGGCTTCAACCACAGCCTTAACATTATGTCCGTCAACAGGGCCCAAATAGGTAATACCCATGTCTTCAAAGAACATTCCCGGCACCACCATGCTTTTTACGGTACTTTTTGCTTTCCGGATATGTCTTACCATACCTTCGCCGCCGGGCACATGCATAAGTGTATTAAACACATTTTCCTTAAGGCCTAAATACTTATCAGCGGTTCTTATTGAATCAAGGTATTTTGAAACTCCGCCCACATTCTCGGATATGGACATATTGTTATCATTTAATACGACAATGTAATTTGTGTTGATTTTAGAAGCATTATTAAGTGCCTCATAAGCCATACCGCCGGTTAATGAACCGTCGCCGATAACCGACACAACCGTATAGTTCTCCCCCTTTAAGTCCCTTGCCTTAACCATGCCAAGGCCTGCGGAAATGGAGGTGGAACTATGGCCCGTGTTAAAGGAATCACAGGGGCTTTCTTTGGTCTTTGGAAAGCCTGCCATGCCACCGAATTTTCTAAGGGAATCAAAGCCCTCTTTTCTGCCTGTTAAAATCTTGTGGGTGTAAGCCTGATGACCCACATCCCAGACGATTTTGTCCTTGGGAAGATCGAGTGCTAAATGAAGAGCCATGGTGAGTTCAACAGCTCCAAGGTTAGATCCAAGATGGCCACCGGTTTTACTGATTTTTTCGATAAGAAAGGCTCTTATTTCCTCGGCAAGTTTATCCCAGTCCTTCTCCGGTATATTTTTTATATCGTTTTCTTTATGAATTCGTTCAAGCATATAAACTTACCTGTTTCTTAATACAAGACTTTCTACCAGTTCATTTAAGAACGGGTTTTTCTTTTCAAAAGAATCTAATATTTTTATTGCTTTCTCTGAGTATTCTGCCACATCCTTTTTGGCTTCACTAAGGCCAAAAAGAGTCACATATGTATCCTTGTTGTTTTCTTCATCCGATCCGATGGGCTTACCCAGTTCTTCGAAGGTTCCTTCCACATCAAGGATGTCATCTCTTATCTGGAAGGCGATACCGATTGCGGAACCGGCCTCCTCCATAAGCTTAATCTCTGAATCTTTAGCCCCACCAAGAATAGCTCCGATCATAAGGGATGCCTCTATAAGTGCGGCGGTTTTGTTTTCATGTATATATAAAAGTTTATCCTTTGTAAGAGGATTTTTTGTTTTCTCGCAGTAAACATCCACAGCCTGGCCGCCTACCATGCCAAAGATTCCTGCTTTTTTTGCAAGCACCTTCAAGGCTTTCATGCAACGGTCGGGATAGGCTGTATTAATAAAAGAATCCGCAGCGGTTTCGTAAGCAAAGTTAAGTAATCCATCACCTGCAAGAAGTGCTGTGGTCTCGCCGTAAACCGCATGAGTGGTCTTCCTTCCTCTTCTGTATTCGTCGTTATCAATACATGGCATGTCATCATGGACAAGTGAATAGGAATGGATAAATTCAATGGCAGCCATAAAGCTGTAAAGGTCCTTAGTAACCTCTGAAAAAAGCTTCATTGACTCCATCATCATAATGGGGCGAAGTCTTTTTCCGGGAGCAAGCACGCTGTAGCGCATTGCATCCATAAGATATTCCGAAAGTCCGGTATTGACTGAGAGTTTATCCTCTAAAAGTTTGTTAACGGATTCAACCTTTGCAGTAAGTTCATCATGAAAATTCATGTAATTCTCCTTCACTGAGGAAAAGAACCTTTTTTTCCACAGTATCAATTTCCTTTTCACAGGCACTTACAAGCTTCATACCTTCTTCGTACAAAGAAAAGGCCTTCTCAAGGGAAACATCCTCTGCCTCAAGCATAGCTATGGTTTCTTCCAATTTATTAAAATTCTCTTCTATTGAAAAATCCTTTTTATCTTCCATTTGCTTCCTCGGTCGCTAAAACAGCGGCTAAAACTTTACCGTCTGTA
Organism: Lachnospiraceae bacterium; assembly: GCA_045598365.1. GTDB lineage: Bacteria > Bacillota > Clostridia > Lachnospirales > Lachnospiraceae > UBA1258. The sequence continues at coordinate 14,599 of JAZLLV010000038.1, forward strand.
ACATTAATTGTAAGATTGTCACCTTCCTTAACCGTCTTCACGCTTTTAACCGCTTTTCCTGAAGAATCGGTAACATAGGAATACCCGCTTGATAATTTAACAAGGGGAGATAACCCGTGAAGTCGTCCCGCATCTATGGACAATCTGTGTTTATAGCCTGTAATAAGGCCTTCCATGGCCTTATTAAGGGCCATTTTGTAATGTGCAAGCATTTCTTTGTTATGGGCAATTCTGCTCTTTGGATTAAGCAAAGAAAGCTTATCCGCAAAATGCTTACATTCATTACGTAAATATATCAGTTTATGGTTTATATCTTTATTCAGTCTTTCCTTTTTATTTCTTAAATCGGAAAGTATCACTCTGACATCGCAAACTGCAAGCTCCGCTGCCGCCGATGGTGTGGGAGCACGCAAATCCGCAGCAAAATCCGCGATTGTAAAGTCAGTTTCATGGCCCACCGCAGATATTACCGGAACCGCTGAGTTGAAAATGGTTCTTGCCACATTTTCATCATTAAAGCCCCACAAATCTTCTATGGAGCCACCGCCTCTTCCGCAGATGATAACGTCAACCTTATCTTCTAAAGCCTTAATACCTGCGATTATGCTTGCAGGCGCCTCGGCGCCCTGCACAATCGCGGGGTAAAGAATAATCTGTATACCCGGATTACGCCTTTTTGATACATCGATTATGTCTCTGACGGCAGCGCCTGTGGGCGCTGTAACAACGCCGAGAGTATTCACAAACTTAGGAATGGGACGCTTATATGAGGGATCAAACATTCCCTCCTCTTCAAGCTTTTTCTTAAGTCTTTCATACTCCTCAAAAAGTGTGCCTATGCCTTCTTTTCTCGCAGCTTTAACATAAACCTGATAAGATCCGTCTCTTTCATAAACATCCACAGAGCCGGATACAATAACCTGCATACCTTCCTGCAGCCTAAAGTTAAGACCCTGGCGGTAGGTAGAAAACATAACGCATCTTATGGCGCTTTTTTCGTCCTTAAGAGTAAAATAAACATGCCCTGAGGAATGATATTTAAGATTGCTAATTTCACCCTTTATATCAAGGTTATTAAGCATATAATCACTTGAGAACATGTTTTTTATGTATTTATTTATGTCCGCTACAGAATAAACACTACTTCGCAAATTTAGCCAACACTCCGTTTACAAAGCTACCGGATTCATCTCTGCCGTATTTTTTAGCCAGTTCAACTGCCTCATTTATTGCAACGCCGGCAGGAATGTCCTCATCAAACATTAATTCATAAACAGCAAGTCTGATTATTGCAAGATCAACCTTGCCCATTCTTTCAATGGTCCAGCCCACTGCATTTTCAGAAATGGCTGCATCGATTTCAGGAAGCTTTGCAAGAATAGCTTCTTCCCTTTTAACAATCAGCTCTCTGTTTGCTTCGTTTACCTTAACTTCTTCAGGGTCTGTTTCGAAGAAAAGTCTTGTCTGTTCAGGCATTTCCTCAACACTGTTAAACTCAGCTCTGAATAAAAGCTTAAAAATAATTTCCCTTATTTCACTTCTTCTCATAGTGTTTCACCTAGTCTTCTTTTACAAGATTGATTCCGGCGATTCTTACATTAACGTCGCCAACCTTAAGGCTTGTCATATTTTCAATAGCCTGCTTAACACGGGCCTGAACCTGCTCGCTGATACCGGGAAGATTCTTACCATAATCTACTGTTATTGCAATATCAACGGTAATTTCGCCGCTAAGAATCTCCACCTTAACGTTCTTCATAAGGTTTTTGATTCCTACTTTACCCATAATTTCAGTGGTAATATTATTGCCCATTGCGGATACACCATCCACTTCAAGAGCGGCTATGGCAGCAATCTTTCCCACAACGTCATTGGCAATCTTAAGCTGGCTTTCGCAATTGTTTTCCATCATTTCGTTACTCATGTAATTACCTCCAAAATCCTGTTTTAGTTTCTTGCAAATTCGGACAATTCAAGTCCTTTGTTTCTGTCCATGGTCATCTGAATGCTCCAGGGATTTACAAAAAGAAGTAGCGGACGACCCTTTAAGTCTGTAACCTTCTTCATATCTGAGGTTCCTGTAAGCCTTGTAATATCAATATCCTTGTTCTCAACCCATCTGATATGTTCATAAGGAAGGGGCTCAAGTCTTATTTCAACATTGTATTCGTTCTCAAGTCTGTATTTTAATACGTCAAACTGAAGGATACCTACAACACCTACTATGATTTCTTCCATACCGGAATTAAGTTCCTGGAAAATCTGAATTGCGCCTTCCTGTGCAATCTGTGAAATACCCTTTATGAACTGTTTACGCTTCATGGTATCTATCTGACGCACTCTTGCAAAGTGCTCAGGTGCAAAGGTGGGAATGCCTTCGTATCTGATGTTTTTCTTTGGGGCACATACTGTATCACCGATGGAGAAAATACCGGGATCAAATACACCGATAATATCTCCTGCATAGGCTTCACTTAAAATCTTTCTTTCGTCAGCCATAATCTGCTGAGGCTGTGAAAGACGAAGATTTTTGCCGCCCTGAACATGCTTAACTTCAGCGTCTGCTTCAAATTTACCGGAACAGATTCTCATGAAAGCGATTCTGTCTCTGTGAGCCTTATTCATGTTGGCCTGAATCTTAAATACAAAAGCACTGAAATCATCACTTGTGGGGTCAACGTCGCCTTCTTCGGTATGTCTTGAAAGAGGTGTTGTGGCCATTTCAAGGAAGTTCTGTAAGAATATCTCAACGCCGAAGTTTGTAAGGGCAGATCCGAAAAATACAGGTGTAAGTTTTCCGCTTCTAACCTTCTCAATATCAAATTCTGCGCTGGCACCGTCAAGAAGTTCAATTTCTTCCATAAGTGTTTCGTAAAAAGAATCACCTATTGCATTTACGGAAGCATCTGCATCGTCAAGGGAAACGACCTCTGTTTTACCTTCTTTGGTACCTTTCTGAGTATCGGAAAAGGTTACTATGGATTTAGTCTTTCTGTCATATACACCCTTAAAATTCTTACCTGAACCAATGGGCCAGTTGCAGGGGCAGGTTGCTATTCCAAGTTCTGTCTCCACATCATCCAAAAGTTCAAAGGTGTCCTTTGCATCACGGTCCATTTTATTTACAAAGGTAAAAATCGGAATGCCTCTCATGGCACAGACCTTAAACAGCTTTCTGGTCTGGGGCTCTACGCCCTTTGCTCCGTCAATAACCATGACTGCAGAGTCGGCTGCCATAAGTGTTCTGTATGTGTCCTCCGAGAAGTCCTGATGTCCGGGGGTATCAAGAATGTTTATGCAATATCCGCCGTAGTTAAACTGAAGTACTGAAGAAGTTACCGAAATACCTCTTTCTTTTTCAATTTCCATCCAGTCCGAAACAGCATGTCTTGCTGTTGCTTTACCTTTAACGGAACCTGCAAGATTTATTGCTCCACCATATAAAAGAAACTTTTCGGTAAGTGTTGTCTTACCTGCATCGGGGTGGGAAATAATCGCAAAGGTCCTGCGTCTGTTAATTTCTTTATCAAAACTGCCCATTAAAAAATCCTTTCTTAAGTTCCCGGACTTAAATCATAGGTTCTCCCGGGAATTCAGGCTTTATATCAAAAAACTTAAGCACGGTGGCTGCTATGTCTGTAAAAGACTGTCTCGTGCCAAGATTTTCAGGTTCTATATTTTTTCCATACATAAGGAATGGAATATACTCTCTTGTATGGTCTGTAGTAAGAGTGTAACCGGGATCGCAACCATGATCGGCTGTAATCATAAGAATATCATCTTCCCTAAGCTTAGCCATAATTTCAGGAAGCTTCCCGTCAAAATAGGATATTGCCTTTGCATAGCCGTCAATATCTCTTCTGTGACCGTAAAGCATATCTGTATCCACAAGATTTATAAAGCAAAGTCCTTCAAAGTCCTTATCCATCCACTCGATGGTTTTGTCTATTCCTTCAGGGTTGCCTGAAGTATAGGTATATTCGGTAATACCTTTACCGGAGAAGATATCATTTATCTTACCAATTGCCAGAACATCCTTACCGGCAGCCTTTAACTGGTCAAGCATGGTGGTCTTGGGAGGCTCGATTGAAAAATCATGTCTGTGTGAGGTTCTTGTATAATTGCCGCTTTCACCAATAAAAGGACGGGCTATTACACGACCAACGCCATGTTTTCCCTGAAGAAGCTTTCTTGCTGTTCTGCAAATATCATAAAGTTCCTCAAGGGGCACAACATCTTCATGGGCAGCAATCTGGAAAACAGAGTCTGCAGATGTATAAACAATCAAATCCCCTGTCTTTACATGCTCATCACCGAACTCATTTATTACAACGGTTCCTGAATAGGGCTTATTGCAAAGCACCTTTCTTCCAACCGCTTTTGAAAACTCTTCTATAACTTCCTCGGGAAAGCCGTCAGGATATGTGGGTAAAGGATTTTCAGACTGAACACCGGCGATTTCCCAGTGACCAATGGTGGTGTCCTTTCCCTTTGAAACCTCTGAAAGTCTGCAGAAAACAGCCTCCGGCTTGTCTGCTTTTTCCCCTACGGTAACACCATCAATATTAAAAAGTCCAAGTTTTGAAAGATTGGGTGCGTTGAAATATTTGCTTGAAGCAACACTTCTTATGGTGCTGACGCCTTCATCACCAAAAGCCTTTGCATCAGGCATTTCTCCACAGCCATAACTATCAAGAACAATTAAAAATACTCTCTTCATCGTAACCCTCCTTAATAGGCCCAACATCAATATGGCCTAAAGATTATTATATCACAGGTCAGGTTTCTATTTCTTAAATTTGAATAAGAATTCTATTTCTTCGTCTTTATAATATACAAAAACCAGCACTATCAAAAGCACCATCGCAAGTGTGACATATATATCCGCCACATTGAATCTTGGAAAGTTAATGGGCACAAAGTAAAAGAAGTCCACAACATATCCCTGCTTAACTCTGTCAATCATATTGCCTATTGCACCGGCAATAATCATTACAAAATCAATTCTCATGAGTGTATAACGCTTACCCTCCGGAATACGTACGAATTCAATGGCAAAGGCCAGAAGAATAAGTATGGTAACGAAAAGAAGAAAGCCCTGCTTTCCCGCAAAACTTGAAAAAGCAGCTCCGTCATTTTCCACATATTCAAGTTCAAAAACCTTGTTTATGAGAACGAGGTTTTCCTTACCCTTAAGGTTCTTTACAATAGCATTTTTACTTATCTGATCAATAAAAACCATTAATACTGCCGCTAAAGCATATATTACGGTTGTTACACTTTTTTTCATTTCAATCCCCATTCACTTGTTAACCCTAAGCATATTCATGTGCCCGGCTCGTCGCTATAACAAAAAAACGGCAAATGCATGGTGCATTTGCCGTTTCGCATTCTACTGCTCTGCGTCCTTAATTGAGAAACTGATACGTCCCATCTTGTCCTTGCCAAGACACTTAACAGTTACCTTATCTCCTAAAGTAAGAACGTCTTCTACATGTTCAATTCTTTCCTTAGAAATCTTGGAAATATGAACCATGCCTTCTTTTCCAGGTGCGAATTCGATAAATGCGCCAAACTCCTTAATGCTTACGACTTTACCTTTGTAAATCTCACCTTCGGTAAATTCTGAAACAATAATCTTAATGAGTTCAATAGCCTTATCAATCATTGTGATATCGTTGCCGCATACAGAAACCATACCATCATCTGTGATATCAATCTTAACTCCTGTCTGAGCAATGATAGCGTTGATTGTCTTACCCTTCTGACCAACAACATCGCCAATCTTTTCAGGATCGATCTGGATTGATACGATCTTGGGAGCGTATTCGTTAACTTCTTTTCTGGGCTCTGCAATTGCGGGCTTCATGCAGTTGTCCATGATGAAGAGTCTTGCTTCACGACAACGTGCGATTGCGCCTTCAACGATGGGTCTTGTAAGACCGTGAATCTTAATATCCATCTGGATAGCTGTAATACCTTCTGTAGTACCGGTAACCTTGAAGTCCATATCGCCGAAGAAGTCTTCAAGACCCTGGATATCTGTCAAAAGAACGAAATCATCGTCTGTATCACCGGTAACAAGACCACAGGAAATACCTGCAACCATTGCTTTAATGGGAACACCTGCAGCCATAAGAGACATACATGATGCACAGGTTGAACCCATTGATGTTGAACCGTTTGATTCAAAGGTTTCTGATACGCAACGGATTGCGTAAGGGAATTCATCTTCGCTGGGGATTACAGGAAGAAGTGCTCTCTCTGCAAGAGCTCCGTGACCGATTTCTCTACGTCCGGGACCACGGCTAACCTTTGTCTCACCTACAGAGTATGCAGGGAAGTTGTAATGGTGCATATATCTCTTAGCTACAACATTTTCATCAAGACCGTCAACCTTCTGAACTTCAGAAAGAGGAGCAAGTGTTGTAACGTCACAAATCTGTGTCTGTCCACGGGTGAACATTGCTGAACCGTGTACTCTGGGAATAATATCTACTTCAGCAGCAAGAGGTCTGATCTGTGTAATCTCACGACCGTCGGGACGCTTGTGATCCTTTAAGATCATCTTTCTTACAGTCTTCTTCTCGTACTGGTAAACTGCTTCACCTAAAATAGCAAGCCATTCTTCCTTCTCAGCAAAAGCTTCTTTGAACTTTTCTGTGATTACGCGAATGTTTTCTTCACGAACCTGCTTTTCGTCTGTGAATACTGCAACTTCCATTTCAGCGGGAGTTACGATTTCCTTCATTGCTGCAAACATTTCTTCGGGAATAGCGCAGCTTTCATATGTGTGCTTCTTCTTGCCAACCTTTGAAACGATTTCTTCGATGAAAGCGATTACTGTCTGGTTAACATCATGAGCCTTGTAAATGGCTTCAAGGATCTTATCCTCGGGAACAATCTTAGCACCGGCTTCAATCATGATAACCTTTTGCTTTGTGGAAGCAACTGTCATCTGAAGGTCACCGTTTTTCCACTGTTCCTGATTAGGGTTGATAATGAATTCTCCGTTAACGAGACCAACCTGAGTCATTGCACAGGGGCCATCGAAGGGAATGTCTGAAATGCAGGTAGCAATTGCTGAACCAAGCATTGCAACAAGCTCGGGACGGCATTCAGGATCAACTGACATTACCATATTGTTAAGTGTTACATCGTTTCTGTAATCCTTAGGGAACAAGGGACGCATAGGACGGTCAATAACACGGCTTGTTAAGATTGCATTTTCGGAAGCCTTACCCTCACGCTTGTTGAAGCCGCCGGGAATCTTTCCTACTGCGTATAATTTTTCTTCGTACTCAACAGAAAGAGGGAAAAAGTCAATTCCGTCTCTGGGAGCATCTGATGCTGTTGCTGTACTAAGTACAGTTGTGTCGCCGTACTTCATGAAAGCACAGCCGTTTGCCTGCTTACCTACGCGGTTAATATCAACGCGTAATGTTCTGCCGGCAAGTTCCATTGTGAATGTGTCGAACATTTTTTATTCTCCTTTTCTTTTTTAGAAGTAGAAGATGCCGAAACTACTGAAAAACACTTGAAACCTTCAAATGCTTTTCAGTGGTCTCGGGTGCTTCTTCTACTTAATTCTCCTGTTAGCTCAATCCTCAAAGAAACAACAAAAGGGTGGATTAAAAACCCACCCCTTATATTTGTTATTACTTTCTAAGACCAAGTCTAGCGATTAAGTCACGGTATCTGTCGATATCGTTCTTCTTAAGGTAGTCAAGCAAACCACGTCTCTGACCGATTAACATGTACATACCTCTTGCTGAGTGGTTATCGTTGGGGTTAGCCTTAAGGTGCTCTGTAAGCTCCTGGATACGAGCAGTAAGAACAGCTACCTGTACTTCAGGTGAACCTGTATCTCCTTCTGTTCTGGCATATTCCTTCATGATAGCCTGCTTTTTCTCTTTAGAAATCATTGCTTTTTCCTCCTATGTTTCTATAATCGCCAATTCCAAAGTCATAAGTTGGAGTATCTTAAAACCTTGAAAGAGGTTAATTTCATCTGAACACAAATTCAGACCTTATGTATTGTAACACAAGGTCTGATGGTTTGCAAGTGTTATGTGGCTTAATACATTCCGCCCATTCCGCCGCCTGCAGGCATTGCAGGAGTTTCTTCTTTTATGTTAGCTACAGCAGATTCTGTGGTTAAGAATGTGCTGGCAACTGATGTAGCGTTCTGAAGTGCGGTTCTGGTAACCTTTGCAGGATCAAGGATACCTGCCTTAACCATATCCACGTATTCTTCATTATAAGCATCAAAGCCGATACCGTTCTCTGATTCTCTAACCTTATTGATAATAACAGCGCCTTCAAGACCTGCGTTTGCGGCAATGTGGAATAAAGGAGCTTCCATAGCCTTTAATACAATATTTGCACCGGTCTTTTCATCGCCTGAAAGTTCATCTGCAAGCTTCTTAACTTCCTTGGTAGCGTGAATGTAAGCTGAACCACCACCGCAGATAATGCCTTCCTCTACTGCTGCTCTTGTAGCTGCAAGAGCGTCTTCCATACGAAGCTTAGCTTCCTTCATCTCAACTTCGGTAGCTGCACCTACGCGGATAACAGCAACACCACCGGCAAGCTTTGCAAGTCTTTCCTGAAGTTTTTCTCTGTCAAAATCAGATGTTGTGGTCTCAATCTGACCCTTAATCTGAGCAATACGTCCTGCAACGGCAGCCTTATCGCCTTCACCGTCAACAATAACTGTTGTTTCCTTCTGAACCTTTACTGACTTAGCTCTTCCAAGCATATCAAGTGTGGTTTCCTTAAGTTCAAGTCCGAGTTCTGAAGAAATAACCTGTCCGCCTGTAAGGATTGCAATATCCTCAAGCATCTGTTTTCTTCTGTCGCCGTAGCCGGGAGCCTTAACAGCAACAACATTGAAGGTACCTCTTAACTTATTAACGATAAGTGTTGTAAGAGCTTCGCCCTCAACATCCTCAGCAACGATTAAAAGCTTTGAACCAGACTGAACAATCTGTTCAAGGATGGGAAGGATTTCCTGAATATTGGAAATCTTCTTATCTGTAACAAGGATGAAAGGATCGTCAAGAACTGCTTCCATCTTGTCCATATCTGTTGCCATGTAAGCTGAAATATAACCACGGTCGAACTGCATACCTTTTACAAGTTCAAGTTCGGTTTCCATGGTCTTTGATTCCTCAATGGTGATTACGCCATCGCCGGAAACTGTTTCCATAGCCTTTGCTACCATTTCGCCTACCTGATCGTCGCCTGCGGAAATTGCAGCAACACGGGCAATATGTTCTGATCCGTTAACCTTCTGGCTCATTGCCTTGATGGCTTCAACAGCCTTGTCGGTAGCCTTCTTCATACCTTTTCTTAATACGATGGGGTTAGCGCCTGCTGCAAGGTTCTTGGAACCTTCATTAATCATTGCCTGAGCAAGTACGGTTGCGGTTGTGGTACCATCACCTGCCGCATCGTTTGTCTTTGTGGCAACTTCTCTTACAAGCTGCGCACCCATGTTTTCAAATGCATCTTCAAGTTCGATTTCCTTGGCAATTGTTACACCGTCGTTTGTAATAAGGGGTGCACCGTAGGTCTTGTCAAGAACTACGTTTCTGCCCTTAGGTCCAAGGGTAACTCTTACTGTGTTTGCTAATTTATTAACGCCTGCTTCGAGAGCCTGTCTTGCGTCTGCTCCGTATTTGATTTCTTTTGCCATTTTTATGCCTCCGAATTATTCTATAACAGCAAGGATGTCATCCTGCTTGCAGATAATATATTCTTCACTGTCTAATTTAACTTCTGTGCCTGAATACTTGGAATAAATAACCTTATCCCCTACCTTAACCTGCATCTTAACATCTTCTGTTCCGGGACCAACGGCAACAACCTCTGCCTGCTGGGGTTTTTCTTTATTCTGTCCGGGAATCACAATGCCGGATTTTGTAGTTTCTTCAGCAACCAGCTGCTTCAATACTACTCTGTCGTTAAGTGGTGTTAACTTCATGACTAAGCCTCCTGATTATTGTAATTAGCACTCGGATATTAAGAGTGCTAAATTGTTCTCATTAGCATAATAATACCCCTCACAAATCTATGCAAGGGGTATTTTTTCATTTTACATATTTTTAACAATTGTGCCTTAAGCCCAGACAAACCAGATAAATGCATATCCGATTAATACTGCGGTAAGGGTAAAGGGAATACCGATTTTAAAGAAATCGGAGTTTTTAACGGTATAACCTTCTTTTCTTAATATACCCATGCCGGCCACGTTAGCTGATGCACCAAAGGGAGTAATGTTTCCGCCAAGGGTAGCTCCTGTTAAAAGACCGAAATACAAAACCACCGGATTAATGCCAAGTTTAAGGGCAATTCCCTGTACAACGGGAAGCATGGCTGCCACATAAGGTATATTATCGATAAACGCAGAAAGAATTACCGAACCAAATACAAGTATTGTATAAAGAAGGAATATGTTTCCGTTTCCGATGCCTGAGAACCAGTCAGCAACCACATCGATGATACCCGCTTCGGTTATGGATGCAATAACTACAAACAAACCGCAAAGCATTGCAAGTGTTTCATAATCCATTTCCTTAAGAACGAGCTTAAAGGGGCTTAAGCTCTTCTTTTTAATACAGCATCTCACTATATCTATGATACAGAGAATCATACAGATAAGACCGTTTTTGATATCATCCACATAAGGAATTTCAAAAAATGATGCAATAATCAGGCATACAATAACCATCAAAAGAATGATACCGGGCACATAATCATATACCGGTGTAAGCTTTACCTCACCAATGGGCTGCTTTTCTTTTCTGAATATAAAGTAAAGAATAACAATGGTACCAAGAGCTCCCAGCTCAACTGCCCAGAATATTGAAAATTTACCCTGCCAGAATATGAAATCAATGAAGCTCATGTTTGCATATCCGCCAAGAAGTATTGAGGTTGTGTCGCCAACAAGAGTGGATGCCCCCTGAAGGTTTGAAGAAACCGCAATGGCTATAATAACGGGAACAGGATTGATTTTCATCTTCTTGCAGATAGCAAGACCTACGGGTGCCACCATAAGTACTGTAGCCACATTATCAAGAAATGCGGAAATAATACCGGAAAAAGCAGCAAGTGCAATAATTGCAAAGCAGGCATTTGGAACCTTTTTAAGAACCAGGTCCGCAAGTCTTGCAGGAAGACCTGTCTCTATAAACAGGGAAACTATACCCATAGTGCCCCCAATCATCATAATAACATTCCAGTTAATGGCTCCCGGCACCTTAGTAACGGACAAAATGCCGAAAACTATCATAAATACAGCTCCCGCAAGAGCAAACCATACTCTCTTATCAGTGAAAATAAGCATTCCCACATACATAAGAGCAAAAATAATCAATGCAGTAATCATCCTACCGCCCCCTATTCTTCCCAGTTAATAATTGATGTGGATTTCTGAATCTTCTGCTTCATGGTAAATGTCAGAACCTCAAAGGACATTTTTTCCATTTTGCACCAGGGCTCTCCCATCTTTTTCATGATTTCCTCAGTCGGAAGACTCAAAAATTCCATCATAAGTTTAGGATCGTATTCCTTAAGAGCGCTGGAATTGTCTTTTGTTCCAAGACAGGCCTTTGTGGCATCGGAAAGAAACTTCATCTCCCGCTCCAGCTGCTCGGATTTCTCTTCCACACCCTTATTGACTATCAGTGTCTTTATACTGTTAAAAATTTCAAGTTCGTCCATCTATCCTCCAAATTATGCCTCACACCATTTATCCACAGACAAAAGGTCCTTAAATTCCTTAATAACATAGTCCGGAGTCTCAACCTCTCCAAAACCGTATGAAGCGAAAATAAACTTTAGGCCCGCCTTTTTGGTGGCTGTATAGTCTCCGAAGGTATCTCCGATATATACCGTATCCTTATCAGTAAGTCCGTTTCTCTCCATGAGAAGTCTGATGTTTTCGTCTTTCTGAAGTCCGGTGTGTCCGAAACATTCGAAATCCTTTATCTTCTTTTCAAGGCCGTTCTTTGAAATTACCAGTTCAATATAGCCGTCCTGGCAGTTACTTACAATAAAAAGATTATGATTTTTATATAACTTTTTCATACACTTCTTCATGTTTTTATAGGAAAGATCTTCTTTATTTGCCTCAATTGCCTCGTGCTCATAAACACAGCACTTTGAAAGAAGCTCTGCTTTTTTTACGGGATCGATGTCTCCAAACAGGTTGTCGGCAATAACATCCATGGGTTTTCCAAATTCCCTCTGAAGCATTTTATCAGTAATGACAAGCTCTGAAAGTTCTTCCATTCCGCTTTCCTTAACCGCTTTATTCCATGCGCCCGCAACAACACCTGTGGTATTCCAAAGAGTGCCGTCAATATCAAAAATCAGGTTTTTCATAAAATCCTCTCTCATCTACAGATACAAAAAGAATATCACCTAAGCGCGCTAAAGTCGAGATTATCTTGAAGAAAGAAAACAGATAGACTAAAATGAAGGAAACCACGGGTGGAGGAAAATAATGAAAATTTTTATCATACATAAGAGCCAGGACGCGGATCTTTGCTACCTCTTCAAAGATTACCTTCAAAAAACCACAAAAAGTGAAGTGCTGGTTTTGGAAAACGCCGGTCGTTTGTGGAAAATAGAGGCAAAACGTCTTATAAAAAAGGCTCAGATGATTCTCTTTCTCAGCGGAGAAAAAAGTTGCCTCCACAGGCTTTGCTCTGTGCAGTATCATTAATGAAAAGCTCATTATTGCAATAGGCGCTGCCGCCACAGGTATAATACTGGACTTTTCCTGGATGAAAATCCTTGAAGCCTACGGAATCTTAAACGCCAGCAAAATGAAAATCGTAAGCCTGATAGAAAGAAAGCTTCCTCTCTCACTGTACGATCAGGAATGGGTTATTATGTCGGACAAGCTTAACAGCAGAAAATATGTTTCTTTCACCGACAGTGAAAAAAGAATACCCAAAATGTTTTTATGCGTATACCTTCTTGCGCTTATAACAATAGGAATTGTTCTTCTTATAAACAGATAAATACATCATTTTCAGGAGGTACCTATGAGTACATTAGATAATTTTAAGAGTTTCATTGCAGAAAGCGCCAATATATCCCACGCAGTCAGTCTTCTTCACTGGGACATGGAAACAATCATGCCAAAGGAAGGCTTTCAGGGCCACTCAGGCGCCATCGCATATCTTGCAACAGAGAATTTCAAAAGAAGCACTTCCGGGGAGCTTGAAAGCATGCTTAATGAACTTTCAAAACCCGAGGAGTTTAATGCTCTTGATTCGGACTGGCAGTTCATCGTTAAATCCATGAAAAAGGATTTTGACGAAAACAAAAGAGTTCCCGTTGATTTCTACAATGAATTTATCAAAACCCAGAACGAGGCAGGTGTTGCCTGGCAGGACGCAAAGAAATCAAATAACTTTTCTCTTTACGCACCTTTCCTTGAAAAAATGATTGCCATGACAAAAGAGATGGTATCATACACAAAACCCGGTGTTCCGGTATATGATGCACTTTTGGACAGCTATGAAGAGGGAATGACGGAAAGTGATTATGATAAAATCTTCAACGAATTAAAGGAAGGCCTTCTCCCCCTTCTTAATAAAATACTTGCAGCCAAGGCTCCCGACGAGAGCATGTTTAATAAGGAATACGACATCGAAGCAGAAAAAAAAGTTGAAAAGTTCCTTCTTGAATACATAGGCTTTTCTTTTGACAGGGGATTAACCGGCGAAACCGAGCATCCCTTCACACTTAACTTAAACTCAAAGGACGTTCGCGTATCAAACCATTTCAGAAAAGATGATGCGGTTGACCCTATGTTTTCCGCTATTCACGAAGGCGGACATGCTATTTTTGAACAGAATGTGGCTGAAAAGCTTGATGATACTGCTGCCGGCTCCTGCAGATATCTTGGTCTTCACGAAAGCCAGTCCCGCTTTTATGAAAACATCCTTGGAAGAAACATTAACTTCTGGCGTCCCATATATTCAAAGATTCAGGAACTTGACAAGGACTTTGAGGGAATCAGTCTTGAAGACTTCTATAAGAAGATTAACTGCGTAAAGAATTCCTTTATCCGTACTGCTGCCGATGAAGTAACCTATTGTCTTCATGTTATTTTAAGATACGAGATTGAAAAACTCATTTTCAAGGAAAATGTTCCTGTAAGCGAACTTCCTAAGATTTGGAATGAAAAGATGGAAGCATATCTTCATATCACACCTTCAACAGATGCTGAAGGTATTTTGCAGGATATGCACTGGAGTGACGGAAGCTTTGGCTACTTCCCCACATATCTTCTTGGTACCATTTATGACGGAATGTTTTTAGAGGCTGTGGAAGCTGATTTAGGTCCCATAGATACGGTCCTTGCAGAAGGTCGCATAAAGGATATAACCGCATGGTTAAATAAAAAAATTCATGTATACGGAAGCACAAGACTTCCCAAGGAAGTTCTTAAGGCAGTTTGCAATAAGGAACTTAGTGCCAAGCCAATACTCAAGTACTTTGAAGAAAAATACACAAAAATTTACAATCTCTAAACAAGAAAGGGAGCCGGTCAAAACCGACTCCTCTCTTTTTACTCAATCACTGTTCTGTACATATCGGGATATAACTTTTTATCAACATCCACCGGTACAAACTTGTTAGGATCCACTCCGTAATCTTTGTAAGCGTTTTTATGAACCTGAGTGAAGCTTCCGTCCTGATTTATGGTAATAACGGTTGCTCCCCTCTGAAGCCCTGCCGACATAATCTTATCTCCATAGGCTTCATTGTCAACGGAATAACCATATGCAAGCATAACATCTTTATAATATACAACCGCATCGTTTACATGGTCGTGTCCGCAGAAAACCGAATCAACGGCTTTCATCTCATCACAAAGAACCTCAAAGAAATTATCAAGATCATTTGGTGCTATTCCTTCTCTTGAGATGCCTCCATAGCAAACCTTTTCCTCTCCCCAGGAGCCTCCAATGAATTTAGTATCCGTTGCACCCTGCCTTTGTTTAAATTCCACGATTTTTCCCTTTTCATCCCTTACTTCTTCAATAAGTTCATCAAGGGCGGTTCTGTACTCGCCCATGGGTATGTGAACAAAACAGGTGGTCTTTAAGTATTCACCGGAAGGAAGGCCTGCCTCATGAGACAGTTTCTCTATTGTTTCTTTAGCCCATTCTACCTGAGCGTCGTGAATAGTGTCATATTTACCAAAGACGCTTGTAAAAAATTTAGTGTCCTCGTAGTCATTTGAATCAATCAAAAGAATGAGTCTTACAACCTCTCCGTCCTTATTCTTAACCTTTATAAACTGGTTCGAAACACTGGGGATGGTTTTGGCATCAAGGTCGGTGAAATCCTGTACAAAGAAACAGTACTTTGAAAAATCACCGGCATACAAGTCACCGATTTCCTGTCTGTTCGCTTTATCCATTGCCTCCGTGTCATGGTTACCGAATACAGTGGTGAAATAAACCTCTTCATGATCGAATATTGATATGAAGGTTTTTGCAACCATTAAGTTATTAAAGGTTCCTCCGCCGTTATATCCTATGGGAATAACACAATATGTGTTGTCACCACCGCAAACCACTATATCGGGAGCCTCATTCTGAAGCATGGTTATAAGCTCATAAATTGTTTTTTTATCATTCTTATAGGTAAATATGCCGCCGCCAAGGTGAACATCGGTAATATGCATTACCTTTAACTCCCTGTCCGTGGTTACGGTCATATAGCCGTCCTCCATAACAGGCACGACCCTGTCCGCTCCATACTTAACCGGTTCAAAGCTGTTTATATATTTTCTCAGTTTATTGTTGCAAATTATGTTTCCGATAATTATAAACACGGTTACAAATAAAATAACCGTAAGTATTACACATAATACTTTTACCCACTTTTTCTTAAACATATATCCCTCCTACACAAATCTTTGAAGTGTTCTGAACATTTCTTTAACATTTATAGGCTTGGCAAGATGGGCATCCATGCCCGACATAAGGGCTTTTTTCTTGTCCTCATCAAAGGCATTGGCCGTCATTGCAATTATGGGAAGTCTTGAGTATTTTGAATCCGCAAAATTACGAATCGCTCTTGTAGCCTTATAGCCGTCCATATAAGGCATCTGTATATCCATGAGCACAAAATCATAATAGTCAGGATCCTTTTGAAGCACCATTTCAACGGCAATGGAGCCGTCTCCGGCTTCTTCCACAAGAAGGCCTCTGCTTTCAAGGATATTTCTTGCTATTTCTCTGTTCATCTCGTTATCTTCCACAAGAAGAACCCGCTTTGCTGAAAGTTTCTTTTCCAAATCTTCACTGACTTCATCAGGAGCATCCTTGTCTCTTTCTGAAATTCTGAAGTCAAGTCTTACGGTAACTATGGTACCAACACCAAGTTCACTCTTTACATCAATGGTTCCGCCCATCATATTTACCAGTTCCTTGGTAATGGTCATCCCAAGGCCGGTTCCTTCCACACCGCTTAAGGTGGTGGACTGCTCTCTTGCAAAGGATTCAAATATATGTTCAATGAAGGCTTCACTCATACCTATACCGGTATCTGTAACCGTGAAACGCATTCTCGAATAGCCTATTCTTTTTACAGGAAGTTCCTCAGCAATTAAGGTTACACTTCCTCCGGGCTTTGTATATTTAACAGCATTGCTTAATATATTTGTAAGGACTCTGTTTAAGCGTATACCGTCAACAAACACATTTGTATGCTCAAGATTCTGCTTCTCAAGCTTCATATCAAGCTTTTTGGCCGCTGCGGTCTGACGAATCATGGCATATACATTATCAATGCATTCCTCAAGATTCCCGGGAAGTTCCTCAATTGTAATCCTGCCGTTTTCGATTCTTGCCATATCAAGGACGTCATTTACAAGCCCCAAAAGCTGTCTGCTGGCAATCTTTGCCTTGCCTAGGTATTCGTCTCTCTTAGCATCATTGTCCTTACACTGCTCGGCCATTTCCGTATAACCGATAATTGCATTCATGGGAGTTCTGATATCATGGCTCATGTTAAACAAAAAGGTACTTTTGGCCTTGCTTGCTTCTTCTGCCCTTCTGTTAGCTTCTATAAGTTCAATCTGCCTGTTCTGCTCGGCACGAATTTCATTCTCTCTGTTTGCAATACCTATTACAATATTCTTAGGCCTTGAGCCCTTATTTTCGAGTTTAACGCATTTTACCTCGAATATTTCTTCCTTACCGTTTATAAGACATCTGTATCTTTTTATGGCAGACTCATTCTCTCTTAATACTTCCCTTAACCGGTTTATGGTGCCCAAAGAAAACAGTTCTTCCCTGTCATCCTCGTGAATAACCGTATTGACATATAACCTGAAAATAGCAGAAAAAGCTATGTGAGCATCGAAAAATTCTCCAAAACGGGCCTTTGTGGCTGCGTCCGTTCTTATTGGGGTAACAGTGTCTGCATCAAGATCCACATAAAAGGCCGAAACATATTCATTAGCAAGCACTTCGATAATGGATTTATCAAGTTCCAGCTGCCTTTTCTGTTTCTCTGCCTCCCTCTCCTGGAGTCTTGCATGTCTTCTTTTTGTAATTTCGCTGTATATAATAACGGATACGGATCTAAGTAAGAATCTGTCATCCACACTTTTCTTAGGGTTATCCAGGCCTAAAAAGCCCATGATACTTTTGCCTTCTCTTATGGGGGCAATTATGAGACTTTCAACGTTCTGGTCCATGAGACAGTCATATACTTCCCCCGGCTCCATTTCATCTTCCACCGAAGCAACCCATAACTCACCTTCCTTGGCAAACTTTTCAAACCATTCTTCCACAAAAAGCTTAGGATAAATCATTTCCCTTACAAGAGGTTTCGCATTATCTCTTGAGTAGCTGTATGTATTGGTATAGCCGTCCTTGGAAGCGGAATATTCATAAATATAGCATCTGTCTGCATTATAAAAATGCGCCACAATTGAAAGCACCTTTTCAACCGCCGCATCAGTATCCTTTTCTTTATAAACCGCATCAATACTCTTTTTTAAGGCATCCTCACTCTTTCGGTGAGCCTCGTATTTTCTCATGATTCCCCTCTTTCAAAATACAAACAACATAATTATATTCTAACTGCCATTCCCCTTCAATCAAAACAGTCAAAAAAGTGCTGATATCACCAAAAAAAGACATATTCTTACAAACACGCACCAAAGACTAATTGACTACAATTTATTTTTTTATTAGTATTAGATGGAAAATTTAAAAAAGGATGGAAAAAATGAAAAAGAAAACCACATTTTCAAAGGTGTGCTTTGTCATTATGCTTCTTTCTTTGATTGTTGCCGCAGTATTTGCATTCATAGGAATAAAGAATGTAAATAAGGAAGTTGGCAGCTATTCCCGTCTTGGTGATTTTTCCTTTTACAGAACCACCACGGCCGAAGAAGAGGATTATGGCGACGAAACACTTTGCCCCGTCGAGTATGAGACAAAAGACGGCGATTACACCATGGTAGTCACCTATTCATATGATGAATGGGAGGCACTTACAGATTCCGACATTGAAGTAACCGGAACCGTATATCTTGAGGATAACGGAAGCCATTATATGGCAATGTATGGTGAATTCACGGACGCTGACTTCACCAAGGCAGTTCGAAACATGTATGCTGACGAAGCCAATCTTCAGTTCATGATTGCAATTGCCGCATTCCTTCTTTTCTTAGGATTTGCTATTATGGCCTTCTTCGGACATTTCTTTACAACATACGAAAAGTGCTGGTTCTTAAGCATTATGGTGCTTGCAGCAATCTTCTCAATGTTGTTCCCCGAAGAGTCTTCATCAGGTATAAACGGTCTTTGGATAATGCTTTTATATCTGCTTGATACCTTCTTAAATGTCCTTTGTGAATTGCTTATTTCCAAGCAGTCCAAGTGGAATTTTATCGTATCGGTATTTGTTGAAATTACGGAAATTCTTATCTGCGTTGTTTTATCCTACAGATTTGCAACCATGGTAAGTACCCTTTTCTTCTGGCTTCCCTGCGATATTATCAGTTTCATTAACTGGAACAAGAAAAAGGATGAAGAAGATGAAGAGCTTACAAAGGTTCGAACCCTTAAGGGCTGGCAGGAGGTACTCATTGTTGTTGGTATTGTTATCTGGACAATCGGTATCGGCTATCTTTTAACACTTATTTCAGAAGGCGCTGACATCTTCCAGGGCAACAGAGTTGCCGAAATCATTGTCTGCTACCTTGATGCATGTGCTACAGCAGTCGGTATCGCAAACGGACTTGCAATTCTTTTCAGATACAGAGAACAGTGGATTGCCTGGTATATTGAAGCAATTCTCGAGGCCGCCATCAACATTCTCGCCGGCCAGTATGTACTCCTTGTGCTTAAGTTCGGTTACCTTACAAACACAACCTACGGATACATTAAGTGGACCAAATACATAAAATCCCACCCCGGTGTTGTGGAAGAAAAAACATTCTTTTAACATAAAAAGGGGCTGTGAAAAAATGAGAAATCATTTTTTCATGGCCCCTCCTTTTGTGGTTAACCTTCTTCCAACGTATATGCTGCAGCGGATAAGGGTATAATTCCCCCTACCCCATAATCATTTATCTTTTGATTGTTATGC
>JAZLLV010000039.1:0-17818 GCA_045598365.1 Lachnospiraceae bacterium
GCCGCATAACAATCAAACGATAAATGATTATGGGGTAGGGGGAATTATACCATTATCCGCTGCAGCATATACGTTGGAAGAAGGTTAACCACAAAAGGAGGGGCCATGAAAAAATGATTTCTCATTTTTTCACAGCCCCTTTTTTCTATGTATTGACAAAAGAGGAAAGATTGCGTACAATTCAATAGTAAGCAATTATCAATAGCTTAACAACAGATTGGAGATTAACTATGAAATACGCAGTAAGATATTACACAAAGACAGGTAACACAGAAAAACTTGCTATGGCAGCAGCTTCCGTACTTGGTGTAGAAGCTGCCAACACTTCAGCTCCGCTTGAAGAAAAAGTTGATGTTCTTTTTCTTGGAAGCTCGGTTTATGCGGCAGGAGTTGACCAGGCAATAGTAGATTTTATTAAGGCAAATAAAGAGAAGATCGGTACAATAGTTAACATAAGTACTGCGGCGCTGATTCCTTCAACATTCAAGCAGGTTGAAAAGATTGCAAAAGAAAACGGTGTGAAGATGTGTGAAAAAGAGTTCCATTGCAGAGGTTCATTTGCAATGCTTCATAAGAATCACCCCAATGCAGATGATATTTCAGCTCTTAAAGAATTTGTGAAGGAGGTGACGAAATAATGAAAACAAAGACCGCTTTCAGACTTAATATTGCTACCTTTGTATTAATATTGTTTTCCACCTTGTGGATGTTCAGCGGTATCCGTTTTGGAAACGCGCCGGTTGTCTTACAGGGCAGCAGGCTCGCAATGTTCAAATATTATACAGTGGATTCAAATGTAATTATGGGTATCATTGCTTTGTATGTTGCCATTATGCAAAGCAGAATACTTAAAGGGAAGATTAATGAGCTTCCGGCTTTTGTTTATGTATGCAAATTGGTGGGAGTTGTAGGTGTTACACTTACAATGTTAGTAACGGTTTTCTTTTTAACGCCTACCCTTGGAGCCTATGCCTGCTTTAATAACAGCAATCTTTTCCTTCATGTGGTTAATCCGTTAATCAGCATTATTTGTTTTGTCTGCTTTGAAAAGACAGACAGCATATCCTTTAAGCATACTTTTATGGGCACGGTAACAATGCTTATTTATGCAGTATACTATGTGGCTGTATCAGTCATTCATTCCACAGGTAACAGAGTTGATAAGGGGTATGACTGGTATGGATTCTTTGCTCTTGGACTTAAGAGCGGATTTATTATTGTTCCGATTATCATTCTTATTACTTTTGGAATCAGTTTTGCTCTTTGGAAACTTAACAGATCCAAACTCAATAAAACAGAAAAATAAAAAATAAAAAAAGATGTTGACAAAATAAAAAAGATTGAGTACAATTCAATTGTAATAAATCAAGTGCAATTAAATTGCACGCGACAAAAAAGAAAAGGAGTAGAAAAATGAAAGCATACGATTTTGTAGTTAAGGCACAGGATGGAACAGAGGTTAATTTAGCAGATTATGCGGGTAAGGTTTTACTTGTTGTAAATACAGCAACCGGTTGCGGTTTTACTCCCCAGTATGAGGAACTTCAGAATATGTACGAGGAACTTGCCGGTGAAGGTTTTGAGATTCTTGACTTCCCTTGCAACCAGTTCGCAAACCAGACTCCCGGCAGCGATGAAGAGGTTCATGATTTCTGCACAGGCAGATACGGAATCACATTCCCTCAGTTCAGCAAGATTGATGTAAACGGTGAAAATGCAATTCCCTTATTTAAGTGGCTTACAGAGAATACAGTATTCCAGGGCTTCTCAGGAGCAATGAAGCTTATTCTTGCACCTATTGTTAAGAAGATGGATCCCGATTATAAGAACAACGGAAATATTAAATGGAACTTTACAAAGTTCGTAATTGACAGAAACGGTGAAATCGTAGCCCGTTTCGAGCCCACAGCAGATATCAGTCTTATTAAGGAAAAGGTTAAGGAGGTACTCTAATGTTTCATTTCGATTATTTAACAGAAAATACATGTTCACAGCTTATCAGCCTTGATCTTGACGGAGATGTTGTTCACAACGTTTCATTTACAGGCGGCTGTAATGGTAACTTAAAGACTGTTTCAATGCTTGT
Source organism: Lachnospiraceae bacterium (assembly GCA_045598365.1). GTDB lineage: Bacteria > Bacillota > Clostridia > Lachnospirales > Lachnospiraceae > UBA1258. Next base: position 2,087 of record JAZLLV010000039.1, read on the forward strand.
TGAGGGCTGGACAGTTGATGCCATTAACGAAAAACTTTCAGGAATTCTTTGCGGAAGAAGACCTACATCATGCTCTGATCAGCTTGCTAAGGCAGTTGTTGCGGCCTTGGCAGCGTCAAAGGATCCCAATTATGTGCCTATGGCCGATGAGGATTAAATAATAATCGGTATCCCTCCGACATCACTAGGTGAATGGGGTACCAATGGAAAGCATCATTGTGTTTTGGCATAAATTTGTCGGAGGCAAGTGATATTACTAGAGATTCCTTCTTTGGAAAAACCGAAGAAGGAATTTTTTTTGCTTTATGGAAGTTTTTCAAAAAATTTTTTAAAATGCTAATTACCCATTGACATGGTGGGTAAAAAGAGCTATATTACAATTACCTACTAAATAAGGGGGTTGAAAATGAGCTTAAGATTTTTTGATGAGTTAAGACAGAATTACAGATTTGGCCGAATGTGTTGCAGGTATATTCGATGTTGCGTTGATTAATAATTAAAATGTGAAAGAAGGACAATACAATGGCTAATTATAAATTTGAAACATTACAGTTACACGTAGGACAGGAACAGCCCGATCCTGCAACAGATTCAAGAGCAGTACCGATTTATCAGACAACTTCATATGTATTCAGGAACTCAGCACATGCAGCAGCCCGCTTCGGACTTGCTGATGCAGGAAATATTTATGGCAGACTTACAAACTCTACTCAGGAGGTTTTTGAAAAGAGAATTGCAGCTCTTGAGGGTGGGGTAGCAGCTTTGGCAACAGCTTCCGGAGCCGCTGCAATCACATATACCATACAGGCACTTGCGCAGGCGGGAGATCACATTGTTGCCCAGAAGACAATTTACGGTGGTTCATATAATCTTTTAGCACACACACTGCCTCAGTACGGTATTACCACAACATTTGTAGATGCACATGACTTAAGCAGTGTTGAAGCAGCAATACAGCCTAATACAAAAGCAATTTACCTTGAAACCCTCGGAAATCCCAACAGTGATATCCCGGACATCGATGCAATTGCGGAAATTGCGCATAAAAATGGACTTCCTCTTGTAATCGACAATACTTTTGGAACTCCTTACTTAATAAGACCCATTGAACATGGCGCTGACATAGTTGTCCATTCAGCAACAAAGTTCATTGGTGGACATGGTACAACACTTGGAGGAATTATTGTTGATTCCGGAAAGTTTGACTGGAAGGCAAGCGGAAAATATGCTCCGATTGCTGAACCTAATCCCAGCTATCATGGTATTTCTTTTGCCGATGCGGTTGGACCTGCGGCTTTTGTAACATTCATAAGAGCGATTCTTTTAAGAGATACAGGTGCATCTATTTCTCCTTTCAATGCGTTCTTACTTCTTCAGGGAACAGAAACCTTGTCCTTAAGGCTTGACAGACACGCGGAGAATACGAAGAAAGTAGTTGAATATCTTAAAAATCATCCGCTTGTTGAAAAGGTAAATCATCCTTCGATTGAGGACCATCCAGATCATAAGCTTTATGAAAAATATTTCCCCAATGGCGGAGCAAGTATTTTTACATTTGAAATAAAGGGCGGACAGGAAGAGGCTCATAAGTTTATCGATAACCTTGAAATTTTCTCATTGCTTGCAAATGTTGCGGATGTAAAATCCTTAGTTATTCATCCTGCAACAACAACTCATTCGCAGCTTAGTGAAGAGGAACTTAAAGAGCAGAATATTAAGCAAAACACCATCAGATTATCCATCGGAACAGAACATATCGATGATATAATCGCAGATCTTGAAAAGGGTTTTGCAGCAATCTCAAAGTAGTGTATTATTAGTGCAAAGGAGATTTTTATTATGGCAAATGTATATACATCAGCAGATCAGCTTATAGGAAGAACACCTCTTCTTGAATTTTCTCATATTGAGGCTGCAAATGAATTAAAGGCAAAGATTTATGCAAAACTTGAATATTTTAATCCTGCGGGTTCTGTAAAAGACAGAGTTGCAAAGGCAATGATTGATGATGCGGAAAAGAGCGGAGTACTTAAGAAGACATCTACAATTATCGAGCCCACAAGCGGTAACACAGGTATCGGCCTTGCGGCCGTTGCGGCAGCAAGAGGCTATAGAATAATAATTGTAATGCCTGATACCATGAGTATTGAAAGAAGACAGCTTATGAAGGCTTACGGGGCCGAGCTGGTTCTTTCGGATGGCGCAAAGGGCATGAAGGGAGCAATTGCCAAGGCAGAAGAACTGGCAAGCGAGATTCCCGATAGCTTCATTCCTTCGCAGTTTACCAATCCTTCAAATCCTAAGGCACATTTTGAAACCACCGGTCCTGAAATTTATGAGGATTTAGACGGTGAAATAGATATTTTTGTCGCAGGTGTAGGAACAGGCGGAACAATTACCGGTGTTGGTGAATACTTAAAGAGCAAGAACAAAAACATAAAGGTAGTGGCAGTTGAGCCCGAGTCTTCGGCAGTTTTATCAACAGGTGTGGCAGGTCCGCATAAGATTCAGGGTATCGGTGCCGGCTTTGTTCCGGAGGTGCTTAATACGGGTATTTATGATGAAATAATACCTGTAGCCAATGAAGATGCTTTTGCAACCGGCAAGCTTATCGGCAGAAGTGAAGGTGTTTTGGTAGGTATTTCATCCGGTGCAGCTGCTTTTGCGGCAATTGAACTTGCAAAGCGTCCTGAAAACGCTGGTAAGAAGATTGTTGTTCTTCTTCCTGATACAGGAGACAGATATTTATCCACTCCTTTGTTTGCGGATTAATGAAAGGATTGTACGGTGAAAATTTCCACTAAGGGAAGATATGCTCTTCGAATAATAATAGATTTTGCGGAACACTCCGGAGATAAGGAATACATAGCCTTAAAGGATGTGGCTGAAAGACAGGATTTGTCACTTAAATATATAGAGAAAATTCTTCCTCAACTCGTTAAGGGTAAAATCATTGAAGGAGTACATGGTAAGGGAGGCGGCTATAAGCTTTTAAGAAAGCCTGCTCAGTTCACTGTCGGCGAGATTTTAAGATTGACGGAAGGTGAGCTTGCTCCTGTTTCCTGCCTTGAATGTGATGCAGAGGTCTGTGCCAGAAAGGATCAGTGTAAGACCATTAAAATGTGGGAAAGACTGTACGAGCTTATCAATAACTTCTTTGATTCGGTTACAATAGCCGACCTTATGGATTGTACAAATGTTAAAAACGATCTTCTTTCAGATGAATTTGAAGTTTTTTCTGCATTATAGTTAATATTAAAGAGCCTGCTTTTGCGGGCTCTTTCTTTGTTGTAAAGGCCGGTTTCCTTGGATATAATAAAGGCGAAGTTTTGCGTACATGGAAAGGGTTTATTGTGAGTATTCTTTTTGATTTGTTTCTTTCTTTTTTTAAGATCGGGCTTTTTACCTTTGGCGGCGGATATGCAATGATTGCCATCATTGAAAACCAGTGTGTTGATAAAAAGAAGTGGATAACCGCTGACGAAATGCTTGATATTACCGTTATAGCGGAATCAACTCCGGGTCCCATAGCAGTTAACTGCGCTACTTTTGTAGGGTATAAACAAAAGGGCTTTTGGGGCGCTGTTGCAGCCACCTTCGGCGTGATTCTGCCATCATTTGTCATTATTTATCTTATATCCATGTTCCTTAATAATTTTATGGACATACCTTTTATAGCCAATGCATTCAAGGGGATAAAGGTTTCTGTTGGCATAATCATATTTGATGCAGCGGTTAAAATGATTTCAAAAATGAAAAAGAAACCTCTTCAGATAGGGATTGTGACGGTTTCCGCAATATCCATGATAGTCATCAATGTTTTCTCACTTAATTTTTCTTCGGTAGCAATGATGCTTTGTGCAGGCCTTTTCAGCCTTGTTATCTTTTCCGTAAATAAAAAGTTTGGAAAGGATGGTGCTCTTTTATGATCTATCTTGAGTTATTTTGGGAATTTTTGAAGGTAGGTTGTTTTTCCTTTGGAGGAGCCTATACAGCCATTCCGCTCATAAGAGATATTGTACTAAGTAAAGGCTGGATTGATGAAGAGATGCTTTCTTATATGATTGCCGTAAGTGAAAGCACTCCGGGTCCATTTATGATAAACATGGCAACTTATACGGGGGCCTATAAGGGTGGAATATTTGGGGCCGCAGCTGCAACATTTGCGGTTGCTTTGCCGGCTTTTATAATCATTCTGCTGATAACCAAAGTATTGTCCCATTTTACTGAAAACCAATATGTGCAGGCTGTTTTGAACGGTCTTAAGCCGTGTGTTGTCGGAATTATATTTGCCATTGGTGCAGTAATGATTTTTGACAATCTGTTTCCTAAGTCTGTCGGCACAAATGTAAAAGTTGTTATGTTAACCATAATTCTGGCGCTCATAAATTGGGTACCGAGAGTTTTGTTTAAAAAGAAGGTGTCTCCGCTTTTGTTGATTGCTGCATCTTCGATTCTCGGTATTTGTGTTTACGGTTTGTAAGAGGCTTTGATGAATCATTTTGAAACGATAGAGAATGTACCGGCAGGAATTTGTGCCTGTAAAGTAAACGGACTTGATGTTACGGTTATAAACTTTTCAAAAGAACATGTTCTGGTAAGATTTTCAGATAATCATAATGAAAAGGCAGTTTCAATTGAGTTTGACTGTTTCTTCTGGCACAAAAACGGATTTGTGCACTTTGGCCCATTTGAAGGCAATCTTGAGGAAACGGTAAAGAAGGAATACTGTTTTGAAATATCATATTTGATAGACAACCCGGAATTCAAAGAAATGGTTGAAAGCGTGTCAAAGCAGCTTGGCGAATATGTTAAGGACCGCCTGGAAGCCTGTGATAATTCATTTTCAAACAAATTGGTACAGTATCCGGCCAAAAAGGATGAGGACTTCGAAAAATCATATGAGGACTGGTTTCGCAAAAAGTCAGAAGAGTTTAGTGTTGGAGAACTTAAAACTTTTTTACAGTCATTAAATTGCGAAATTGCTGTTTCCCTTGAAAATCCGGATCTTTGGAATTCATATTTAGCCGGGAAAACAGAATTTTTCTTTTCAAGGATATATGTTGGAAATGCTTTTTGCCATATTCTTCGCCCCGATTTTAATACTCTGAAGAGAATATTAGAGAAAGCTCATGGTGATGGAATAGAAGCTACCATAGTTCTTTCCTACCTAAGAGAAGAGCTTATTGATGAGGAAATATCATACATAGATGAGATTCTTTCTTTTTGCAGCATAAACGGTTTTAGTGTGGAGTTTGAAATTAATGATTACGGCTTCATTGAAATATTAAAAGCACGGGGAGTTAAGTTTTCGCTCGGAAGACTTCTTTGCAAAAGAAGAAAGGATCCAAGAATTAAGTATAAAGACAGAATCAGGTGTTTTTACAAAGAACTGGAAAGTAATTCATATAACGACGAAGATTTTCTGGATAAATTAAAGGGTCTTGGTCTTGAAAGAGTGGAAATGGAATCGCCGGGATATAAGATTTTGCCGCCTGATATAGTAACATCGATTCATTTGCCATTTTATCAGACCAACACATCCCAGTTTTGTCCTTTACAGGCACTCTTAAAACAAAAAGACCGCGGATATCAGGTTTTTAACAGGGATTGCAAAAGAGAATGTCTTAAGAACAATGTTTTGTATGCAAATCATCTTTCGCTTGTTGGAAGATATAATTCAATTTTCGCCCTGGATACATGGATAATTAAAAATCCTGATGTGCTTAGGGAATACTTAAACCATGGAACAGACAGACTCGTTTGGAATTGGGGATTTGATTATGATAATAACAGCCGGAATGGGGACCATTGATGATTTTGATACGATTGTAAATGCAGGTGCAAAAGAGGTTTTCTGTGGATTTATTCCTAAAGAATATAACGAAAGATATGGCAATGTACTTCCACTGAATCGAAGGGAGGTTCTGTTTTATCATGTTCAGATAACAACCTATGAGGACATGAAAATTCTTTACAGAATGGCTCTGGATAAGAAGGTTAAGGTTTCCGTAACCTTTAATGCGCTTTTTTACACCAAAGAGCAGCGTCCTGTCATTGGTGAAATCGTTGAAAAGCTTATTGCAATAGGGTTCAAAGATTATATTGTTGCCGATATTAACCTGATAAGATATATCGCAAAAAAGAAGCTCCCATGCAATATCCATGTAAGCGGAGAAATAGGGGAGTGGAACAGCTTTGCCGTAAAGTTTATTCTATCTGAGTTTGATAATGATGTTACATCAATAACCCGAATCATTTTCCATAGAAAAAATACATTGGCCGGTATGGAAAAAATCATAAAATCGGCAAAACTTATTAAATCTTCTATGGAATTTGAGGCGTTTTGCATGAACGAAAAATGCCATTATACAGGAGGCTTCTGCAATTCCCTTCATTGTGATGAGATGGTTCATTTGTGTAAACTTGAATACAGGCTTCCGGGAGTTGATATTCCATATGATGATGATTTTTCTTACGAGTATGTGCCCGGTGAAACCGGTTGTGCCCTGTGTAAGCTTAGTGAACTTGAAAATATAGGGATTACACACTTAAAGATTGTTGGAAGAGGAATGCCTGCGTCTTTTGTGGCCCAGGAAATTTATGCTGTAAAAAATCAATTAAATTATAGAGGAATGTGTAACAAAAACTGTTACTATATTTCTTGACGCTCATGTGTAAGTGTGCTTTTATTTATTAGATAAATAATATTATTCGAGGCATATATGTATTTAGTCAGTATTATTACGATTCTTGTATGTGTTTTTTTGATTTATACGGTTCTTGCAAGCCCAAGACTTAAAATAGGCGGCCTGAGCATTAAGATTTTCTACTGGACAGCTCCGTTAGTGGGAGCGGTCCTTCTTTTGCTTTTTGGTCTTTTACCAGTAAAGACCATGTGGGAAGGACTTACTTCTTCCGGAAACATAAATCCCTTAAAAATACTGACTCTTTTCATTTCAATGACCACTTTGTCAATCTTTCTTGATGAAGCGGGCTTTTTTTCCTATGTTGCGGGAGTATCACTTAAAGCAGCAAAGGCAAGTCAGCTTAAACTTTTTTGTATCCTTTTTCTTCTTGTTTCGGTTCTTACCGTATTTACCAGCAACGATATTATAATTCTTACATTTACACCCTTTATCTGCTACTTTTCAAAGAAGGCGGATATAGATCCCATGCCGTATCTTTTTGGAGAATTTGTGGCTGCCAATACCTGGAGCATGATGCTTATCATCGGTAATCCCACAAACATTTATCTTTCAGCTTCAAACGGCATAGGATTCGGTGAGTATACAGCCACAATGTTTATTCCAACGATTATGGCAGGAACATTGGCTTTCCTTTTGCTTCTTTTAATATTCAGAAAACCTCTTAAAAAGTCGATAGCAGTTGATGACAAGCCATCACCCATTAAGGACAAAGGCCTTATTGTAATCGGACTTATTCATTTAATAAGCTGTACGGTTCTTCTGGTTTTGTCATCATATATCGGTCTTGAGATGTGGTATATCACTTTAGGCTTTGCAATCAGCCTTTTTGTCTGTGTAACCATATATCAAAAGAAAAAGGGTGCAAGAGAGCATATTCTGCTGCACACCTTTACAAGAGCTCCATGGGAATTGATTCCTTTTGTTCTTTCCATGTTTATAATTGTTCTCGGGTTGGAGCAATATGAAATAACAAGAGCTATCAGCAGTTTTTTGGGCGAGAACCTAGTCATATGGAAATACGGAGTTTCTTCCTTCCTGTCAGCGAACTTTATGAATAATATTCCAATGGCGGTGGCCTTCAGCTCCATAGCAAAGAATCTTTCCGGAACTCTTGGCATGCAGGCAACCTACGCAAGTGTTATTGGTTCAAATCTTGGAGCATACTTTACACCCCTTGGTGCCCTTGCAGGAATTATGTGGTCTGTAATATTAAATCGTATGGGAATCAGTTTTTCATTTAGAAAATATATCAGCATCGGAGTAAGAATTTCGGTTCCGGTACTCCTTATTTCTCTTTTTGGTCTTTCACTTATGCTTTAGTAAACATATTTTTAAAATTTGATTAATTAGTATATGTTAACATATCTTCGGTCGTAAATGTAGGAATGTTTGATTCTAAAGGAGATATGTTTTGTATATAAGCGCGTTATATCTGACACTGTTTTTTCTGTCACTTTTTGCTACCTTTGTGTTGCTTAAAAATATAGTGAGCAAAAGAGCCGGCTATTATGTGGCACTCTTTGTGTTGATTAGTGTTGTTTGTGCGGCTTATTTTGCATATAGCATTGCAAACGATGCCGGCATGGTGCTGGTGGCAAACCAGTTTACTTACTTTGACGGCACCTTTATGCTTACATTTTTCCTTTTCTGCGTACTGGATATCTGTGGTATAAAAGTTAAACCGCCGGTAGCTGTTGGGCTTACGGCCTGCAATATATTTTTCTTAGGGTTAGCATTTACAACCGGTGAAAACCAGCTTCTTTATAAAGAGTACTGGTACGGAGTGAGCCATGGAGCTGCTCATATAGAGGTTAACTTAGGCCCCCTTCATACATTCTATGTTATCTATGGAGTAATAAATACACTGGCACCTCTTGCCATAGTTGTTTACTCCGCTTTTCACAAGAAAAAAATCTCCTTTAAGTACACAATTGCTCTTGGGGCGCTTGAATTTGCAATTATACTAATGTACTTTTTAGAGTCCGCCTTTGGCCTTTTCTTTGACATTCTTCCCTGCGGATATGTGCTTATCGAATATGTTATTTTAGGGATTCTTCAAAGAATTGCTTTATATGATGGTGCAGGAATCACAATCTATAACAGCGAAAAAAGAAACGATTATGGCTTTATCATATTTGATAAAAACAAAGCTTATGTAAGTTCAAACTCCGTGGCAAAATATTTCTTCCCGGAGCTTGCAACGCAGGATATAGACAGTCAGGTGAAGGATGATTTCCTTTTGGATAAGTTTGTAAGGTGTCTTGATGAAATCTCGGAAAACGATGAAGTCAGGACCGTGGTCGAGAGGAAAGGAAGACTGATTCTTTGTACCATCAAGCAGTATATTCCCGAGAAAAGAAAGAAGGTTTGCGGATATATTGTAGAACTGCACGATGATACGGAGCAGCAAAGCCTTATTAATGAACTTAATATCCTGAATGATGAATTAAAGGATGCTGCAGAATTGTCAAATCAGGCCAGCAAGGCAAAAAGCGATTTTCTTGCAAGCATGTCCCATGAAATAAGAACCCCAATAAATGCAATAATGGGTATGAATGAGATTGCGTTAAGAGAGTGTAAGGACGGCGATATAGTCCCTTACTTAAATGACATAAAGAGTGCAGGAACAAATCTTTTAAGAATAATAAATGACATCTTAGATTTTTCAAAAATCGAAGCCGGTAAGGTCACCATAATTGATGCGGATTTCGATATGGTTAAAATCATAAAAGATGTGAAGGACCTTATTGAGATAAGGGCTGAGGAAAAGGATCTTGATTTATTGCTTGAAGTTGACGAAAACCTTCCCACAACCCTTTACGGTGATGAAAACAGAATTCGTCAGATAATGGTTAACATACTAAACAATGCCGTAAAATATACCAATGAAGGCTTTGTTAAGTTTAAGGTAACCGGTGAGTATGGGAGCGAAAAAAGATTTATACTTAAAACGGAAATCAGCGATAGCGGCATAGGAATAAAAGAAGAGGATATGCCGGGTCTTTTTGAAAGCTTTGCAAGACTTGATGAAAAGAAAAACAGAGGCGTCGAGGGCACCGGTTTAGGACTTGCCATTACGAATCGTCTGACTGCAATGATGGGTGGATCAATAGATGTAAAAAGCACTTATGGGAAAGGTTCGGTATTTACAGTTGTTTTGCCTTTGCTTGTGGTGAAGCCTGAAAAAATTGGAAACTTTAAGGATGCTGTAAGCCTTATTCGTTCAAAGCCCGAAACATTCGATCATATAGATGCATCAGGAACTAAGATACTTATAGTCGATGACATCAGATTAAACTTAAAGGTGGCGGCAGGACTGTTAAAGGTTACAAAAGCCGATATAGACACAGCCATAAGCGGCAGGGAATGTCTTGATAAATTACAGACAAACCACTATGATATTGTTCTTCTTGATCAGATGATGCCTGATATGGATGGTGTGGAAACTCTTCATGAGGCAAAAAAAATTAAGGAAGCAGAGGGTACTATATTTATTGCGCTTACCGCAAATGCAGTGACGGGTGCCAAGGAATCACTCCTTAATGAGGGCTTCGACGGATACTTAAGCAAGCCCATTGATTCAAGAAAAATGGAGAAATTACTTAAAAAGTACATAAAGCACTGAAATCCTGTAAAACCTTGGGGGCTTGAATAAACTCCCAAGGTTTATTATTATGAAATCTGTAATATCGATTTATATGTAAAGAACGAAAAAAGCTTATCCGACGGTTTGGAGAATTTGAATGGAACAATTTTTTAAAAAGTCCCCCGACGAATTTATAAAGGGGTTGTTAAAAAGTATGACACTTGGAAAAAAGAGGGAGATGATAACCGTTTATCTTTCTTCTTTGGTTACATGCTTTTTTTGCTATTTCTATTTCTCCATTAACTGGTACTCAGGACCGGACTCAATTATTGAAGGAACCTATTTGTATACAGGAGCAGACACTGCGGCAGCATCAGGACGCTGGATGATAAGACTGATTAACCTGTTTTTTGGAAGAAATCTTATTATACCCTTTGTTACGGTACTGTTTTACTGCCTGTTTATTGCAGAGGCCACATTCCTTGTTGCTGTGATGTTTAATATAAAAAAGACAGGATATCTGGTTTTGCTGTCGGCGTTAATGATGTCGGTATCACCTGTAATCAGGCAATTTGCTTATTTATATACATGCTTATGCTATGCACTTGCCATGCTTTTTTCAGTGCTTGGCATAAAGCTTATAAGGGAAAAGAAGTGGGGGGGCTTTGTACTTGGAACTATTTCTTTTCTTGGAATGTTTGGCTGCTTTCAGTCGTATGTGGGTGCAGTTGCAGGCCTTACGGTTCTTTTATTTGTTTATGATATTTTTGATGGCGAAAAGCTTTCAAAGGCCTTTGTAAAACTTGGAAAAGTAGTTGCCGCCGGTGCTATAGCTGCCGTAAGCAATCTGTTTGTTATAAGAATAGTAACTAAGCTTTTTAATATACAGGTGCTTGGCCGCGTAGAAAACTTTTCTGTTAAAACCATGATCGATAATATTGGGTTTAGCTTAAAATATGTGTTTGTGTGGTTTATAACCTTCTTTACAGGGGATTCTGTAATGAAGAGAAACTATGTGTATACGGTTTTACTTATTTTATTGGCAGTAGTATTTGTAATAACAGTCATAGTCAGTGCAAAGAAGAATTCTTTGCTTAATACGGCAGTGGCCGTAGTTGCTTTTTTACTTGTACCGTTTTGCATGAATGTTATTCTGATACTTATACCCACAAACGGTATAAATCTATACATGAAGCATCATTATATTTTAATATTCGGGTTTATGTTTGCTCTGCTTGAAAAGTTTCACGATAGTATAGCAAACAATCTGTTCCAGTGGATTGTGTATCTTACGATTGCCTTTATAGTTTCCACAAATGTTATATCCGCAAATGCATCTGCAATCTGCTATAAGCTGTCTTATGAAGCCACCTATACTCAGGCCGAACTTATGCTTGCGGCAGTAAGAAACCTTGATGAATACGATCCGGATATGCCGGTGGCTCTTGGCGGAATTATACGATATGACTTTACTTATGAGTTTTTTAAGCCGATTTATGACTATGCATTTACCGGCGCAGGCCCTGTGTTCTGGAATGGAACATATGGAAGCACCGCAAGCAGAGAACTTTACTTTATAAACTATCTTGGAATTGATTTAAAACCTATATCCGACGATCAGTTTAGAAATATTATAAGAAGTGATGAGTTTAAGGAAATGCCGGTATGGCCGGCAAAAGGTTCTGTTAAGGTTATTGATGGCTGTGCAGTTATAAAAACCGAAAAAAATCCGGAGGAATAGGTGATTAATAAATGAATAAATTAAAAAGTGTTTTTAAGGAAAATTCCTTTTATAAAGTATTTCTTTTGTCTTTGCTTGTAACGGGCTTAGGCTATGGAATATATAAGGGAATAATAGACAACTACATGGCGGAGATAGTCGGAATGGGCGAGTTCGACAGAGGACTTGCGGAGTTCTTCAGAGAAATTCCGGGACTTCTTCTGATTTTCATTCTTGCGGCTCTTTACACCTGCTCCGCACAGACCCTTTATAAAGTCGGTGCACTTATAATGCTAGTCGGTATGGGACTGCTTTCGGTTGTCACACCCACAAAGCTTCTTGTTACCATTGCGGTATGCACATATTCACTTGGTGAACATATTCAGCTTGGAATGAAAAATACATTGTCCTTAGAGTACGCTAAGGAAAATCAGGGTGGACAGGCTCTTGGATATCAGAATGCTTTATATCAGGCCGGAACACTTGTGGGATATATAGTTATCATCGGCGTGTTTACATTCCTTTCGGCAAAGACACTTTATAAGCCGTTTTTCCTTGTGGCTACGGTGATTATGGCCTGTGGTGCTGTTTTCGCTTTCAGAATCAAAGGAAAAAGTGAGACTGATAAGGCTAAAAGCAGGTTTTATTTCAGAAAGAAATACACTAAATACTATATGCTTGAAGTCTTCTACGGGGCAAGAAAGCAGGTGTTCTTTACATTCGGCCCCTATGTTTTAATACTTTTTTACGGTGCCAATGCTGCGATAATCAGTCTTCTTTTTGCCATATCCGCCATTTGCTGTTTCTTTTTAGCTCCTCTTGTGGGTAAGTTAATTGACAGAATCGGATATAAGATTGTGATGATTTCAGACACCTTGATTTTGGTAATTGTTTGTTTCTTCTATGGATTTGCACACCATATTTTCCCTAAGGAAATTGCATTTATTGTTTGCTGTATAAACTATGTGCTGGATTCGGTTATATCCCTTGCATCCATGGCTTCAAATGTGTATGTTCAGGACATTTCGGACAATTCGGAAGAGGTTAGGGCAACGATTTCTACAGGTATATCAGTTAATCATCTAATTACAATCCTGATAGCCCTTTTTGGAGGCTTAATCTGGCAGACCTTGGGAATTGAGACACTGTTTATCATATCAGCGGTTTTAGGACTTTGTAACAGTGCCTACGCCGCCACAATAAAGACAAGTAAAGATTTGTAAAAATAAGCCGGTTGTGAAAAAATTTTTAAGCACTTCACAACCGGCTTTTTAATTCATGGCAAAATTATTCAATGATTTTTCTTATGTTTATTCAAGTACAAAACATTCAAAATTATCGGTTTCGCTGTTAGGACCTATATAAACCTTAAAATCTCCCTCTTCGGAAGCATATTCCATATCAATGTTTATGAATCGTAGCATAGGCTCATTGATTTCAAAGGAAACGGTGGTTTCCTCACCGGGAAGAAGAGTAATTTTCTTAAAGCCTTTAAGTTCTTTTTTGGGTCTTACAACATTTCCGAAAAGATCCTGAAGGTACATCTGAACAGTTTCGGTACTCTTTCTGGTGCCTGTGTTTTTTAGAACAACCGAAGCGGTTATGCATCCGTCCTTCTTAAGAGATGCCTTATCTAAGGTTACTTTGCCGTAACTGAAGGCTGAATAGGAGAGACCGTATCCGAAGGGATACATAAACCTATCAATCTGGTCTATATAACCCATGACAAAGCCCTGATCCAGGGTGCCGTTGTTGGGGCGGCCGGTGTTAAATCTGTTGTAGTAGTTTGGAAGCTGAGCCGCCTTGTAAGAAAAACTCATGGGAAGTCGGCCGCCGGGTTCGCTTACTCCAAATAAAACATCATAAATTGCGTTTCCGCCTTCGGTTCCAGGGAACCAGGTATATAAAACAGCCTTTGAATAGCGACTTACTTCTTCAAGTTCAATGGGACGGCCCGCAAATACAAGAGTGATTATGTTATTATTTACTTCGTAAACCTTTCTTAAAAGTTCCATCTGGTCCTTTGAAAGCTTTGTTTCAGTATGGCTGGTTGCCTCGCCTGTTTGCATGAAATGTTCACCAAGGCACATAACGACTGTTTTTGCTTTCCTTGCACACTCTAGTGCATCCTTAAGCATTTTATCCTTACAGGATTCATCCACTTCAAAGAAGGAGCCGTCTTTAAGTTTTTTTGTATGATCAAGTCTGAAGGCCCCTAAACTAAATGAAACCTCAGCATTTTTTATGTTTTCCATAATGCCTTCTTTTATGGAAACAAAGGAATCATAATTTTCAGGGAAGGACCAGGAGCCATGTATCTGCTTTTCGTCCGCGTAGGGACCGATAAAGGCATAGCTCATGGATTTATCATCTGAAAGAGGAAGAGAGCCATCTGCATTTTTCAAAAGGACAAAGGATTCTGCAGCGGCCTGTCTGGCAAGTTTCCTATGGGCATCGCACAGAATGAGACGCTTTTCGTCTTCGGTATTTCCGTCTTTGTAAGGATTTTCAAAAAGACCAAGCTCGTTCTTTAAGACAAGCAGCCTCATTACTGCTTCATCTATCATTTCCATGGATACCTTTTTCTCGTCCACAAGCTCCTTTAAGTGGCTGATATAGGCGGTGGACATCATTTCCATGTCCAGGGTTGCATTTATGGACTGTAATGCGGCCTGCTTCTCATCCTTTGAATATCCGTGATTTACCATTTCTTTTACGGCACCGTAGTCTGAAATAAGAACTCCGTTAAAGTTCATTTCTTCACGAAGCACCTTTTTCATAAGCCACTTATTACCGGTGGAGGGAACGCGGTTTAATGTGTTGAAGGAGGTCATTACAAGCTTGGCACCTGCCTTTATACATTCATTGTAAGCAGGAAGGTAGTCATTTCTTAGTGTCCTTTCGGACAGTTCAACATTATCGTAGTCTCTGCCGGCTTCAGCGCCGCCATATGCAGCAAAATGCTTCACGCAGGCAGCTATGTTACCCTTTTTCTTTATATCGTCGCCCTGATAACCTTTTACCATGGCAGCACCGAGAACTCCGTTTAAGTACGGATCTTCTCCGGTGGATTCCATAACACGGCCCCATCTTGCATCTCTTACCAAATCAACCATGGGAGAGAAGGTCACATGAATACCTGCGGCGGCACTTTCTACAGCTGCCATATGGGCAAGATTTTCAACTGTGTCAGGATTGAAGGTGGCGCCCTGTGCCAGGGGAATAGGGTATATGGTCTGATATCCGTTTATAACATCATACATAAACAGCTGGGGAATTTTGTGGGGCTGCTTTGATAGGTTTTCGTCCTGAAGCTTTTTCACGGCTTCTGCACCTATAACGCTTAAAACGGAACCGCTCATTTCAAGAGCCTTATCATTTATCCTAAACATATCAAGGAGACCGGTGACTATGGCATCGGCACCATACATTGAACCGGCAAGCTGGGTAAGCTGCCCGATTTTTTCGTCAAGAGACATATCATCAAGTAAAGCTTTTAATTCACTGTTGTTCATACATACCTCCGATAATATTTACATTTTCTATTATACTATATGGCAGGTAATATTAAATAGAAAAAGGGGCTGTGAAAAAATGAGAAATCATTTTTTCATGGCCCCTCCTTTTGTGGTTAACCTTCTTCCAACGTATATGCTGCAGCGGATAAGGGTATAATTCCCCCTACCCCATAATCATTTATCTTTTGATTGTTATGC